>JALFLW010000022.1 GCA_022774505.1 Lachnospiraceae bacterium
CACTCACCTCCACGTGTTCTGTAGTGTGTCAGTCTTATAAGAAAAATATATCAGAAGGAAGATAAAATAAAAAGTGAAGGGCAGCCAACTTGTTTCATGACGCATTGGTGCCTTTCGCAGAAAGGCGGATTATATTTATGAGAAAAAACATTTACCAATTTAACAGAGAAGAGGTCAGGAGAAACAAAAGAAGAAAGATACGAAGGAGTATGGCGAAGCTGGTATGTGTCACGACCCTATCCGCAACCGTGCTCAGCAGCATTCCGCCGGTACAGAATGTTTCCGCTTATGCAGGAAGCGGATACCGGACTGCAGGTGTTAGTACGGTTTCTGTAGAAAATGCCGTGACATATGATCTGTCAGACAGCAGTCTCGTCACCGAAAAGATCCTATATGACGGAGCAGACAGAAAACAGGAGTTTCATGTGATTGATATCAATATTACGCAGAATGGAACGTATATCATCACCGGTACCAATAAGATAAATAATGCATATATTGATACATGCATTACGGTAGCTGAGGGCGTTGAAGCGAATATTATCTTTGATGATGCACATATTCAAAATGATGATATTTATTGTAGGGAGGTCAGTTCAAGTGCTATCGAGTGGTATAAGGAACTGTTTCCGGTCATGAACATTGCAGGAACGGCTAATATCTATACCAAGGGCAATTCCGATATAGCTGCCGCGGGTCAGGAATTTTTTGATAAGGATGAATTAACAGCTTCTTATGATGAAGAGACAAATATCGTTGTCGATGTGACAGGAAAAATGATAATAAAAGATTCCGAAGAGAATGGCACATTAAAAATTTCGGGATATGCGTCCATAGATACTTCCACAGATCAACATGGAAATGGTGTATATATGGAAGGAGGAAATCTGGAGCTTGGTGGAGTGGTATCATTGAATAATGGTAAATTCGTTATGAGCGGAGGAAATCTCAAGATAAATGAAAATAATTGTATTAGTGCTGAAAAAATAGTTGTATCAGGAGGAACAATAAATGCCTATTTGAATGATTATTCAGCAAATATATTATACGCTGATTCTGTAGAGGTAACAGGAGGAAGCATTAATTGTTATGGAGATGATATTAGTGGTCTGTCCAACTTTATTAGGGGGTATGACAATAATATCGTAGTCGGAGGATCCTATTATTTCCAGAATATTTCGGATGGTTATGATGGATCTTCCGGAGGCAGTTTTAGATATTATGACAGGTATGGAAATAAGCAGGCACTATATACGTTGGAGGGATTGCCGGCAAATGAGGCAATTACCAGGATCAATGGACAGAAGGTGACGAATACAACCACTACTACACAAGGTAAGCTTACGACGTTTCTGCCTCGAAAGGGCAATGTGATCGAAGCCGGAGGAAAGAATTATTACTATGAGTATGATTCCGATCAGAAAAAAATGGTGGCATCTTCGGACAGCAGTGCCGTATGCAGAGTGAGCCTCCGGCTGGACGGGGAAGCCTTTGATGAGCTGACGTTACCGAAGGGGACTGCTCTGGGTAAGTTTATGGATAATGATCAGTATAAATACAGCTATAGTACGGAGGATGATGAGGAATTTACCGGAGATACTTTGATCAACGAGGATATGACCGTCATGCTGACCAGAGAAGTGAAAAGCTATGAGGTAAAGATTGATGGTGTGACGAAGGAGATGGAATATGGCAGTACTCTGCCGGAGGGATATCTGTATTGTGCCTCTTCCCTATATAATTATGACGTTTACAAGCCGGGGTATAAAGTGACAGAACCGATGTCTCTTAATAGTGTACCTGCCGAAAAAGAGAATGGTAAGTGGTGCATACTGGTGAAGAGTGTTTCTGATTTTGAAAAATTGGAAAAATTCACTGTAAATGACCCGGCCATAAATATAAAGCTGAAATGTGACCTTAATTTAGATAGTGAAAATCCTGCTTCGTTTGCAGATGACTTTTATGGGACACTGAATGGACAGGGACATACATTGTCAGGGGTAAAGTTAAATGAAGAATGGACACATGGTATTGTTGCAGAGAGACTGTTTGGTACTGTTAAGAATCTTTATTTCAAGGATATAGAGTTAGGTTACGAGGGAAATGTAGAAGGTGGAGCAGGTGTGATCTGTGGTAAAAATTATGGAACCATAGAAAACTGTGGTTTTGAAAATATTTCTCTGGTGACGGCAAAGCAGGATGAGGATCAGGAGAACGAAGCGTTTTATGCAGATAAGGGAATCATTGCCGGATGGAACCGGGGAAATATAAGAAGTTGTTTTACTTATGGAAGTACCATTACAGGAGACGGCGATAAAAATGAATTTGCCAAGGATATGGGTGGAACAATAGAGGATTGCTATTATCTCAGTGATGCGGAGAATGAGAGTGGTGGAAGGACGAGCGAGCAGTTTGCTTCCGGAGAAGTCTGCTGGGCACTGAACGGTGGAAGGGATGGAGAAACAGATTTCTGGTATCAGAATATAGATACAGAAGGAGAAAAGGATCTGATTCCGGTAATGGATCCGTCTCATGGAACAGTTCAGAGAGGATATGAAGGATGTACAAAAGAGTACTATACAAATAATGAACCATCAAAAGCAGTGCATGATCTGGAATATCAGGCAGAGGGAAATGTCCTGACAGCAACCTGTAAGAACAGTGAAGCACATAAAGTGTCTGCAACGATCACCGCTCCGTCAGATGTCATAGAATATGATGGAAAAGAGCATAAAGCAGATGTAAACTATACATATAGTGATGGATGGACCGGAGATGAGGATACATCGTATGATATCGTTTACACCCGGGATGGAAAGGTGACGACGGATCTGGTATCAGAGGGAAAAATAACAGCAACGATCACGGCAGGCGATGCAGTGGCTTCTACGGAGTATACGATCAAAAAGACGGTAACACCATCACCGGTTGTCAGTCCGGAAGTGTCTGATGCACCTCATTCCAGCAGCATGCCGGAAAATAGTGGAAAACCGGGACAGACAGAAGTTCCGGAAAGCAGTGACGCACCATCTGTAACAGCGACACCGACCCCGTCACAGGATGTATCTTCTTCACCGGTACCGGGAGAGACACAGACACCGGAAACTTCTCAGACACCGGGGGCATCCGGAGAGCCGACACCGACCCCGGGTACCTCTCAGACCCCGGGGGCATCCGGAGAGCCGACACCGACCCCGGGTACCTCTCAGACACCGGGGACATCCGGAGAGCCGACACCGACCCCGGGTACCTCCGAGACACCAATACCGACCCCGGGTACCTCCCAGACGCCGGTGCCGTCCGAAACACCGGTACCGTCACCGGATGCTACACCAGTGCCGGTACCAGGCAATACACCGGCTCCGTCACCGACAGGTTCTGCTTCTCAGAAGCTGCCAAAGGTGGGAAGCAAGATTAAGGATAAGGATGGCAATGTATATAAAATTACAGCAAATGCCAAGAATAAAAAGACAGTAACATTTTTGATCGTGTCTGCAAAGACGAAAAAATCGGTAACGATACCTGAGAAGCTTTCATATAATGGCATAAAATATAAAGTGACAGGGATTGCTTCAAAGGCTTTTTGTGGAAATAAAAAGATAACAAAAATAACGGTCGGCAAAAATGTTACGGCAATTGGCAAGAAAGCGTTTTATAATTGTAAGAAGCTTCGATATATTAAGATCTTGTCAACAAAACTTGTTTCCGGCAGTGTCGGCAGTAAAGCATTTGGCAATATTCATCCAAAAGCACAGGTCACTGTGCCGAAGGAAAAAGAGAAAGCATATGAAAAGTTTTTAAAGAAAAAAGGGATCACCGGGAACAGAAAAGTAGTAAGCAATAAATAATAACTAAGACTTCCCGTACCAATAATGGGAAGCACGATCCGGGCAGACAGTTTATAAAATTGTCTGCCCGTTTTTTTGATTTTTTTGGAGACATGAATTAAAATGTCATTATAGAAGTATTAAGAAAAGAACGAGGATGAAAAAAGATGCATAGTACCGTAAATGGGACGGATAAAAGAAGAAACAGGCAGGGAGCCCTTCCGGAGGGAACTGTATTAAAGGATAGATATAAATTAGAAAAGGTACTGGGGAGGGGCGGATTTGGGATTACCTATCGTGCGTTTGACCGGAATGTGCAGGTCGAGGTGGCGGTGAAGGAATATCTGGCAAAATCCGGAGAAGAGGCAGAACGTGCCGTTCGCGAGGCGAGGATAGCAGCATCCCTGTATGAGCTGGATGGGATTGTAGCGGTGCGGGATTATTTTAAGGAAAATGGTACTGCCTATATTGTTATGGAATATGTGCGGGGAGTCAGTGTCAAGCAGTACATAACGAAGCATGGAAGGATGAATGGGCAGGAAGTCCTGAAAGGGATCGCACCATTAATGAAGTCGATACAAAAGATTCATGAGAAGGGAATCCTCCACCGGGATATCAGTGCGGACAACCTGATGATCACAAAAGACGGAAAATGGAAATTGATTGATTTTGGGGCAGCAGGCTTTGTAGATCCTAAGAGAGAAGAGCATACGATATTGATCAAAAGAGGATTTGTGCCGGTAGAACAGTATAGAGCAGAGGAGAAGCTGGGACCGTGGACAGATGTATATTCTCTTTGTGCCGTTATATATTTTATGATTTCGGGAATGGTGCCGGAGGATGCTATGGAGCGTTGGATCAATGACCGGATGATCCGATTGGAGGATATATATGGAACGGGATTGTCGGTGGTTCAGTCGCAGGAGATCATGAAGGGACTGGCAGTCAGGAAAGAAGAACGATATCAGAGTGTGGAGGAATTATACCGGGATTTATATGGTGTCCGGAATGGCATAACGGAAAAAGCAGAGAGTCAGGAGGAGGTAACACAGGCAGGTGAGCCGGGACATACCGAGACTCTGCGAAGAGAAGTGGCCGCTTTCCTCGCCGGCGATAAGAGAAAGAAAAATCATAAAATACAATGGATCATCACAGCAGTGGTGATAATAGGACTGGCAGCAGGCATATGGAGCTGTCACAAGAGAGAAAATCCGGAGAAAAAACTCTCTGAACCGGGTATAACCGCAACGATAAAACCTGCAAATACGACAGACGCAGAAAAAAACGCTGAGAGCACGCCGGACACCGTGAAAATGACAAAAATACCGGAAAAAACAAAAATACCGGAAAAGACAAAGACAGATAAAAAAAGCCAGACGCCCAAAAGGCAGGTAAAACAGCAGGGAGAGAAAAAGTCTTCAAAGAAAAGAGAAAAAGTTACGAAAGCACCGGCTGCCGTGACACCGGAGATCGTGCAAAGAAGGAATGACAAAGAGACGCCGAAGCCAAAGTCAAAAGCAGCCCAAGGGAAGGCCACGGAGAAGAAAAAACAAGAGTTTGATGGAAATCTGGACGAATTAATGCAATAAAAAACGGGGCAGATTTCTCTCCGAAAATTGTATTAGTTGACAATTTGGCGGCTGGCCGTTAAAATTTCATTAAAAATGAGGGTATTTGTGAAAGGATTGGAGAAAAATGGGAAAGACAGATTTGGAATTGATGGTGGGGCAGCAGGAACAGATATTGTGGAGGGGGAGACCGGATAAAAAGTGCTTTATCTTTGAGAGCATTTTTAATTCGATGCTTCCGTTTGCACTGATATGGGGACTCTTGGACAGTTCTATGATAGCCGGTATGACGAGAGTTTCCGGTCCGGCGGGTCAGGGCTTTGGTCTGGCCATGGCAGGATTTTTTGTATTACATATGATGCCGGTATGGATTTATCTGGGAGGAGTTCTTTTCTCAATACTGAAGTATAAGCATACAGAGTTTATCATCACAGACAAGGGTATGTATATATCCGGAGGGACATTCACCTACAATTATGAGATGAAGCCATTTACGGATCTGTCCCATATAAATATCCACAGGGGCATATTTGATCAGCTGCTGGGTGTGGGAGATGTGATCATGGTATGTGGTCATACGGTCTACAATGGAGACAGCCGCTCCTCGCACAATGGTCATTCTGATCATGATGGCTTTAAGATTTATGATATACCGGATTATCAGAGGGTTTTCTCTATGGTGAAACAGCTTCAGACAGATATTTATTCTGATACCATGTATCCAAATGATATGCGGCCGCAGGAAAATCACGGATACAGAACAAGCTATCGGGGAATGGATCAGCAGCAGTGATCACATTTGCCGGGAAAATCAATTAAAAATGCACAAAAATATCGGGATGAATAAAAAAATATCAGCAAAATTAAAATAGACAGATAAAAAATAAGGTATTATAATAATCTATGGTGCATAAAACGAAAAACCGATTTGATTTGGACTTCTACTACACTAAAACCTGTGTGGCAGGAGTCTTTTTTGAATTAAGCTTTGCTTTACGCATGTAAAAAGTCAGCAAAAAAAGCCGGTTCAAAGTTTACAGGCTGAGTAGAAAGGAATGGGTGATTATTATGACAACATTAAATGCTGAGAAAAGAGACATGAGTGTAAAGGCGAAAAAGTTGAGGAGAGAGGGATATGTCCCGGGCAGTTTGTGTGGCAGAGATCTGGAGGAAACCATACCTTTGAAGATTTCGGTTTTTGAGGCAGAGCGTTTCATGAGAAAGAATATGAAAGGCAGTAGAACGGTTCTGCAGGTCGGCGGTCAGAAATACAATGCCATTGTTAAAGATGTGGATTACAATCCGCTGATGAAAAAGATTATGTTTATTGATTTTCAGATGCTGGTAGCCGGTGAAAAAATCGCAACGACGGCTCAGGTTGTTTTGGTAAATGAGGAATTAGCAAAGGGCTCTGTAGATGAGGAAATTTCAGAGATCCATTACAAAGCGGATCCGGAAGACATCGTGGAGAAGGTTTATATTGACTTTGCTGAATTAGGGGATGCGAAGTGTGTCAAGGTCAAAGATATCAAGGAACTCATGAATGACAAGATTGAGCTGATCACTTCAGAGGATGCCATCGTTGTCGGCATTACACAGGAATCTGAGCTTGAAGAGGATGCGGAAGATACAGAGGACTCTGCAGAGGCAGTTGCAGCATCATAGTGAAAAGACAAAAGGAAATAAAAAATACAGAATAAAAATACCAGCCCCGGCATTACTACCGGGGCTGGTATTTTCGATAAGCAATGGAAATAACTAAAATATTGCATCCACGACTTTGTGGTTATTTACATCAATGACGCCATAAGTATTTAAGCGGAGAGACGGGATGACAGGGAGACTCACAAAGCTGAGTGTCATAAATGGATCGATCTGTTCGGGGATTCCCCAGTCCCGCAAAATGGCTTTCATAGCTTCAAGCCGTTCATCTACCTCTTCCAGTGGGAGTGTTGACATAAGACCTGCGATCGGGAGAGGCAGATCGGCAACGACTTTCCCGTTTAATGCAATGGCAAGTCCACCCTCATTAGCAATGACGCGGTTTGCGGCACAGGCAATGTCTGCATCGTTTGTACCTGCCACGACGAGGTTATGAGAATCATGTCCGACGCTGGTTGCAACGGCTCCCTGTTTCAGACCATATCGTCCCAGAAAGCCTTTTCCGATATGCCCTGTGTTTTTGTGACGTTCCAGAGCGATGATCTTGACAATATCTTCCGCTGTATTGACACCTTCTGCACAGCCATCAAAGCATGTCTTGTCCGTGATGCGTTCACTGGTCAGCAGCTCATGGGCGTTCAGATCAATGACGCGGATCTTGCTGCCGGAAGGCTTGTCACTAAACTGAAGCTGTTCCGGTGTGACAGGGGCGATATGGAAAGAATGATAAATACGGTCTGTGATTTCCTGTCCCATTTCAGGTACAGAAGTTTCGACAAGGCAGCGGCCGTTTTGGGCAGCGAGTTTGCCGTCTTTATAGACTTCCAGGATATTCAGATCAGATAAATTATCAAAGACAGCAATGTCGGCACTATATCCCGGTGCAACAGCCCCATTATTTTTCAGACCAAAATAGTTTGCAGCATTAAAGGTTCCGGCCTTGATCGCTGCAATAGGATCAACACCATTCTGTACGGCTTTTCGGACAATGGCATCAATGTGGCCGTCACGCAGGAGATCACAAGGATGTTTATCATCTGTCACCAGCATAAGTCTCTGGGTGTATGGAGCCCTGAAAAGCGGCAGCAGACCCTCCAGATTTTTGGCAGCCGTACCCTCACGTACCATGATCCACTGTCCTCTGGCAAATTTCTCCATTGCCTCCTCGGCATTGGAACATTCATGGTCAGAGCGGATAGCTGCAGAAACATAACCATTTAATTCTTTGCTGCTTAAAAGAGGTGCATGTCCATCCACTATCCGGTTCTTATCAAGAGTGATATTTATTTTGTCTAAAATTTCCGGATCGGCCTGATTAACACCGAAAGAATTCATCATCTCAGCAAGACCGAGTACACGCGGATCATCATAAAAAGGAGTGATATCCGCAGCGTTCAGGCAGGCACCGGCTTCGTCCAGGTCTGTGGAAGGGACACAGGAGGGAAACATGAAAAAGACATCCATCGTCATATTTTCGGTATATTTCAACATAAAGTCTACTCCAAGGCTGCCTGCGACATTGGCGATCTCATGAGGATCTGTGATCACGGCAGTAGTACCGTGTGGAAGGACTGCCTTTTCAAACTCGGTAGGAGCAACCATGGAGCTTTCCAGATGGATATGACCGTCAATAAATCCGGGACAGACATATTTTCCGGTCATATCTTTTTCTGTGATCCCTTCATAATTGCCGATACCGGCGATCATTCCGTCTGTAATGGCAATATCACCGGTTTCTATTGATTCGGTAAATACATTGACGATATTCGCATTTTTTAATACGAGATCCGCTTTTTGGCGGCCGTTAGCAGTGTCGATAATGTTTTTGGTGATGGTATGTTTCATTTTGGATACGCCTCATTTCTGATCATATTATTGTTAATGATGCTTTTTCTTTTAATTTTACATGTGAAAGAGGGATTTTGCAAGAAATCCCTCTTTGTTTGTTATAAAGATTATTTGTATTGTGGCATATGCCGTGTCAGATGATGCCTATACGAGAAGCATCTTTTCGTCGACGCGTGTAACAGGAGAACCGGCATTTACCTCATCAAGTGCATCAATGAGATAGTACAGATACTGGTTTGCCGGAGTAGGGATACCGTGTTTTTTGCCGAGTTTTACGACATAACCGCAGAAAAGATCATTTTCTGTCTTTCGTTTATGAAGGAGATCCTGCAGCATAGAACACATATTACCCTCCGGATAATTTACATACTGTCCCATTAATTGGTCAACATCGGCCTGAGAGATAGGTGCACCTTCTGCCAGACCTACGGCTAATACTTCCTCCATGATCATCTTGCGGGCCTGATTGGCAGGTTCCAGATATTTGAAGTAGCTCTGTGTACCACGCAGTACCGTATTTGTGCAGTTGCCGCCCACATTCAGGAGAAACTTCCACCATACATCATGCAGCATATTTTCGGGAATGCCAAAGTCGATGCCGGCATCTGTAAAAAGCTTTTCGACTGCCTGAATACGTGGGGTATAAGGTTTTTTATTTTCGGCCTCGCCGATCAGGATACCCTCTTTTAAAGGAGACACCTTGAAACGGCCATTTCCAAGATTTTCGGTGGAAAGAGCACAGATGCCATAAATACATTTCTCAAAGCCGTATCTTTTCCCGATCATCTCCCGGCTGTCAATGCCATTCATCAGAGAGAGGATAATGGTATTTTCACCGATGTGGTTTTTCATATCTTCGATTGCTTTTTCCAGTCCGGTATATTTTACGGCTACAATAAGCAGATCGGCAGGCTCGACAGTTTCCTCAGGAGCGGTTACAAAGCAGTCATAATGTACATCATTTACAATGATCCCGTTTTTTTCCAAACGTTCTTTGCGGCTTCCTCCGGCAATGATACGAATTGACTCAGAGGGCAGTACTTTCATAAGATTCGGAACGACGGCACAGGCAACAGCCCCCAGTCCCATAACAGATACTTTATTTATATTCATATTGATCAAACCTCCATTCTGCCGTCTGTGACGGCATAAACAATTAGAAATATACAGTATGCTTTGTTGATCAGTATTGAGATTCTATCTCCAAAACTTTATCATAATATTTTTGATTTACCGGTGTATCTATTCCGTGTTTTTTGGCAAGCTTTAAGATCGTTCCGGCAAATAAGTCCACTTCGGATCTGCGGTGTGCCAGCCTGTCCTGACGCATAGACGGGTAGCTGTCCGGAACGAGATCATCGAGAGTACTTACATAGTATTCAAAATCCTGCTCTGTGAGGGATATGTTTTCTGCCTGTGCGACGGCAATGACTTCATGCATGGCATCAAACATATCCTGTCTGGCGGCCGGGATCGTAAGGGCACCGGAGTATGTTGTATCGTAGACCATACATGTCTGGTTAATACCGACATTTAGAAGGAGTTTTCCCCACATGGCATGGAGGATGTCCTCTTTTCTTTCATGTGGAACTCCGGAAATCTGAAAGAAATATTCCAGATCATCGCATAATTTCTGCTGTGGAGGAGTTATGCTGCCAAACTGGATCACTCCGGTGTGACCGTAATCCAGCCGGTTTCCGTCTCTCAAAGCGTCCATGCCTATGGCAACGGAGCGGATGATATGGAGGTCGTCAACCTTCCGGGCAATGATCTTTTCGCTGATAATACCATTTAACAGTGAGATTACGATTGTTTGCTGATTCATGCACATTATTGCCTGTTCGGCAGCATCCATTAAACCATTGTATTTTGTTGCAACGATAATAAGATCGTATTCCGGATGATCGTTGCAATTTCTCAGGACGAAATTTTTTTGTATTCCGTTAATAAAATATTTTTCATTCTTATGTTTGAAATAACGCCGGGAATCCATAATAAATTCAACGACGCCTTCGCCCATGTTTTTTTGGATGATATCTCCGAAAAGGAGCCCGAGAGCTCCCATTCCGATAATGCCAACCTTTTTGATCGCCATGATGATCACCATGCCTTTCTATAATATATGGGAAGCTTTCCGACTGTGGGTGCAGATTTATTTTTGAAAGCTTTCCCGATATTTATAATACTTCTGTGTTTTCTTTGATAATCTGTAATCCCTGCTCCAGTTCTTTGAGATTTTGCGTAGAGGATAATGATATCCGCAAAAACTGGTGATTGTAATCAGGACGCAGGATAAAACGACAGGAATGAAAAACATGTACTCCCTTTTCGGAGAGATGTTTTTCTAAATCTATCCCGTTTTCGGTACAATTAATGGCCACCCATTTTGAGAAGGAGTAAGGGTTTCCGGCAGTAATGGTATCCGGAAAAATATGCTGAAAAATTTCATTCGCTTTTTGTATCATTTTGAGCTTCGCTTTTATGATCTTTTGTGCTTTGCCGGATATGATCAGACTTGTGATGATCTCTGCATTGAGAGAGCAGGTTTTTGTATTGATCAGACAATGCATCTTTTCTAATTGGGCAGCGAACCGGGAAGGATATAGGATAAAGGATACCCCCATTCCGGTACATACTGCTTTAGAAATCCCGCAGATATAGACGGTATTTTCCGGAAGCAGACGTGAGAAAGGGATCCGGTAGGATTCTTCCATATATGTGCTCATAAATCCGTAGACATCATCCTCAATGACGATCAGGTCGTATTGGCGGATGACGGCAGCAAGCTCCTGTTTTCTGGCAATATCCATAGAATACGACGTCGGATTACTGCAGGTAGGCATGAGAAATATTCCACGGACATCAATGGAACGGCATACGTTCTGCAGTTCGATGGGAAGCATCCCGCGCGTATCTCCGGGGATCGGCAGCAGCTGGATGTGATACATCATCGCAATCTCAATAAAATTGGCATAGGTGTACCAGTCTACGGCAATAATGTCACCGGGATGAAATAAGGCAAGTACAGAGGTGACGATCGCATTCTGTGTGCCGGATGCGATCAGGACCTTTAGATTTTCTGCATCGACTCCAAATGCCGATACCCAGTTTCTGGCTGCCTGTTTCTGATGAGACATTCCCAGAGAGTTGTCATAATTAATATAGCGTGTCAGATCATCTTTTTGGGCGATTTCACGGATGGTCTGTGTGACACAGCCCTGAAGGGATTCAAAGCCTGCCACATATCCCATTTCAATACAGTGCTTTAATCCGTTTCTTTTCATATCACCGGAGGAGATGAGTACAGAATTTTGGACATTCTCGGCTACAAAAGTTCCACGGCCTGTTGTTCCATATACAAGTCCCCGTTCCTTGCATAGTGTGTAGGTCCGCATGATCGTATTAAAGCCCAGATCCAGGAAATCAGCCAGTTCACGCTGTGGCGGCAGCTGTGTGCCTGCGGTAAGGGTGCCGTTTTTAATATCCTCTTCCATCATGTCTGCCAGAGATATGTAATAAGGTCTTTTGAGTAATTCTTTTTTGGGTCTCCAGGACATTGGATAATCGTCAAATGAATTTACCGGCATAGACATCCCTCCTTACAAGTGCGGATATAGAAATACGATAAACGGTAGTGTAAATAGTGTCAGTAGTGTTGAAATGATCACATTATTGGAGCAGGCTTCCTCACCGGCATGGTATTCCTGAGCAAAGATCAGAGGCATTGTTCCAACCGGCATGGCCAGCATGATCGTGGAGATCTGCCCGACAATTTCGGGAATATGGCATTTCTTCATAAGCAGTATTCCTAAAACCGGTATCAGGATCAGCTTGATCAGAGAAATAATGTAAAGCTTTAAATTGCACAATCTGCCAAGCAGATCCTCCTGAAGACCTATTGTGACACCGATCACCATCAAAGCCAGTGGTGTTGCTACATTTCCCACGGAGCAGATTGTACTGCTGATGGTATCCGGCAGACGGATACCGGTTAGAAATACAAGCAGTGTCAGAAGGCAGGAAATGGTGCCGGGATTGATCATAGCTTTCAAGTCAGACAGATGAAAGCCATGACCATCCTGACTGCTTAGGATAATGGCCATGTAGACGTAGAATATAATATTATATTCCAATATAAAAATAGCCACATAGATCAGACAGGATGTGCCAAACATGGAGCTTACCAGAGGAATACCGATAAAACCCAGATTGGAAAAGATAAACATCATTTCATATAGAGGCTGCTCTTTCCTGATATCGGTAAGATGAGGTGCCAGGATCTTGGACAGGATGATAACCAGTCCATAGGAAATTCCGGCAACAAGGAAAGTCAGACCGACATATTGGTTTTGTCCACCCTGTGAGTTGCTTAGTACGCTGCTGAATATGATCGCCGGATTAAATACTTTGATGATCATATCAGATAGAAATGTACTCTTATCCTTATCGATGATATCTGCTTTGGCACATACATACCCCAGTCCGATGATCAGAAGGATTGAAAACATTTGATTGATCACTATTACAATATTCATAATATCAATCCACCTTAATGAAGAGATTTTACAAAGTCTTCGATACGGTCAAATGCTTCTTTTAAATTTTCCATAGAGGTTGCATAGGAGATGCGGACATAGTTGATCCCGCTGGTGCCAAATGAGCTGCCGGGAACAATTGCCACTTTTTTCTCTTCCAAAAGCCTGTTGGCAAATTCATCGCCTGTTAAGCCCGTCTTTTCTACATTAATAAAGAAATAAAAGGCACCTTCCGGTTTTTTGCAGGAAAATTCCGGGATTTTTTCGATTCGGTCATATAGGTAATTACGACGTTTTTCGTATTCCTTTCTCATGACTTCGCGGTAAGCGGCACCTTCCCGGAGAGATACTTCTGCAGCCATCTGGGCGAGAGTATTTGCACAGGAGTATACATTTTCGATTGTCTTGGTTGCAATCTTGATGAAATCCTCCGGTCCGGTGAGGAAGCCGACACGGAATCCTGCCATGGCACTGCTTTTTGAACAGCTGTCTACGACCATGGTACGTTCCTTCATTCCGGGAAGAGTTGCGATGCTTTCAAATTTCACGCCATCATAGAGGATATGACGGTATACTTCATCACTTAATACAAAGAAATCATGCATGATCGCAAGCTTTGAGATTTTTTCCAGTTCTTTCTTTGGAACGATCCTTCCGGTAGGATTGCATGGAGAATTTAAAAGGAGAAGCTTAGTCTTTGGAGTAAGGACTTTTTCAATCGCTTCTGCAGTGATCTCAAATCCTGTGCTGCTCTGGGCTTTGATCTTTACAGGGACAGCGTGGAACATCTGAACCATTCCTTCATAATTGGCAAAGTATGGTTCGTAGATCAGGACCTCATCTCCGGGATCCAGTACGGAGCAGAGGGTGAGATGGATTGCAGACATGCCTCCTACTGTTACCATTGTATTCTCTTTTTTGTAATCAGATCCGATTTCTTTATTCAGGTAATTGATATATGTGTTTCGCAGGCTGTCAAGTCCTGCACCGGGAGCGTAGCGAGAGCTCTGGCTGACCATTTTCTGTGTTGTTTCGATTACCTTTGGTTCAGGAATGAAATCGGGCTGTCCGGGACTCAGTGAGATCACATCTCCCATTTCTTCTGCCTTTACCATCATTACACGGATAGGGGAACCCTTGATTGACATTGCACATTTCGAATAATTAGCCATAATAACCTCCATTCTGCTGTTCTATAGAACGGCTATCAGAAAATAATAAAAGACGCACCGCTGGGAAAGCAGTACGTCTTTGCACTAAGAATTTGAATTTCAAGTGTCATCATACTATTTATTTTCGATACAATCAATAGATAAATTGTATTGATTGCATTTTTGAATGGAGTAGATTTTTTTGTTTATTTATTAAGAAAAATGAACAGTCTGCATTAAATAAATGAAAGTGTTCCTTAATATATGGTGCTTGCCGGAAATAGGAAAATATGGATATACGGATTGTATTCAATACAATTTATTTATTGACAAACGATGCAATTGCCACTACAATTTGTAACCAAAATAAGTCGACACGAAGGGGTGTCCACAGAGATACCCCTGCAGTTCCCCTTGCAGAGATATCTCGAAGGGGAACTTTTTTTTGGCTTTTGATTTTTTACTTTCAACATGACAACTTGAAAGGAGGAAAATAATCTATGGAAAAGAAGTATGATTGGAGTAATCTCCCCTTTGATTATTCCGTAACACCTTGGCGGTTTATCGCAAAGTATAAAGATGGTGCATGGGATGACGGGACATTGTCCGATGATCCGGTGTGTCATATCAGTGAGTGTTCCACGGTGATCCAGTATTCTCAAACCTGTTTTGATGGATTTAAGGCATATCGTACAAAGGATGATAAGGTTGTCATCTTTCGCATGGATCTCAATGAGGAGCGTTTTGAAAATTCTTCAAAGCGTCTGGGGATTCCGGTTTTTCCAAAGGAAAAATTTATGGAGGCTGTGATACAGGTTGTGAAAGCAAATATCGATCTGGTTCCGCCTTATGAGTCAGGAGCGACACTTTATGTAAGACCGGTGGTTTATGGTACATCAGCCTGTCTCGGTGTGCATCCGGCAGAGGAATACGAACTTAGGATATTTGTTATGCCGGTCGGTTCCTATTACAGTGACGGTATCAAGCCGATTTCCTTATGCGTCAGCGATTATGACAGAGCAGCACCGAGAGGAACAGGTGATATTAAGAGTGGTCTGAATTATGCTATGAGCTTATATGCCGGACTTCTTGCACATGAAGCAGGTTTTGCAGAAAACCTGTATCTGGATCCTGCGACAAGGACAAAGGTTGAGGAAGCCGGAGGAGCAAATATTTTGTTTATTACCAAGGATGGCAAATTTGTCACTCCAAAATCAACATCCATTCTTCCATCCGTCACAAGACGTTCTTTAGTATATGTAGCTCAGCACTATCTCAATATGGAGGTGGAGGAAAGAACTGTTTTGTTTGATGAGGTGGAAAGCTTTGAAGAATGCAGCCTGTGTGGAACAGCAGCCGTTCTTTCTCCGGTTGGAAGGATCGTTGCCGGGGACAAGGAGATCCTCTTCCCGACAGGAATGCAAACAGTAGGTCCTGTAGTAAAAAAACTGTACGATACCTTGATCGGCATCCAGCGAGGAACAATCCCGGCACCGGACGGATGGCTCTTTGAAGTGGAAGGATAATGGTAATTACGGAGAAAGCGAATGAGAAAAATAGAATGTAAACTTGATAACAGCAGATGGATAGAATGAAATATTTTCATTCAGATTGGAGGCAATTATGATGAGACATAAAATGAAATTCAAAAAACTGTTAGCAGTAGCATTGATAATTACTATGATGAGCAGCCTTTTGGGATGTTCATATTCAAAAAAATCAGACAGCTCAGCTTCCGGAGGAGGAGCATCATCCGGCAGCAGCACTTCAACTTTGCAGAATATTATTAAAAATGGAAAGATCAAGGTCGGTATCATGCTGACGACAGCACCGTTTGGTATGTATGATGACAAAAAGAAGCCTACAGGTCTTGATGTAGATTATGCCCAGGCATTAGCGGATTCCCTCGGAGTCGAGCTTGAGCTGGTAGATATGACAGCAGATAACCGTATCCCGAGTTTGGAGACCGGCAAAGTAGATGTCGTAGTCGGCTGTTTCACGATCACATTAGAGAGGTCGCAGAAAATCGCATTTACAGATCCATACCTGGCAATGGGTTCTCTCATGATGGTAAGTGCAGACTCTAAGGCTACATCCTATAAGGATCTGGCAGGCAAGAAGGTCGGTGTTGTTAAGTCAAGTGCTAATGAGGCCGTTGCTAAATCACTTGGAGTAGACTTTAAGATCGTTACCTTTGATGCAACCGCTGATGCAGATCTCGCTTTGGAAAATGGACAGATCGATGCCCGTATCGAGGACAGTACCATTATGGAATATGATGCAAAAGAGCATCCGGACAAATTTAAAGTAATCGGTGAGAATCTGACGACACCATCTTATTGTGGATTTGGTGTAGCTTTCGGCGATCAGGTATGGCTCAATTATCTGAATGAATTTATCTTTGAGCAGACTCAGAACGGATTTACAGATAAGACATATAAGAAATGGTTTGGTAAAGAGAGTACAATGCCGCTTAATCCTACATATTAGAAATGGGGTGTGTCTATGTTTTTAGATTGGTCAACGCCTATCCGAAACATGCCCACCATATTAAACGGAGCACTGGTGACTATGGCAATTACGCTTAGCGTATTTGCCATATCACTAATATTCGGGACATTTTTTGGATATTTGAGATACAAAAAAGTAAACAGATTAGTAGATGGCATTTTGGGAATTTATATTGATGTCATGAGAAATACACCTCTTTTGGTTCAGATATTTTTTATCTTTTACGGACTTCCACAGTTTCATATCATGATACCGTCTGTTCCTGCCGGTATGATCGCATTATCGCTGTGTATCACAGCATATGTCGCTGAAATCATAAGAGGAGGAATCGAAAGTGTCCCTTTTGGACAGTGGGAAGCCGGAAGAACCCTTAATCTGAGTAAGTTCTGTATATTTTGGCATATCATTTTTCCGCAGACCATGAGAAATGTATTTCCATCACTGATCAATCAGTTCGCTCAGACAATATTTTCCACAAGTCTTCTCTGCGCGATCGATGTAAAGGATCTGATGCAGCAGACAACAATATTAAATTCAAGGACATTTCGTACTTTGGAATTATATGTGGCTGCATTGATCGTGTATTATTGCCTGACAATTGCATCTACGACAGTACTTAGGTTTATTAACCGTCGATACTTCCCTAGCCTAAGTAGAAGGGGGGAATGATTTTATGAATAGTTGGTTAGCTATTTGGGGATTCCGGAGCATGCTTCTGGAGGGATTCCTTATAACAGTTCTTTTATCCGTTATTGCAATCATAGGTGGAACCATATTAGGAATGATCGTGGCCGTGGGATATACCGGCAAAAATAAAATCCTGCGGGCAATTCTGACAATCTATGTAGAAATCTTCCGCGGATCACCATTACTTTTACAGTTGTTTATCGGCTATTTTGGTATGGCATATCTGGGATTTGAGCTTAGTATCTGGGAGGCATGTATTTATATCATGATCTTATATACGGGAGCATATGTCAGTGAGATCATCCGTTCCGGTATTGAATCCATTCCGAAGGGACAGTATGAAGCAGCAAAGTGTATCGGGCTGTCAAAGATCGATACGCTCAGAGTGATAATACTTCCCCAGACCTTCAAGAAGGTTAAGTTTACTTTGATCGGCTTTTTTATCGGTCTTACCAAGGATACAACGATTGCCTCTCTGGTAGGATTTAATGAATTGTTAAAGCAGTCAAAGCTTGTGATCAATGCAACAGGATATCCCTTGCAGGTTTACTTTGTTGTCGGGGCATTGTTCTTTATCATGTGTCTGCCTCTTTCAAAATTTGCAGAGAAAAACAGCGTAAAGGGTGCTTCACGGGCTGTGTAAGGGCTATTTGAAGAAAAATAATTTCACAGGATAAAAACAAAGTGATCGAGGAAAGGCAGGATGATTGATATGATAAAAGTAAATGATATATATAAATCCTACGGAGATAATTCGGTGTTAAAGGGTGTTTCCATGGAGATAAAAAATGGTGAGGTCGTTGTTGTGATCGGCCCCTCCGGATCAGGAAAAAGTACTTTTCTAAGGTGTGTCAACCATCTGGAAAAGATAGATTCCGGAGAGATATATATAGATGATGGAAAGATTACGAAGAAAACGACAGAAAAGGAAGCGATAAAGATCAGGAAAAATATGGGAATGGTTTTTCAGCAGTTTAATTTATTCCCCCATAAAACAGTTTTTGAAAATATTTCTATTGGTTTGAAATATATTAAAAAAATGCCAAAGGAAGAGATGATGGAAATTGTTCAGGATCTGTTAAATAAAGTGGGGCTGCCGGATAAGATCAATAGTTATCCGGGGGAGCTTTCCGGAGGTCAGCAGCAGAGAATAGCCATTGCCAGAGCATTGGCGATGAACCCGGACTGTATTCTCTTTGATGAGCCGACATCCGCTCTGGATCCGGAAGTAATCGGTGAAATACTGGATGTTATGAAAAAGCTGGCCAAGGATGGAATGACGATGCTCATCGTTACGCATGAAATGAGGTTTGCCAGAGAGGTGGCAGACAGGGTTGTCGTCATGCAGGATGGAAATATTATCGAGGAGGGATCTCCGGAAGAAATATTTACAAATCCTAAGGAAGAGAGAACAAGAAAATTCCTGAGTGCAGTACTGGAACATTAATAAAGAATTTTACAACTATATGAAAGGGTGATTATTATGGAAAAATACGTTATTACGATCGCAAGACAGTTTGGTAGTCTGGGACGTCCGATTGCAAGGGAACTCGCAGAGCGTTTGGGAATTGAGTATTACGACAGGGATATTGTTGATGCTGTTTCTAAAAAGACAGGAATCGATGTGTCGGATGTCAGTGAGCATGAGGAAAAGGCAAAACATAGTTATCTCTACATGAAATTTCCTCTGGGTAAAGGAACGACCGAGATCCAGAATAAGATCTTTGAGACAGAATCCGCTTTGATCAATGAATATGCGGATCATGAATCCTGCATCATTGTAGGACGCTGCTCCGATTATATTCTTGAAAACAGGAAAAATTCACTGCATATATTTATCTATGCCCCATATGAGGCTCGTGTCAGAAACTGCGTGGATTATCTGAAGATGAATATGGAGGATGCGAAAAAACGTATTGCAGAGGTCGATAAGGCAAGGGATGCTTATCATAATTCTTATGCACATTTTCTTCCGGCAGACATTAATCACAAGAATGTCATGATCGACAGCAGCATATTAGGAATACAGGGAACCGCTAAGGTACTGGAACAGATCGTTCGCGAAAAATTTGATCTGTAGCAGTGAGTGGTGGAAAGGAAAAAGTATGATTTCATTTGAAAATGATTATAATCATGGGGCACATGAAAAAATCTTGCAGAGACTTATAGAAACAAATGGACATGCGTATTCCGGTTATGGAGATGATGAAATCTGTGAAAGTGCAAAGAAAAAGATACGAAGAGAATGTGGATGTCCGGAGGCAGAAATATTTTTCTGTGTAGGTGGAACGGCCACCAATCAGCTGGTCATAGATACTGTATTAAAGGATTATCAGGGAGTGATCGCTGCGGCCACGGGTCATATCAGTACTCATGAGGCAGGAGCGATCGAGTATAGCGGACATAAGGTGATAGAATTGCCGGGAGCAGATGGGAAGCTTTCGGCAATTGATCTGGAAAAATATATGGCAGATTTTTATGACGATGGAAACCATGAGCATATGGTATATCCGGGCATGGTATATGTGACGTATCCGACGGAGTATGGTACCTTATATACAAAAAAGGAGCTGGAGGATATCGCCGGTATCTGCCATAAGTATGACATGACTCTTTATCTGGATGGTGCACGTCTGGGCTATGGACTGATGAGTCCGGAAGCCGATATGACACTGGAGGATATTGCCCGGATCACAGATGTGTTTTATATTGGAGGAAATAAAACAGGAGCATTGTTCGGTGAGGCAATTGTCTTTAAGGCGGGTGCTCCTGATCATTATGTTCATTTGCTGAAAAAGCATGGAGCGCTTCTTGCAAAGGGGTGGACGGCAGGTCTTCAGTTTGATGTTCTTTTTGAAGATGGTCTGTATTATGATATCAGCAGACATGCGGATATCATGGCAGATTGTCTGAAAACCCTCCTAAAAAGAAAGGGATATCAGTTGTATCTGGAAAATCCGACAAATCAGGTATTTGTTGTCTTGGAAAACCGGCAGATCAAAGAGCTGCAGAAACAGGTGAAGATCAGTTTTTGGGAAAAATACGATGAAACCCATACCGTCATGCGGTTTGTAACAAGCTGGGCTACCAGGCAGGAAGAGCTGGATATGCTGGAGAGTCTGCTATAAATGAAAAGAGTATGAGATGGTGTGATCTATAGAAGGATTCGATGGGTATACAAAATAATTGCATCTGTTAATATTATATGCTAAAATACAGCGATAGTTAGTCTCAACTAACTGTCGCTGTATTTTAGTATGTGCATATAGATAAAAAAGGAAACTGCATATTGCAGATCCGACAATTTTGTGCCTGCGGTTCAGAACATGCGGGTGAAAGAAAGGAATAAAAGATTATATGTCAGAATTGATCGTATTAAGTATACCGTTTCTCGGGACGTCGTTGGGAGCAGCTATGGTATTTTTTCTGAAAGAAAAAATACCACCGGGAATAGAAAAATTGCTGCTGGGATTTGCAGCGGGTGTAATGATCGCAGCATCTGTCTGGTCATTACTGATTCCGTCTATCGAAATGACAGAGAGTCGGAACGGGATTGCCTGGCTGCCTGCACTGGTGGGATTTTTATTTGGAATCACATTTTTGCTGATATTGGATATGGTGATCCCGCATCTTCATTTGAAAAGTACAGAGCCGGAAGGGAGTCGGAGCGACAAGGCGTGCCTGTCGAAAACGACGATGATGCTTTTTGCTGTTACACTTCATAATATTCCGGAGGGAATGTCTGTAGGGGTGGCCTATGCGGGAAGTATGATGCGTGGAGCAGGCATTACAGCAGCAGGGGCGTCTGCATTAGCATTGGGGATAGCGATCCAAAATTTCCCGGAGGGGGCGATCATCTCTCTTCCTTTGTGTGGGGAAGGAATGAGCCGCGGCAGAGCTTTTGCATATGGAATACTCTCGGGGGTCGTAGAGCCTGTCGGGGGTTTTATCACTATACTGATCGCCGGGATGGTTTCTCCGCTCCTGCCATATTTTCTGGCATTTGCGGCAGGAGCGATGATGTATGTGGTTATTGAGGAGCTGATACCGGAATGTCAGGACGGACCACACAGCAATATCGGTACAATTGGGGCGGCACTGGGCTTTGCATTGATGATGGTGCTTGATGTGGCATTGGGATGATATAATGAGCCCCCCCAAAAAAATGGGGGGCTCATATTAGGAGTTTCAAAGAAACTCCATGATGTGCAAAAATCGTGCACGTATATATGATATAATGAGCCCCCCTTTTTCCTAGAACAAGTTCCCTTGTGTTGCGAATTTGTGATATAATGAGCCCAAGAAAAAAGCAAGCGACAGCAAAGCTGGCATTTGCTTTTTTGGGCGAATTAACGAGCAAAATTTCTGCGAAGCAGAAAAGAGAAGCTCTGCAAGAGCGATTTTACGAGTTTTGAGTAAGATTTGTGATATAATACTCATTATAAGAGTAAAATACACAGACAGAA
>JALFLW010000053.1 GCA_022774505.1 Lachnospiraceae bacterium
CAGTACAAATCCAAGCAATGTACCGACAACTGCTATATACAGTGTAAGCCAGGTTCCTTTGATAAACATGCTCGAATACTTCTGTGCCAGAAACACCATCCATTCAAATGAATTACTTGGACTTTCAAAAATCATATCTCTCTACCTCGCTTTTAGTTTGCTGCCGGCTGCTGTGTTAATACAGTATTCATTAACTCGTCCATCTTTGCTTTATCATTCCAGCCGATTGCATTCATTGCATCCTGAATCTGATCTCTCAACTCAGTATCATCTTTTCTTGTTGCGATACAAACATTTACCATCTCATCATCTCCGGTAAAGCCATCGCTTTCATCCAACTGGATAATCTGAAGATCATCGTTTGTCAACGCTGCAGATTCAGCTGTCGGAAGATCAACAATACATACATCTGCGCTTCCATTGGAGATTGCCATAAAGCATTCGGATGTCGTCTCAAAATTTCCGGACTGCTCCGCACCTTCAATCTGATCAAGAAGCGGAATCCAGCCGGTTCCTAACTGTGTTGTAACCTTACATCCGGTTCCAGCCAGGTCGGAAAGACCTTTGACATCGGAATACTTGCCACCCTTCTTAACAACGATACAGTTATCTCTATAATAGTAAGGATCGGTAAATGCGTAAGACGCTTCTCGTTCTGCCGTCTTGCCCATGCCGGCAATGATTGCATCATAGTCGCCTGCGTCAAGAGAAATACCAATGGATGACCACTCAACCTTATGTACTTCAAGTTCCATTCCCATCTGATCGGCAAGCATCTGTGCAACCGCTACATCATATCCATATGCGTAATAATCGGAATCGTAAATCTTGACTGCCTTGCTACCGTCCGGTGTTGTATCGGTATCCTGTGTCCAATTGAATGGAGCGTATGCACATTCCATACCAACTCTTAATACCTTCTTATCGGAATCCGTTGTTGTTGAGGAAGCCTGTGATACTTCTGACGCTTTCTTATCCGATGCGCCACATCCTAATAAACTTGTAACTACCATTGCTCCTGTAAGTGCCAATGCTACGATTTTTCTGCTCTTCATATCCATTTCCTCCTTATGCCTTGAACGTTTTGATTGTTCTTATTTCCAGGCCTTATTCTCTACCCGGGTGATTTCTCCGGAGTTCCCGTATAGAGAACGAAAAAGGCGCCGGAGAAATAAAATTCTCTAGCGCCTTTGCTTATTGAGTATCATATACTTCGAAAAGCTTCTTCGCAATATTAATTTTACACAGTTTGATTATGCATTTTGCACAGTCATCAGTTAAACATCAGCCTTTTTACCAGAATACAATTCACCAAATCCAGGTATTCCATCGAATCATCGAGGCTGATTTCCAGTATTTCCTCGATCTTCTTCAGCCGATACTGCAGAGAGTTTCGATGCACATACATCATCTCTGCCGTCTTTCCTACATTGAATCCGCACATATAATAATTCACCAGCGTATCGATCAGAAAAGATCCATTTGCATTATCATACATCTCCAGCTTCTTCAGCTTGTCATTACAGTAATTTAAGATTTCCTGCTGATTTCCACTGTTGAACATGTACTTATAGATTCCCATCGAGCTCGCACTCAGCACCTTCTTGTTCGTCGGATTCGGCAGCATATCTTTCTTCGGAATCAGATTCTTTGCCGCCTGATAACTCTTGCCGAAATCCGCTGGCTTCGTGTAAGCGGCTCCCAGAATACAGGTACTGTGTATCACTCCAGCAAAAGGCGTTCTGCTGTCAATCTCCCGCAGCATCTTCTCAATCTGATGCTCCGTCTCTTTATCCTCTGTTGCCTCAAACAGGAGTACAAATTTGTTCAGAAACCGCATATACATCGGCCTTTTCTTCATATGAAGGACTTCACGGTTCAGACAATCCGTATAATACGCATAGGTATGCTCATCCTGCTCCAAATTTACCCCATACTTCCGGTCAATGACAATGATTCCAACCCGGTACGGCCGGTCAAAGGTCAGCCCAAACTGTGCAGAAATCTTCTCAATATACTTATCATTGACCTCGTAACCGAACAACAGATTATACAGATAATCTCCCGTTCGCTTATTGTCTACTTCGGTCTCCAGGATCAGCTCACCGATACTCTGTGCGATGTCAACAAAGGTGGCTCCTTCCCACCGGATATAAAACAGTGGCAGCTTGAGTTCCTTTGCTTTCTCGATCATCTGCTCCGGAATTGCTTCCTTATCCTTCTCGACCGAGATTGCCAGTCCCGATATTCCAAGGTCATTCAGCTCGATCATCGCAGCATAGGCATCCTCCATCGAATTCCGCAGATAATCCACGACGATCAGCGCAAAGTTACCCGGGTTCATGTGATCCTTGTACGGCTTTGTCTGTACCATATAAGTCCATGACACCATGCGATCCAGCCCAGCCTCGCCGGTCAGCAGCTCGACTCCGTCCAATCTTAAATTATTGACATCTCTACATGTAATCATCGTTCGTCACCTGTCGTTCTGATCCTTATCCTTTATTTTATTGCTATTTTAATTCAAGATCGACGGAAACGCAACAACACCCTGATTCGAATATATAGAGGTAATTGTCTTGGATGTTCTATACTTTTGCAACAAAAAACCTTCCACAACTTTATTCAAAATTGCAGAAGGTCTACATACATCTTATTTTCTACTCAATTACATCAATTCCTGAAGAGAATGTCCACTTCCAACTTCCGAAAGAAGAGGTATATGGGCTCGTCCCTGCGATATCATTGTCGATCATAATCCCACTGTTTGTTGAATGGATTCTCCAATAAGAACTGCTTCCATATTGGCGAATTACAGTCTTTCCTTTGTACTGGATCTTATTTCCGCTTGCCTTCTTTAAAGTTCCCTCATCATAGAGACCAACATCCTCGAGATAGTCTTTTACGTCATTGATGGATGAAAACTTACCAAAATATACCGCAACGTGGGTTGTTGAATTTCCACGACCATATACTACAACATCACCAAGCTCTAAATCCGACAGATCCGATGCTCCGGAACTTTTCTTTCCAATCGAAAGCTTTGTCTGCTTCGCCCATGTGATCTCATCATCTTCCAAGACACCGGTTGTATAAGTAATCGTTGATCCACTTACCCAATCTCGAGAACTGTGTGCACCAACCTGTACATTTTTCAATGCAGTACCGGTTTTGCCTTTGCTCTCTAATCGATTTAACGCAGCTCTTGTATAACCGCTGCAATCACAACGAATGCCATCTATAACACTTCCGTAACTTTTTCCAAGAAATCCCTTACATAAAGTCTTACGATAATTGTCTTCCTGAACAACAGCTACTGTCTTACCTGTGTCCTTTGTCGAAGCCTCTGTTGCTACAGCTGTATTCCCCAATACAATTGCTGCCATCATGATCCCTGCAACAAGCTTTCTGCCCCACACCTTACCTTTCTTTAACATACTTCCTCCTAATTGTTACAATATTGTTACTACACTATAACATATTCTTAATAGAAAGTAAATCTTTTTCACAGTTTTTCTTAATCTCTTTGCATTTACTTCGGCAAATAGCACAAAAAAGGGTTCCCATAAATGGGAACCCTTAAACTCATGTAATATATCCTTACTCGATAACGGTAGCAACACGGCCTGAACCTACTGTACGACCACCCTCACGCTCCCGGTTTTGGATTTGTCGCTATCTTCTACCATGCTTTTTGTTGATTTTATGCTATTTTTAGGCACTACATACATTATGTATTTTTATTTCCCAAAATTATTGGAGCCATTTTGGAGCCATCTAAACTCTAGCACATCAACCTCTATTTGTCTATCTTTTTATTGCAACAATTCTTATGAAAACTGAAAGTTTCAAGCGTTATAGACTTCCCACAAATATCTCTGCATCAATCGTCAAAGTTTTTAGCTTTTTGAAATCAATCTCAGTTTTATCTACATGGAAGAGCAGTGGGGTCATGTCTGCAAAAATTTTAATATCCT
>JALFLW010000057.1 GCA_022774505.1 Lachnospiraceae bacterium
GGTCTCGGACGGATCACCTCAAATACGCCATATAGATCCAATGTCCCATATCCCCATTCCTCATTCGGAAAGCTGCGTCCATTTCGATTCGCCCCTCTGATCAGATATTTTTGAACACCCGAACTATCCATATTTCGATCATTTCCACGAACGATCCCCCACTCTGCCAATAATACCGCTGTCCCTGCCGTAACTGCCGCTCCCGCACTAGAACCGGTACGACGCCCATAACGCGGCATATTTTCATTGTCTTCTGCCGCAATACCGCTGCGGCTCCCCACCGGCTGTGGAAGCGGACCGAAAATATCTGTTCCTGGTGCCGCAATATCCGGCACTATCTCGCCCCTCCAGTTATACCCTCTGCCGGATTCAGCTGCTACACTGCGGTCACTGCCATCATAATAGGCAGATGTAACGATCTGGGAATTATTCGCCGGATCACACAGGGTAATAAAGGGGTCCGGACGCAGAAAATACGTTCCGTCCTGTACGAAATTGCTGATAGGCAGCCACATGTCGAACTGGGTCGGAGTATCCGTCTCATTAAAGACACGGATCCTCCAGATACCTTCCTCCGGCTGCAAAAACCGCAGCCGCACACATTCATCCCCGCTTTCTAAGGAAACCAGCAGATAGTCAATATATACCACTGTCTGCTCTAATAAAAAACGGATCATCTGACGTTCGCCCACTCTGGCATATGTCCTGCCGCTATACTCCCCCTGCGGTGAGATCAATGCCACCGAGCATAATCCCGGTGCTTTACACCACAGTTCTGTTGTAAAGCCTTTTTCTTTGGCATCAATACGAAGCTCTAATTCTGTCTCCTCCCGTGCCGGGATCATGCTGCTGTTATAATGATGAGAAGTATTTCCTTCATTTCCACCTGCCGTTATTACGATAAAGCCGCGAAGATCTCCATATGACTGCAGCACTTCCCCCAGAGCCCCTCCCCGGTAGTGACTCCCCAGATTTGTTCCCATGCCCAGACATACCACCATGGGTTTTCTGCGCCGATAGGCGACTCGTGCCAGATAACGGATTCCCAGCATGATATCATTCTCCATATAGCACGGAACATCCTCCGATATTCCATAGTACCGCCTGATATTATTTTTTGCCTCTTTGCATTTCACCACGACCAGCTCTGCCAACGGAGCAATTCCCGAAAATTCTCTTGCCGTATCCTCATTCCCACAGGCTACACCTGCCATAAAGGTTCCATGTCCTTCCTGATCCCGGCTCGGAAGGAGAGCAAAGGGGTCTTGTGCCTGCAAAGCCTCATTGATATCATTCTGTGTATATTCTGTACCATATAACAATTCCTCCGGAAACCGTCCGAGCTGACCCGATTCCGGGATATACGGGATGCTCTGATCCCATATTGAATATATCCTGGTGGTTTTGTCTGCATTCAAAAAAGAGGGGTGTGTATAATCAATCCCCTCTGGTGTGTGATATCATCTTATAAATTTTTTTACGGATAAAATCAACAGATTCCTGTGAGGGCAGATAAGCATATATCTCCTGACCGCTGCTGGAACAGGTTACAGCCACTGATTGCTCCCCCTCCAAGGTTACATTTTCAATCTTCCACTCTCTTTGATCTGTCAACTGCCACCAAAATAATCTCTGCATAGAGCGTACAGACAGATCAGAAGCGGCCTCCTGACCGACACATTTCAAAAGCCGGTAATACACCGCAGGGGATTTTGTCTTTTTCAACTTATCGAGTATTGCCTGAACCATATACTGCTGATCCCGTCCACGCTGTACATCCCCCTCCTGCAGGTGATGTCTTTCCCGGACAAAGGCAAGTGCCTGCTTGCCGTCAACATCGTTCAGTCCTTCATGAAAGGATGGTCCCCAGTCGGTCTCAAAATCGCACTCAGAATATACCTGAACACCTCCCAGACCATCTACTATGCGTTTCAGCATGCGGTAATTTACGCGAACCATACAGTCGATTTTTATATCATAAAGATCATTTAAAGCCTTTACGGATGCTCTGGCACCATATACAGGCATTGCATCCAGTTTTTCAGGCTGCCCTGCTCTGTCCGAAGCCTTTCTGACCTTTGGTACAGATAACAGGGTATCTCTCGGGGTATTGACCAGCAATATCTTGTGCTTCCGTGGATTTACTACTGCAAGAATATTCACATCACTGTATCTGGCCGATTTTTCATCCAAAACCTCCCTGCCTTCTATACCGCTGATGTAACATATATAATTTTCTTTTTTCCACCTGATATCTGCCTGTTTATTTCCCAGTCTCCGGTATCCGGAAATATTTTTGTATACGGCGGCAAACATCCCCAAGACAGCCAAAAGCAGGAGTCCTGCAATGACCAAAGAAATGACAGCCTTTTTATTTTTAAAGATTTTTTTTAACTTCATATATTTCCTTTTCCGTCCATACTTCTACTGCACATCATAAGCAATATCCCGGTTTTTCGCATATTCCAAGGCTGTCGAATCCGCTTTTACATGAAATACCAGATCCTCATTGTAACACCGGTAAAATGACCTATCCATCAATATCGTTTCACTTCCCTGTATTGTCACACTCCTCAAATTGTCACAGCGGTAGAAAGCATAATCTCCTATGCTCTTTACGGAATCCGGAATCTCAATCTCTGCCAGACTGCTGCAACCATAAAAAGTCCCCTCCGGCAGTTGTATCACTCCCTGCTGTATTACAGCTTCTCCCAGAAATTCGCAATCCATGAATGCGTTCTTGCCAACTTTAACTCCGGCAGGTATGTTAACGCTTTCCACGCCTGTCTCACAGAATGCATTATCTCCGATTTCAGTCAGTCCGTCCGGAAGGTTCAAACTCCCCTCCAGACCTGTAGCCCTAAATGCCCCGACACCGATACGGTGGACATTTTTCATTCCCTGTATGCCGGTCAGTCCGGATAAAAGAAAGGCCCCGTCAGCAATTTCAACAACATCATCACCTATCGTAACATTCCCTTCCGCTTTCTCTCCATCAATCAGAATGTGATTGATCACGACAAGACCACCCTGTGCCAGATCCTGCCGTTCAGAAAGCCATGGCGTTTTCCAAAAAGCTCCCCTTCCAAATGAATTTACACTGTCCGGAACAGTAATAGCCGACAATGATGTGCAATTATAAAAACTATATTTCGGCACTGCCGTGACACTGTCCGGAATCACCACACTGGATATGCCTTCATTGTACTCAAAGGCACCATCTGAAATACAGGAAACACCCGACGGAATCACCAGATCCCCCACAGCTCTGCTTCCACTTACCAGTACATTTCCCACTATACATAATCCATTTTCCTGTACCTGCTGCAAAGAAAGCCAAGGTGTCCGATAAAAGGCACTCTCCCCCACTTTGCCAACATACTTTGGCATATTCATAATGCTTAGATTTTCACAGCTGCGGAAACTTTCCTTTCCGATAATCTGTAAATTGGCCGGTAATTCTGCGGATTCCATCTGCGCTTTGTAAAATGCCCGTTCCTTTAATTCAACAACATCACTTCCAAGTACGATATCATTGATCTGTTTATGATAAAATGATTCTTTTCCGCAGCCGGACACTTTCCTGCCATCCAGTGTATCCGGCACTACCAGATGATCTCCCCATCCCTCGTAATTCTTTATCATGAGAGTACCGTCATCCCTCTGTGCATACTGAAACACACCGGCTCTTCCCATAAAATATGTCTGGACCGTTTCCTTTCCATCGATCACTCCGGTGATCTCGATCCGGTAATATCCGGGCGTACTGTCACTAAAATATGCCTCCGCACAATACTCCTCGGATAAAATCTGTGCCCCTTCCCGAAGGGAATCTAATTGAATACTTTCCCGAACCTCCTTCATATCACGAAAATCTCCAAAGACCTCAATGAGATGAAGATTACTTTTACTGAATACAGATACACCCTGCACCTTGTCACTATTGCTGCTGGCACCTAAAAGCAAGGAATGACTCCGATTTGTCTCTGTGACATCCACCGTTGCCACCGGAGTCGGTTCCACTCCCGGTGTCCGTTCCGGCATCATTGTCGGTTCTCCTGTCTGTCCCGGCTCCATAGAAGGAGCAGCAGATACCGGGGAAGTAGTTACCGGCATGGAAGATGCTGAAGGCACCGGAACCATAGAAGGCTGTGCTGTAATGACACTGACTGCGGCAGAAGATGTCGGTGACGATGTAGCTGCCGGCACGGTCGTCGTCTTTGGCTTTGACGCTTTCTTTTTTACGATCACCCGGCACACATATTTCTTTTTGCCGGCCTTTGCCGTCACTTTCGCCTTCCCTTGCTTTTTGGCTGTAATCTGTGCTTTTGCTTTTCCTTTAACGGTTATTTTCAAAATCTTTTTCTTGTCCACTTTCCAGGACACTTTCTTTTTGCCTTTATAATTTTTCAGATTAAGCACACACTTTTTTTTCACGGTCAACGTGACTTTCTTTTTATTAAGCATGACCTTTTTCGCTGTTTTTCCCTTTGCCGCCTGTGCATTCTCCGGCACAGATATCATACTGACGGCCATTACAGCAGCCATTACAAGTGCCACTTTCTTTTTTAATTTTTTCATAAATATCCTCCTTTTCCCGATCAAAACCACTCACTTCGTCATACCTTCCACGCCTTTATAAGGACAGCATATATTTTTCTCTTAAAACCGGCAGACGCTAATGCCGCTCTGCGTACTCCACGTATCAGCCGGCCGCATTCGCTGATCTCCTCTTTGGTGATACTGCGCTTGTCAAACCGTGCCTTCTCTAATTGATGATAATACGTGGATATTTTTTCATCCTGTGTCCCCTTTGGATATATCTTTTCCAAAAGCCGGATATACTCCTGATCTGTCATATGCTGTGGCTTTCCATAACCACAGCAGCTTAGAAGCTGCTCCAGCTGACGGTTCATTTCCAACAGATAAGCCCCTCCGGTACATTTTTTCAGACGTCGTTGTCTGCGAAGTCTCTGACTGTACCAGATCATCCATATTATCAGGATAACTGCTGCCACAGCTGCTCCGCCGGCAATAAGTTTTTTCCATTTGTTGGAATCTGGTGCAGCCTCCTTAGCTGCACCATCCGCTGTATCAGATGTCACATCCGAACCTGCATCTTCATCATAAGAATCCCCTGCCGCATCCGCTGTACTCTTTGGTTCTTTGGTCGCTTTCTCCTTCGGAGGCTCTGTCTCCTCCGTATCATGTGCCGCTTTCTCGCTGCTTTCCGGGTCGTTCTCCAGAAATTCATCATCTCCAAAGTCCGGTTTTTCTGTTGAAGCGGTTTCCTGTTTCTGATCAGAACTGCTGTTTTCTGCAGTACTCTGATCCATATTCTGATCATCCGCACTCCCCGGTGTCATATCGGCGACGACCCAGCCGGCACTAAGGCTGTATACCTCTGTCCATGCATGAGCCTCCTTGTCGATCACTTTGGCCGTATAAGTGCCATCATCATTCCGCACAAAATGCGATGCCGGCACTCTGTATCCGGATACATATCTGGATGGCACTCCCATGGCACGCAGCAGTACGGCTCCTGCTGTCGCATAGTGTTCACAATATCCTGATTTTTGTGCAAAAAGGAAATTCTCCACATAATCTTGTCCGATTTCCTTCATTTTTAATTTTTGACTGTATGTGGTGATGTTCCCCAGATAAATCCGCAGATCACTTATGATCCGGTTTGCTGATGAAACCTGTGCTGCTCCATTACTGTCATACGTATTCTGCACCTTAAGCAGCTTGATCTGTTCATTATTAACCAGTTTTCTGGCAAGTTTTTTCGTTTTTTCAAGCCCTTTCTCCGGCAGCTGCAGATCCACATCCATCACATATTGATAGTATTTTCCCAGGTTTTTATTGGAAACCTCCACATAACAGACCCCATCCTGTCCTGTGCCTGCTTCCTCTAATGCAGCAAGATCTACTTCCTTCGTCAGATAGGAAGAATTTCCAACCTCATACACAATTGCTGTTTTTTTCCTTGAGCCGGTCTGTACATAATATGGTTCATACCCTCTCTGCAAAAGATCTATATTTTTTAACTGATTACAGGACTCGCTGTCTGTCTTCTGGATCGTTACATCATAGCTTTTTACATCATCCCCGCGTCGGAATCCCCTGTCATGATCGAGCATCAAAGTACCCATGGAATCATCACTAAGTTTTGAATAATATGGAAAATAAGCAAATGTGGAACGATTGTCCCTGGCATATTTTATCTTCATATTCATGGCATTCTGATTACCCAGATCAACACCGTCTTTTAGCAGTGCATAAACATCCGTTCCCTTTTCTACCGCCACCTCCGATGCCTGATATATATTATAATCCTGCGTAAATAACTGATAACAGATCTCTGAGTTCAATAATCCATTCAGCTTTTCCTTTGAGGCACTGCTCCACTTTCCATTCTCGTACTTTGTTCCAATAAAACCTCTCATATACAAGTCTGTCTGTGGCTTGTGATCCACTGTAATGGTCATTACCGTTTCACCGGTAAATTTCGGCGAAGTATTTGTCATGACCCCCGGCTGTTCAATATTCAATATTTCCTGGATCTTTTGTACCGTCCGTGTACCAAAATCAACGATCTGATTTTCCACACTGTGCTGAAGCCTGAGAAGCTTATCCTCTCCCTGAAGCGCTTTGTCCTGCGTCATGACGGATACTCTGGCACCAACCCCAAAAATACCAAGAATACAGGCAAGCATGACCGGATAAAAGAGCCAGTGACGTACCCTCGCCACACTGATCTGCCGGAAATGCTTTGAACCACCTACATGATACTCATCCAGGATCATCTGCATTCCCATAATACCTGCAATAAGCAGTATCATGGCAGGTATTGTCGGTGCCTTTCCGAGGAGCAGACCTGCCGCCACCAGCAATGCCGGAGGAAGAGTCCCCCAAAACATCCCATGACGATGAACGAACACCCTTGACATAAATAAGCCCGCCAGCATTTCCAGATCAAGCAGCAGCCATGTACCTCTGGCTCCCTGATAGACCACTGAATACGGATTAAAAGATATGTCTATGTTGTATAAATACCGATTCTGTCTGGCACTTACCGCATCTGTCAATACCTTTAGATCCTTCTGGATATGCTCCATGGAACAAAATGTTAATATCACCCACACGGTCACTGTAATGAGCAGAAGCAGATCTGCTGCAGGATATTTCAAATATGGAATCCTCCACTTGGTCTTTATCTTATGCTCCAGGCGTCTGCAGGGCGCAGCTGCCAGTGCCGAAAACCACATGGATGCAACAGCCAGTGCCAATGCAAATTTATATAGATTTCCTGCCTCCAGAAAGGTCGAATATACGCATAAATGCATGCCAAATAAAAGCATAAAAAGACAAATGCCCTGCATAATAAACGACTTTCTCTTCATGAAAATTCCCCCCTCTCATAAGCATGCCGGCTTTTGTCAGACCATCAGTTCCTTTGCTTCCAGCTGCCTCTCAATATCATCATCTGTACCGCTATAACGGGAAACAACCTCCCCGTTCTTTTTCAATACAAGCTCCGTATTCAGCTCCAGCATCGTAATCCCCGGTGTTTCATGATATTTCCGATGATAAAGCTCCTGCAGATCTCTCTGTTCATAATATGTCGTAAGCTGCCCCAGCCGAAACAGCATTTCGTATATATTTTCCTCATTTTCTATACGATACCTGCGGATGTCCTCTCTTTGGACATCAAACCAGATCACATGATGACGACACCCCTCCACGATCAGAGAATGACAGATCGATGCGATGATCTGCAGATATCCGTCCCGGCTGTTTTCATGACGTTTATGCCCCATCGGCTGATAAAGATTTAAATATATATCCACCGGACATCCCAAAGGAAGTGACTGTTCTCTCACCATAAGCTCTCCTGTCTTGGCCGAAAGCTTCCAATGAATACTGCGAAGCTTATCCCCCGGTTGATAATCTCTGATCTGAAATACCTCTGACGGATCATCCCCACCCTTCTCCTTGGAATGTTCCTCGCTTTCGCCTGCGAAATCCCTGCTTTGTCTGCTGACCAATACAGGCATGTCACATATCCTCGGCAACACCAGAAGAGTTTCCGGTTCCAATGTTTTCCAGTATTTCTTTGGAAGCGGAACCGCCACTAATCCCAGAAAATCATAGCACCAGACCTGTGCGATCTCCATCTTTATACTTCCTACACAACGGGCATGATACTCTGCCTTGATACGGGAAACCTTATGACCTCCCGCAATGTGTGTATAAAACCAGGTTTTTTCGTTTTTTTGTCCCATCGGCAGCTTTCCTTTTACCAAAATAGCCGTTTTACCTCCGATTGGGAATGCACCTGCTTCAATATGAAATACCACCGGAGTTTTCTGTCCCTGTTCCACTACCGGCACCGGCAGTTCCATATTCACTCTTATTTGATGCAGAGCCGGAAGCAGCGTACATAACAAAAGCAAAGGAAGAGCGATCTCCACATAAAATAACATCAGAAAGCTTGTACTATTGTACAGTACTGCCGTATACATCGTAGCGGCCACAACGACCAGATACGTGATAAGTCTTTTCATGGGATATCCACCTCCTGCTTCCCTGTGTATTTTTATTTTCTGACTTTAGGCTTTCTGACACTTTCCAAAGTCTGCTGCAGTACCGTCTCTATGGACACATGTCCTACTCTTGCCTTGGAATTAAGCACCAGACGGTGACCTGCTACCGCACCAAATACCTCCACAACATCATTTGGCACCGCAAAATCTCTCCCGGAAAGAAACGCAGCCGCCTTTGACATCTTGGCCAGTGCAATCGTCCCACGCGGACTCATTCCGAGCTCCACAAGGGAATGTTCTCTGGTAGCTCTGGCCAATTCCACGATATATGCATATATCTCATCATGAAGATATACATTTTCTACTTCTGAGCGCATCATCACAAGCTCCTGTGCCGGAATAACTCCCCGGACATCACTTAACTGTAAACCATTGCTTTTTCCCTTAGCAATAGCAATCTCATTATCCGCATCCGGATAGCCCATCGTCATACAGATCATAAAACGATCCAGCTGGGATTCCGGTAACAGCTGCGTACCAACACTTCCTACCGGATTTTCTGTTGCTATTACGACAAACGGCTCCGGAACACGACGGGTCACTCCGTCTACAGTGACATTTCCCTCTTCCATAACCTCCAGGAGTGCTGACTGTGTCTTTGGAGAGGTACGATTGATCTCATCCGCCAAAAACAGATTACACATGATAGCGCCCGGCTGATATATAAAGCTTCCCTGATTTTTGTCATACATGGAAAATCCCAGAATATCCGCCGGCAGTACATCCGGTGTAAACTGCATACGATGATCCTCCAGCTCCATCGCCCCGGCAAATGCCATAGCAAGCGTAGTCTTACCTACCCCCGGAATATCATCAATAAGAATATGTCCGCCCGCAAGTATCGCTGCCATGGCAAGCTTAACACATTCATCCTTTCCGATAACAACTTTTTTCACTTCATCCATTACTGCATATGCTTCCTGAAAATATTTTTCTTCCATCTTTGCACCAAGCCTTTCTCCATTATCTAACTCCAGCCCCCGTGTCAACAATCCCGAATAATACGCCCTGACCGAAAAGCTCCAGTCCCGGCTGCCGCCTGACACGTGCGACCCCAGTCTCCTCCAGTGTCTGGGTCGAACTTAACAGCCCAAAACATCTTGGTATCTCAAGTTCGACATTTCTTTTTGTATTATCTACTCCCGATCCTTCCTGATATATCACTGCAAACCGGGAATTTACCAGCTGATAGCAATCTGTCTCATAAAGTTCTGCGATCAACCCCGTCTGACTGCCATACTCTACAATGTAATCCTCAAATTCCTCCGAATAAATGATATCCTGACAATCCACATCTGCTCTCCTGCCCTGATATTTCTCTTTATACTATGCAAATTTTTTATATCTGTGTCCTTATCCGGGTCAATCATCATTTCTCTGGGTAAGCAGCGTTGCCTCTCCGCTTTTCCTCATTTCTATCCTTGGAGATCCATGATTTTCAATATAATCCTTTGTTATAGTGACTCTTCCAATGAGATCGTCCTTCGGTATCTCATACATGATATCCAGCATAAAATCTTCAATGATCGCTCTGAGAGCACGGGCTCCTGTCTTTTTCTCTGATGCTTTTTTTGCCACTGCCTCGATCGCATCCTCTTCGAATTGAAGATCCACCTCATCCAGAAGCAAAAGCTTCTGATACTGCTTCAATATTGCATTTTTCGGTTCTGTCATGACGCGTACAAGCATTTTTTCTGTCATTGCCTGCAGCGAAAAGATGATCGGCAGACGTCCCAGAAATTCAGGGATCATTCCAAACTCCCGCAGATCCTCCACGGTGACTTTGTCCAAAATATTCTCGTCTTCGTCATATGCATCCTGAAGCTCCGCCTGAAATCCAATAGATGCCTGACTGGTTAGACGTTTTTTAATGATCTTGTCCAGCTCCGGAAAGGCACCCCCGCAAATAAACAGAATATTTCTCGTATTGATCGTCGTCATCGGAACCATCGCATTTTTATTTGTGGCTCCCACAGGGACTTCCACATCGCTTCCCTCCAACAGCTTTAACATTCCCTGCTGAACAGACTCACCGCTTACATCACGACTGTTTGTATTACGTTTTTTGGCGATCTTATCAATCTCGTCAATAAAAATAATGCCATGCTCTGCTCTCTCCACATCATTATCCGCCGCCGCAAGAAGCTTTGACAGCACACTCTCTACATCATCTCCAATGTATCCGGCCTCTGTCAGTGTCGTGGCATCGGTAATAGCAAGAGGCACCTGCAGGATCCTTGCTAATGTTTTTACCAGATATGTCTTGCCGCAGCCGGTAGGACCTACCATCAATATATTGGATTTCTCAATTTCAATCTCATCCATGGTATCCGTCAATACACGCTTATAATGATTATACACGGCAACAGACATTACTTTCTTGGCATAATCCTGTCCGATGACATACTCGTCCAGCTGCTGTTTGATCACATGAGGTGCCGGCAGATGTCTGATGTCAAAGATTCCCTGCTGCTTTTCCTCCGTTTTTTCGCCCGGCTCCGCCTGCTTTTTTTTCTTTATTTTCTGATTCTGAGGGATATCCCCAAACATCCCCTGATGTTGGTTAAACATATCCATATATGGAGGCATTCCTCCCATCATCCCCGGAAATCCACTCATATTTTCCATAGAGTCAAATGTTTTCTGCATACAGTCTGAACAGATACATATATTATTGGGAATATGGATCATCTTTCCGGCTTTACTCTCCGGTCTCCTGCATAAATAGCATATTTCCTCATACTCCGAGTTGTTCTGATCATTGTTTTGATTATTATCTTCTGCCATATACTAAACCATGCCTTTCTATTTTCTTTATATACTATCAGAAGTCGTAAAAACTCTTACCAAAACTTTCCTTTGTCTTCTTGCGTTTTTTCTTCATCTTTCTTGTGCTGATACCACTGTCTGTATCACGCATCCTTGCTCCGGTAGTCCGGCGCGTCGAAGTGTAATCATTTCCACGCCGCCTGCGTCCCCGCTTCTTTCCGGCAGAGAATGACCGCCTGCTGTTCAGAGATATTCCTCCGGATGACCGGCGGCTTCTGGTCCTTGCCCTTCTCCTCCTTCTTGAATTGATCCGATAATTCATTACCAGAAGTATGATCAGCAAAATCACAAGTGCAGCAACGATCAAAAGCACGATCCTGTCCTTAAAAAAGGATACCAGATTAAAGAGACTGTACTTGATCCCGGACAGCTTCTGCAGGATAAATGCATGCTTTTTTTTGTTGGAATTGATCTGCTTGATCTCAGAATCTACGATCTGTCTGGATGCCTCATCCAAATGAGATACAGATTTAGACGCATCGTATATAATATCTGTGGAACCAACCATCCTTCCATCATAAGTATATTTTACGGTTCCGATGACATTTTGCTGTCCCTTCTGTATCTCTACCGAATCATCGTATCGGATCTGCTGCTTTGCCTTTTGCAGACTGACCCCTTTCGGCAATACCACTGCAGACTCTGCAGACAGATGTAAAGGTGATTCATCCGCATTAAAGTAGCTGTCAAATGTATTAAAAAGGTTCTCATTAACCGTACTGTTCTCTCCATTTACCTCATGCTTGGAGAATTTTTCAAAAGCATAATCCAAAATCTTTGTAGTGTCCGTATATTCGTTAGGTTCTCCCTGTTTTGAACTGTTTCCTTTCATGATAACAGACACAAGCTGCATCCCATCTTTTTCTGCAAAAGTTACAAGCGTAGACCGTGCCATAGAAGTATATCCTGTTTTGCCGCCCAGCACATATGACTTTTCATAACGGTTCGATGTCTCATAACCATTGATCATCTGATGATGATTAAGCAGCTGGCCTCCCAGGATCTCACTTGCCTTTCTCTTGTTTGTCGACTTAACCTTGTAAGTTCTTGTTCCACACACCTTTTGAAAGGACGGATTCTTCCACGCTTCCCTCGCAATACATGCCATATCATATGCCGATGTGTAATGATTATCATTATGAAGACCGTTTGGATTCATGAAATGGGTATCCTTTAATCCAAGCTGTGCCACCCTTTCATTCATCATATTAACAAAGGCATCCACGCTGCCCGCCACATGATCTGCTGCCACCAGACACATTTCATTGGCTGATTGAAGCATGATGCCATACAGCACCTGCTCTATGGTAAATTTCTCTCCCGGCACACAGTACATAGAGGAACTGCCTGTCTCAATGCCATTCGCCTCTTCCTCGGTAAAAGTCACCACATCACTCGGAGAACTATTCTCCAAAGTCAGCAAAGATGTCATGATCTTCGTAATACTGGCCGGATAATGATGCTTATGAATATTCTTTGAATACAGGACCGTCCCTGTCGAAAGCTCCATCACGATCGCTGATGCACTGCTCAGGCTCTTTTTATCCGGTCCCTTTGGCCATTTTGATGCTGCCTGCACCGTCGAACTGCAGATACTCCCTACCATGATAACCCCTGCCATCAAAGCCGCAATTATTTTTTTCTCTCTCATTCTAACCTCATTTCTGCGCGATCAATGCGCATGCTGTTCCTTTCTATCTGAATCTCTTAACTTTTCTAAAAATATCTCCAGGAATCATTATGATCCTAATATGCACACTTAGATACAAGTATAATATTATTTGCATAAAAAGGCAACTTATGATATACTTGTCTGCGCAGTGAAATATTATACCTGTTTCCATAGTTAAATGGATATAACGGCCCCCTCCTAAGGGGCAGTTGGGGGTTCGATTCCCTCTGGAAACGCTGAAAAACACAGGGTTTGAGCGATATTCTTATGATAGAGAGTGTCTCAGATCCTTTTTTCTTTTTTATACTTTCTTACGATTTTCTTAAAATCTGCTACTCCAGACTCGAATCGTTTTCCGTGATCTGCTGACAAAAACAGTTGATTTGCTAATAAGACTATATAACTAATTTTGCCACATTACTTATTTCAACGCACAAAAATAAGCCATCAAAAATCATTTAATTGAACTGATGGCTTATCCTCTCATCCTCATAGCTTATAAAACTTTTTACATAAGAATTTTTAACTACTCCGATTTTCTATCTGATAGATACTCCTCAAATCTTTCTTTCGCTTCTTGTTCTTCGGGCAGTATTCCGTCGCTTGCCATAATTATTTCATCCACATCTTCACTTAGTTTTTCCAATGTCTGAATACTAACTTTATCCAAATAAGAAACTACCTCATCCCATGACAATTCCTCATTTTTGCTTATTTCTTTTATCTTTATTTTTACTGCATCCGGAATATCAATATTTTTAGCCAATGCATCCAGATCATAGTCTATTTCAAGCTGTTCTTCTTTAGAAATACTACCATCAACTCGAGCCATATAATACGACAGAGCAGTAGTTGCCAGGTAAAAATCTGCATATTTATGTATTTCATCTGCAGCCAAACTTTTTCCTTCATTTAGTCCGCGTTCAAATCCTTCTCCGCTTGCATTTTTTTCCCTTTCAAATTGCTCTTCCTCTTCAATATCTGCGGCAACAGCTCCTCCAACAGCCCCAATTCCTCCTGCTACTGCAGCAATCGCACCTGCTCCTTCCAACGACTCTGCCACTGCTGCTGCCGCCAGCAAAGAACCTCCACCAGTAAATGGTGCTATTGCAACCGCTCCAATTCCAACAGCTGCCCCTACAATCATTTTACCTAAATATCCCATCTTCCATGTCTCCTTCCTAAATTTACTTTGAATATAACCATTCGACTTCCGCAAACTTATCTCGATAAGTTTCATCAAGCCTGCTATTCAAAAATTCATACTGTATCTTACGAATAAACCTTGTATCACTGAATATCCGATACAAAGTAACTGCAAGACCACCTAAATCCAGCTTTTTCCAATTTTCCGATAAGGCACAATAAATAATATTACTTGACGATGCCAACACATTAGAGTATAACAAGATTTTTCTGGTTCTCACTTGATATAATTCTTTATCCCTTTGTGAAGAATCCGATTTCATATTTTCATCAAATAATCCACCATACAAAGAATGAAGCATTGCTATAATAGAATTAATCAAAATAGCTATGGATGCCTGTTTTCCAAAATCAAGAACATTTGCCATATCCAAGCCATAACCAGACAATTCCGAAGCAAACGCCGGATTCAATGAGGTAACAACCGGCAATGGCAAACTCTTTTTTGATCCAATGTCTGTTTGTAAATGTATGATTTCCTTAATCAGTGCAGCAGCAACAACCGGTCTTCCATATTTTTC
>JALFLW010000066.1 GCA_022774505.1 Lachnospiraceae bacterium
TTGCACCCGCTGGTACTTACGCCCCAAGTTTTACAGACATATATTTGATCAATTTAACACTTGGGGCGTTACGTACCATTGCGTGGTGCATCGTAGCGGGAGCGTGCCGTCCGAAACAACTGAGCCCACCTATGGGGTTCAAGCGTACAGATGCGTATTCATCAAAGCATTGCAAAGCACATAAAAAACAGAATATGTAAAAAATATACAAAAAAGCACTTGTAATTTGCCGAGTTATCAGTGCTTTTTGTGCGTTTTGACGGAAATAGAAAGGAAAATAGAAAACATATTGACTTCAAATATAAAATTGATATAATTAAATCATCTTGAAACGGGTTTCAGAAGTAAAAATACACAAAGGAGCGTGGAAAATGGCAAGTATTCGTGAGGTGGCAAAATTAGCAGGTGTTTCACCATCTACTGTTTCCAGGGTTATTAATGGAACTGCTAATGTAGATGCTGATAAAAAGGAAAGAGTTTTAAAAGCGATTGATGAAAGCGGTTTCACACCAAATGAAGTCGCAAGATCATTGTTTAAGAAATCTTCCAAGACAATAGGAGTGATCATACCGAGTATTACGAATCCTTTTTTTACGGAGATGTCCAGTGCGGTAGAACACACAGCAGACAGATACGGTTATCGCATGACTCTCTGCAATACAGACGGAAGTCTTGAAAAAGAGAAAAATGCCATTGCAATGCTTACCGCTATGAATGTGGATGGGATCATCATTACAACAAGTAACCATGAGTTAAAGAAAGTGCTGGAGCATTGTGAAACTCCGATTGTAACGATTGACCGTGCAATAGCCAGAAATAATGCCGGAGGATATATTCACTGTGATAATTTCGAAGGTGGAAGACTGGCTGCAGAGCACCTGTCTGACTGTGGGTGCAGAAGTATTGTATGCGTCAGGGGGATTCAGCAGATTTCAAGTGCCAGAGAAAGATTTGAAGGGTATCTGGAGGTCTGCAGGGAAAGAAAGCTGCAGGAGCAGAGCGTGGAATGTGACTATGAATTTCATCAGGGACCGCAGATGGTAGAGGAGCTTTTACAAAAATATCCTGATGTAGATGGGATCATTGCCTGCAATGACATGGTGGCAATATCTATTTATAAAATGCTCAGCCGCAGAGGGATCCGGGTTCCTGAGGATATACAGTTGATCGGATACGATAATATCTTTCTATCCGGTCTGATGACGCCGGAGTTTACAACGATTGAACAGCCTATTGAAAAAATGGGTGTCAGGGCAGTGGAAATGCTGATCAGGAGAGAGGCAGACAAAGGTTATCAGGAATATATTTTTTCTCCGAAATTAATTGTTCGGGACACAACGATAAAAAAGAAAGGAGACGATCAAAAATGAAAAGACAGGGTATATTAAACAGTGAGATCTCAAGAGTGCTTTCTTATATGGGGCATACGGACAGGATTGCTATAGGAGACTGTGGTCTGCCGATTCCGGATGTAGTGGAAAGGATAGATCTGGCATTAAAATATGGTGTTCCATCCTTTATGGATGTGCTTCGTGTGGTGGCAGATGACATGAAAGTGGAAAAGATCATACTGGCAGAGGAGATCAAAAAAAGAAATCCTAAGGTGCTGCAGGAGATAGAAGAGCTTTTTAATGGGCAGACTATAGACATAGAATTTGTGGCACATGAAGATTTAAAAGAATTGACGAGGGATTGCAAAGCAGTGATACGATCAGGAGAGATCACACCGTATGCAAATATTATTTTACAGTCCGGGTGCATTTTCGGATAGAGAAGGAGGTGGAATGTAATGAAGATCGAAATGAAAGGGATCAATAAAGCATTTGGTTCCAATCAGGTACTTCATGATGCGGGCTTTGTTTTGGGGGACGGAGAAGTTCACGCATTGATGGGAGAAAATGGTGCGGGAAAATCCACATTAATGAAGATATTGACCGGTGTATATAAAAAGGATGCAGGCACTATCACTATCGATGGAAAAGAAGTAAATTTCAAAAATCCTCAGGAAGCAGAAAAGGCCGGGATTGTATTTATTTATCAGGAATTAAATGTTTTGTATGATCTTACGGTGGAAGAAAATCTTTTCATGGGAAAAGAGATCACGAAATTTTTTGGAATTTGTGACAAAAAAGCCATGAGAGCAAAAGCACAGGAAGTCATGGAAAAGATGGGAGTAAACATTCCGGTGGATGCGGTTATGTCCGATCTGTCGGTAGGGCAGCAGCAGATGGTGGAGATATGCAAGGCTCTGATGGTGGATGCAAAGGTTCTGATCATGGATGAGCCGACAGCCGCTTTGACGGAACGGGAGACAGAAAGCCTCTTTAAGGTGATGAAATCTTTGCGGGAAAAAGGTGTTTCTATTGTATATATTTCACATCGAATGGAAGAGATTTTTGAACTGTGCGACAGGATTACGATCCTGAGAGACGGGTCATATATTGGGACAGAGAAGATCAGTGAGATCGATATGGACGGTGTCGTCCGGATGATGATCGGCCGCGAGATCGGTGAGCGTTTTCCTAAGAGAGATGTTAAGATCGGTGATGTTGTGCTCCGGGTAGAAGGCCTGACAAGGGAAGGACTTTTTCATGATGTATCCTTTGACGTGCGGGCAGGAGAGGTACTGGGAGTGGCAGGCCTGATGGGTGCAGGAAGAACAGAGATCATGAGAGCGATTTTTGGATGTATTCCAAAGGATCAGGGAAATATTTATATTGAAGGGCAGAAAGTACGCATTAAGAATCCGGAGCAGGCGATCAAAGCAGGCATAGGATTTATTACCGAAGATCGAAAAACAGAGGGGCTGCTTCTGGAAAAAAGCATCTCAGATAATATCGAGATCGTAAATTTAAAGACGGTTTCCCAAAAGGGCGTTTTGTCCAGAAAAAAAGAAAAGGATCTGGTGAAAAAGGAAATTGAAGAATTTCATATTAAATGTTTTGGACCCTGGCATGAATGCAATAATTTAAGTGGCGGAAATCAGCAGAAGGTAGTGCTGGCAAAGTGGATCGCTACAAATCCAAAGATATTGATCCTGGATGAGCCGACGAGGGGCGTGGACATCGGAGCCAAAAAGGAGATATACAATGTCATCAATCAGATGGCTGCACTGGGTGTAGCAGTCGTTATGGTTTCTTCAGAGCTTCCGGAGGTGCTTGGGATGAGCGATCGTATCATGGTTGTACGTGAAGGGGAAGTAAGAGGTGTATTGGATGGCAAAGCTGCTGATCAGGAAAAGATAATGACTTTAGCGACAGGAGGTACATTATAATGGGAAAAAATAAAAAAGATATAGGCACAATGATCGGGGAATATGGTGCATTTATTGCGTTGGTGTTATTAGTTGTTGTGATCAGCTGTGTCAGTCCTGAATTTAGGACAGGAAGCAATTTTCTGAATTTATTAAGACAGGCATCGTTTAACGGTTTGATCGCATTTGGTATGACATGCGTTATCCTTTCGGATGGAATTGATCTTTCTGTCGGTTCCACTTTTGCACTTAGTGCGATCATCTGTGCAGAGCTGATGATCCATGGTATTCCGGCAGGCGCAGCTATTATTGCGGCACTTTTTGCAGGAACAATCCTTGGTCTGATCAGCGGAGTGTTGGTGACAAAGGGCAGATTACAGCCGTTTATAGCTACTTTGATAACCATGACGGCATATCGTGGAATGGCACTTATTATTACTGACGGTAAACCGGTATCCAGACTTGCAGCAAGCGTAAAAAGTGAATCGGGAGCATTTCTGTTTAAGGTATTGGGAAAGGGAAATATTGTCTTTGGTCCTAAGGATGCAATCTCTGTACCGATACCCGCAGTTATCCTGATCGTGCTTCTGCTTGTATTCTATTTTGTTCTGCATCATACAACCTTTGGCAGAAGGATCTATGCGACAGGCAGTAATGAAAAGTGTGCAAAGCTTGTGGGTGTTAATACAGCAAAGATCAGAATGGCAGTTTATTCTATTTCCGGATTTATGTCTGCATTGGCAGGATTGATCATGATCTCGCGTGTGGACTCAGCACAGCCGACTTTGGGCGAAGGATATGAGCTGGATGCCATCGCAGCTGTTGCATTGGGTGGAACCAGTATGAGCGGTGGACGCGGAAGGATCGTAGGTACTCTGGCCGGTGTACTGATCATCGCTGTATTGAATAACGGATTAAATATTTTAGGAGTGTCAACATACTATCAGGAAGTGATCAAAGCGGTTGTTATTCTGATCGCTGTATTGTCTGATCGTAAAAGATAATAGATTGGAGGTAAACAGCATGAAAAGATTAGTCAGTATTTTACTTAGCATGATAATGGTTTGTTCTCTGGCAGGATGTGGTATTGTTATTGATGGCGAGGGAGGGAGCACGGAAAACAAGACTATGGCAGGTGGAGCTATCGGATTGTCGGTTTCGACCCAGAATAATCCGTTCTTTGTATCTCTGGCAGAGGGAGCTGAGAAAGCGGCAAAGAAGGCGGGCGTACCGCTGACGGTTGTAGATGCCGGTGATGATGCATCAAAACAGGTGAGTGATATAGAAGATCTTGTTTCCAAAAATATCAGTGTACTGATCGTGAATCCGGTAGATTCCGACGCAGTGACAGGTGCTGTTGAGGCGGCTGTTGAAAAAGGAGTAAAGGTGATTTCTGTGGACCGCGTTGTAAACGGTGTGGATATTGATTGTCAGATCGCATCAGACAATGTGGCAGGTGCACAGCTTGCTACCCGGTATATCGTGGATACGCTTGGAGAGAATGTAAAGACAGCAGAGCTTGTGGGGACATCAGGGGCCTCTGCGGCAATAGACAGGAGTGAAGGTTTCCACAATATTGCTGACAAGAAATTAAAGGTTGTGGCAAGCCAGACTGCTGATTTTGACAGGACAAAGGGAATGTCTGTAATGGAAAATATGCTGCAGGGAAATAGTGATATTCAGGCTGTTTTTGCCGGAAATGATGAGATGGCACTGGGAGCCGTGGAGGCTGTGTCCGGAGCAAAAAAAGATGTGCTCGTGGTAGGTTTTGATGCGACAGATGATGCACTGGAAGCAATCCGTCAGGGAAGAATGGGCGCGACTGTCGCACAGCAGCCTGAACTGATTGGATCTACGGCTGTAGAAAATGCAGTCAGACTGACAAAAGGAGAGAAGATTCCAAAGGAAATCCCGGTAGAGGTGACATTGATCACGAAGGATAATGTAGATAAATAAGGAGGCGTTCTATGAATATATTAAATATTGGCTCTATGAATCTGGATTATGTATATCAAGTCGATCATATCGTGCAGCCGGGGGAAACCATCAGTACCTCAGGAATGAATGTGTTTCTGGGAGGAAAAGGGATCAATCAGTCTATTGCCATCGCAAAGGCAGGAGCTGAAGTTTATCACGGAGGTTTGATCGGAGAGGATGGACAGGCATTTATTGAGGCCTGCCATGAATACGGTGTGCATGATGAATTTATCCGGCAGATACCGGGAAAGACAGGACATACGATCATTCAGATCGACAAAGCCGCACAAAACTGTATACTCCTTTATGGAGGAGCCAACCAGATGCTAGAGGAAAGTTATATTGATGAGGTGCTGTCCCATTTTCAGGAGGGGGATATCCTGCTTCTCCAAAATGAGGTAAATAATATAGCTTATATTGTGGAAAAGGCATTTGAGAAAGGCATGGAGATCGCATTAAATCCATCTCCTTTTAATGAAAAGCTTGATGATGTTGATCTAGAAAAAATTAATATATTTTTATTGAATGAAATAGAGGGTGGACAGATTACAGGCAAAGTGGATCCGGAAGAAATCCTCTCTGAAATGTGCCGGCGTTTTCCGAAAGCGCAGATCGTCCTGACCTTGGGAAAAGATGGAGCCATTTATGCGCAGCAGGAAAAGAAATACTACCAGCCGATCTTTTCGGTGAAAGCTGTGGATACTACAGCAGCCGGAGATACGTTTACCGGATATTTTCTTGCGGGGCTTGTAGAAGGGATGGAGATTGAGGATATCCTGAGGATGAGTGCCAAAGCATC
>JALFLW010000084.1 GCA_022774505.1 Lachnospiraceae bacterium
GATTAATAAACTCAGGAAGAGCATGCTTTAAAAGCATCACAGTAAAGCATGCACCGATTGGAATCAATATTCCGCTTATTGTCGTCAAAAGAGACTTGAAATACTTAGGTATGGAATTTCTCACAAAAAAAGCAGTGAGAATAAAAAAAGTAATTAATGCTTCTGAAATAAAAAGTGGTTGTTTAAGCCAAAACGATGCTCCAATACATAATCCAATGCAAAATAATTTTATAAGACTACTTTTCGATTTTGAATAATACTCCTGCAAATATTGGATAAGTAATATACATAAAACTTCAATATAAAGAAGAGCCGACTGGTTATAATCGCCAATAAGATCATAAACTACAGCTGACAGGACAACACATCCGATAAATGTAGATAACGCTGCCACTATAGGTTTAGAAAACTTAACAATGATATAATACATGAGTGCAAAAATCAGCAAGCGTTCTATCAACCTATAGCAAGAATATATAAAAAGATTTCTAAATGAAATTCTCCATAATACCCATGTAAATAGCAAATCAGCAGGTGGCATATAATAATAAAAATCGCGATACGGAAACTTTCCAGCGTCCATTAAATCAGCATAAGCTTCTCCCCATCCCTCGGTCCAAGGAATAGTATGCTCCATAGGGCCGATACAATACAATGCACACATCAGAACAGTCAATATTCCAAAGAGCAATTTTTCATGTGAATAAAGTAAATTTTTGAATCTGACAAACTTTTTCTTCTTCCAACAGACTAGAGAAATTCCCGCAGCGGTCAAAACCACGATAGTAGTTAGCAACCACTGTAAAGATCTTATTTCAGCCGAAATGTAATCATATGAAAAATCATATTTTGAAGCTAACACATTCCCCGGCAAATTTTGTTCATTATACACAATCCAGGCACTGTCCATACCATTTGTTGTCGAATCATAAAAAAAGCACACCCGCGGTGCTTCTTCTTCGTTCAATTTTTCAACATTTAATTCCAATGTATATAATTTATTCTTTTTCAGTGAAAGTGGCTTATCTAAATTAATTTTCGTAAACTCTCCACTTACAAATTGTTTCAAAGGAACAATCGTCTTTTCAAAAACAGAGGAATCATCATAAATTTTAACCACGACTTCAGCTCTAGAAGCGGTCGAGAATCCAACGAGCAAAAGTTCTATCGAATCAAGCCTATCCCCCTTAATAGAGAAATTTTGTTTAATTGTATCATTTTCTCCCAAACATAATAATGAATAATCCCCATCACCCTTAATCACATTTTCAATACTGTCACTTTTAGATACTGTTTGTGGCGTCGTCCATATGAGTAAAATAAAGAGGGACATACAAACTAATAGGAAAAACCATTTTCCGCTAATTCTATATTTTCTATCTTTTATTTTCAAAATTAATTCTCTCCTCTTCAACAACCAACGGCCGATTCATTATCCGCTTATTGATACTAAGAATATATTCTCCCAAAAGGCCCAAAAAGAAGAGTTGCACTCCTCCTAGGAAAAACATGCCGATCGCAATCGGTGCAATCCCAGCAACAAAGCGATGCCAAAACAACAATTTAAGAATCAAATAAACCAATGCAACAATCACAGATACCGTTCCAATGGCCCCCCCGAGAAAAGTTGCCAGACGAAGTCCTATTTTGGTATATGAGGTGAAACTCAACATTGCAGCATCATATAGGGTATAAAAATTATTGTGAGTTTTCCCTGCACGACGGTTAGGCTGCTCATAGGGAATTTTTTTAATTTTATAGCCAAGCTCCGCAACAATACCACGAAGAAATGGAGTTGGATCATTCAAATTACGCAGAACATCAACAAAGCTTTTATCATAGAGTCCGGATCCCGTAAAATGTTCAATCTGCTCCACATCTGAAAACTTACGCAGCATTTTATAATACATACTGCGCAAGCGGTACATAATTGGATTTTCCTTGCTGCTCGTTTTGATTCCAATCACAATTTTATATCCCTGTTCCCATGCTTCCAGATACTTCGGAATTAATTCAATCGGATCTTGAAAATCGCACACCATGCTGATCGTACAGTCTCCCGATGTTTGAAGAATTCCATAATAAGGAGAATTGAACTGACCAAAGTTTTTGGCATTGAAAATAGCTTTAATTTTAGAATTTTCTGCACAGATCTCTCTTAGGATTTGTCTTGTGTGATCTTGAGAATCATTGTCTATGAACAGGAGCTCGTAGTCATATTTGCTCAGTGTTTTTTGAAATAGATTGACAATTGCTTCACTCATCGGCCGAACATTTTCCTGCTCATTGTAGCATGGTATCAAGATACTTACTTTTTTCATACTTCTCCACTTTCATTCTTAATCCATTGAACTGTCTTCAGAATTCCCTCTTCAAAGCTTGTTTCCGGAACAAACCCAGTATCTTTCTGCAATTCCGAGATGTCCGCCTGCAAATGCATGACCTGCCTATTCGCATAGGGGATTGCGCCAAAATCAATTTCTATCCCCGGATTCACGGCATCACGAATTTCCCGTATATAATCGGCAAGTGAACGGCATTCTCCGCTGCCAATGACATAAGTTTTCCCATCTACCCCCTTCTCTCCAAGAAGACGGAATGCACGGCCCGCATCACCACTGTATAGATAATCCCATTTTTGTTCTCCTTTGGTGCATTTTGGTGTTTCTCTGTGAAGAAGATCCGAAATAACTGACATAACCATGCTTCTCATGCCATCATTCGGTCCATATACACTCAGAATCCGTGTCCAGATATGCTGCATCCCCAACTGATGAGTAAGCTCTCTCGTCATGAGTCCAGCACATAGCTTTCCGATTCCATATCCATTATCTGGTGACACCGGGGTATCTGACCGAAGGATGCCTTCCACTCTGCCGTATTCCGCCTGACTTCCTGCTCCAATGAACGTGTGGCATCCAAATCGATGTGCTGCCCGAACCGCTTCCAATGTATACTGTACATTTCGATTCTGCAGAAACATGTCGTTGCGTGCCTGCCCGGTCGTTCCCTCCCAGGCAAGATCATAAAAGACATCATATTCGACATCAGAATTATTCTCTAATGAACTTAATTCCTGTAGCGAGCAAAATTTCTGTGTAATCAAGGAATCTTTTGGAATATGTTCATTTCTCTTCGAGCCTTCACGACATAAAACCAGCACTCTAATATCATGATTTATAAGTTCCTGAACCAGCGCAGTTCCTATCGCTCCAGTAGCCCCTATTACAATTGCCTTTTTCATTTTCTCACCGACGTTTAATTACATTCATTCCGAACATTTTCAAAACAGTCAATACACTTTTTTATCTCCAGTGGCATATCTGCAACACCAATATGGGGTACCTCATTTAAATCCTCATCGCTTTTGAATCCAAAGCCATATGTCACTCCAATAAAGTAAGTTTCCGCTTTTTGGGCGCCCACAGCATCATGAAGGGTATCGCCAACTAATACACTTTTATTTCCATCACATTCCATTTCTGTTTGACATAGACGGACAATATCCTCTTTTTTCAAAATATTATGATAGTCTGCTCCATGCATAGAATCACAAAATTTATCAAATCCAAAATGTTTTAACAATGTAAGTGCATAATCCTCTCGCTTATATGTTGCAACCGCCATTTTTATCTTTTCTTTTTGTAATATCTCACAGAGTTCCAATATTCCCTCATAGGGTTTTGCCTTTAACAAAGCCTTATCTTTATAATAATTTCGAAAAAGATCCGCCCCCCTTAATGCCATCTTTTCTTCGCATCCATAAAACATAAGAAATGACTTCTGAATTGGTGGTCCTATAAATTTTTTTAAATCCTTCGTCGGCAAGTCAGGCAGTCCTAATTCTCTAGCCGCAAACCTAACGCTTTCTATAACTCCCTCTGTTGTATCCAACAAAGTTCCATCAAGATCAAAAATGACACCATCAATTTTATTCATATTTTCATTCACTCAAATTTAATTTTATCAAACTCATCTCTTTCAAGGAACGGTTTCATATCATCTAGAGAAGGAGAAACAATTCTTCCATCTGGCAAGACCTTTGATGACGATTTAGGCTCAAAATTCTGATTTGGATCCACAACAACCTCACAAATGCACGGATCATTACTGCTCAGCATATCCCGCAATGTCAATTCACATTCCCGTTCCTCACAAATTTTGTAATAAGAAATTCCAAATGCATCTGCCAATATCTTAAAATCCGGGAATCCGATCCCACTTTCTTTATCTATGCCAATAAACGGTGGTTTAAATAAATTAGTCTGTGTCTGGCGGATAGAAAGATACCCATTATTGTTTATAATAATAACTTTTATATTCAACTCATTATATGCAACTGTGGCCAACTCTTGAAGATTCATCATAAAACTTCCGTCACCATCAATACATATTGTACGATTGCTCTTATCCGAAACTGCTGCTCCAATTGCCGCAGGAAAACCATATCCCATAGCAGCGCAGCCAGAGTTGGTAAACATTCTTTGTCCCTGTTTTATTTTGCATGCTTGAAAAGTGATAACACATGCGCTTCCATTGCCGCAAATAATTCGATCGTTTTCATTTAGCTCATTGAATAATTTATCAATAAAGACATAGGGATTAATATATCCCTCATCATGATAATAAGATTTCTGTACAGCAGGATATTTCAATAATAAATTCCGACACCAACTCCGCCATTTATCGTGCCGTTCAATAGGTGCATAGTCACGATCTAACATTGCAGAAAGGAAATCGTATACATCCGCATGAATTGGAAGTTCAGGCCGGACTGTTGGCTTATAAAGTTCTCTGCTATCAATATCTACCACAATCTTAAATGCATTCTTGGCAAAATCAAAATGATTATAGCCAATCATTCTTAAATTCATACGACATCCAAGACTGATAAGTACATCACAATTTTGAATTGCAAAATTTCCTGAACGAATTCCCACCGTTCCCGGCATCCCTACAAAAAGCGGATTGTCATAAGCTAAAGTATCATTAGCATTCCATGCTGTCACAACAGGAATCTGATATTTTTTTAAAAAGCTTAAAAACAAATTTTCTGCACCACCAAGTCTAATTCCTGTTCCGGCAAGGACCAATGGTGCCTTTGCATGCTTTATTTTATCAATGACAATATCAATAATAGCGGCAGAAACAGATGGTACCCCCCATGGATGCTCTACTTTAGGATTAAAATGAATAAGTGCATCTGTATCAACCTTTGCTCCTTGTACATCTAACGGAACATCAATCCACACAGGGCCACCTCGTTCAATTGAAGCCATATACAAAGCTTTTTCCAGATGATATGCTATCTCTTGAGGATCAGTCACCATTACAGCATATTTCGTCATATTGGAAACAGAATCAATAATATTAAACTCCTGATCCCCTAACTGACGTAAATTCAAATCCTTACACGCCCATAACGTCGTCTCTCTTTTAACCTGTCCAGTCAAAACAAACATCGGAATAGAATCCACCCATCCCCCCATTACTCCAGTAATCGCATTTGTCCCACCAGGTCCACTTGTAACGCATACAGCCGCAATTCGTCCAGTTAATCTTGTATATGCCTCTGCCGCGATAGCACATGCCTGTTCATGATGATTGAATGTGACATGCATTCCCTTCTGATGCCCTATTGCATCATCTAAATGCATAGCACCACCCCCGGTTACCATAAAGCAATCGTTTATACCATGAGTAACTAAAAAATCAGAAATATACTCCGCCACCTTAATAATCATTTTTTTTCTCCTCATATAAAGATGCAGTCAGAAAACGCGCCTGTATTCTCTCATTATGCATTCTGAAAAAATTCCTTCCATATCGATTCAATACCTCTGCCTTCTCTTTTAAGAAAGAATACTCCTTATCAGCATCAAAATAGTTCACGTTGTCTGCCGTATATCCATCCAATCCTGCCAGTGTAATTTCTTTACAGTCAATTTTTTCAAGCAATTTTATAAGCATGCACATTGAATTATCCGGGAATTCTGCTTTTTCATCGATTAAATTGCTATAATTTACAACATATTCAAAATTCCCATCGTACTTTGTGATATTAGATGATGCAATAACAGGAATATTGTAATATTTCTCATCCAATAGTTTGCTCGCCATCTGCAAATATCTGCTATTATTTGTAACAAATAAATAATCAACATTAAAGCTGTCTGGAATATAGTTTATAGAAATAACAATTGGCTTTTCCTCATGGATATAGTTCTGTATTAAGTTTTCACATTTTTTTACACTCGTTCCAGGCCCTATAACAAGTAATTTTTGATTAGCTAATTTTGTTTTCAGTCTTTGCAGAGTTTCCTGATCATTGCAATCTTTCTTTTGATAATTCAAATAAAGTTCTTCAATGAGTTTTCCGTTTTTTTTAAGTTTTTGGTCTTCCGGTATCTTTTGTAAAATTTCATTTATTTCTGTAATTGACAATGTGCGCTTATTCATCAGATATGAGACATAATTCGGATGAACACGATTGGATGCTGCTATATAATAAAACAGTTGATATCCCCACGGAGATTTTTTCTGGAAGTCAATGATACTGGTTATAATTGCCTCCTGCATTTCAGAAACCTGATAGCTTTTGTCAAATTTCTCATTCATACTCATCGCAATCAGTTCGAGTGGTGCATTTCCAGCGCTCTTTCCCATTCCATAGAGCGATCCATCTACAAGCACGTCCCGACTAATACCACTTTCCAAAACGGTCATAGCATTGATATAACCGAGTTGAAAGTTATTATGAGCATGGAATCCCAAACAAATGTCACTATCCAAAGAACTATCAATAATTTTCAAAATGTGTAATAAAGACGTTGGATTTAATAAACCATATGTATCTACCATAGAAAGAGCATATGGATGAACATCATTTGCGATAGCTACTGCGGATTTTAATTCTTCATCACTATAACTTGAGACAGAAACAAGTTGTGCAAAAACCTTATATCCAAGTGTTTTCACTTGCCTGCAAAATTCCATTGCCGGCAATAGTTTTTCTTTTTTAAAAATAACTCGAATTCCATCTAAAAATGACTCTTTACAAGGCTGCAAATGCGTAATATCGCACGTCCCATAATCAATCATCCCCACAACCATTGTATGAGCATGCTTAAGTTTTCCATAAATTTTCTCTGCAGAAGCTGTATCTGGCATAATGCTTCGATTTATATCAAAGTTTCTTCTTTCATCAAGAAAACCAATTTCTATTACATCCACTCCGGCTGCAACAACTCTTTCAAATACATTTACGAGATTGTCATGGCCAAACTCCCAATCATTAATATATCCCCCATCTCTCAATGTACAATCCAAAAGGTATCTATTCTTAGTCATTTTCTACCTCTGCTACATTTTCTGTCAATTATGCATTGACAGCCTCTTTTATTACTTCCGCCATATAATCAATCATTTCATCTGTCATTCCAGGATACACTCCTACCCAAAATGTCTGATTCATAATAAATTCCGTCTGATTAAGATCTCCAACTATCCGGTATGCGTCCGTTCCTCTGATCTGATCAAAGCAAGGATGTTTAATCAGATTTCCAGAAAACAGGAGTCGTGTCTGTACATTGTGATTTTCAATAAATCTGGTAACTTTATTCCTTTCTATGCCGCTTTCCGGTTTTACAGAAATCAGGAAGCCAAACCACGATGGATCTGAATTCACTGCAGGCTCCGGCAAAATCAAGCGGTCTGATACGGGTTCAAGAGCTTTATGAAGACGTTTCCAGTTGTGCTTTCTTCTTTCGATAAATCCAGGGAACTTTTTCAGCTGTTCAACTCCGACTGCAGCTTGCAGATCTGTCACCTTTAAATTATATCCCAGATGGCTGTACGTATACTTATGATCATATCCCTTAGGAAGTTCCCCATACTGTCCATCAAATCGATGTCCGCAGAAATTGTCCTGTCCGGAAGGACAAATGCAGTCTCGTCCCCAATCCCGATAAGAAAGGATCAGACGGTTCAGAAGAGAGTCATTCGTATATACGCATCCTCCCTCCCCCATTGTCATGTGATGCGGCGGATAGAAAGAGCTGGTTCCAATATCTCCCCACGTTCCTGTATACTTCGTTACGCCATCAATGGTGTATTTTGACCCAAGAGCATCACAATTGTCCTCAACCAGCCAGAGATGATGTCTGTCACAAAACGCCTTTACTTCTTTCAGATCAAACGGATTTCCAAGGGTATGTGCAATCATCACCGCCTTGGTTTTCTCACTATAAGCTTCTTCCAATTTCGTGACATCGATATTGTACTGAGGAACAGTAACGTCCACGAACACCGGAATAGCTCCGTACTGCAGCATTGGTGTTACAGTAGTAGGGAAACCGCAGGCGACTGTGATCACCTCATCGCCTCTGCGAATCTGTCGTTCTCCGAGTTCCGGCGCGGTCAGAACCGAGAAAGCAATTAAATTAGCTGACGAACCCGAATTTACCAAATGTGCAAATCTGACTCCTATCCAATCCGCAAATTCTCTTTCAAACTGATCTGAGAAACGCCCTGTTGTCAGCCAAAAGTCCAACATCGCATCCGTCAGCGACTGCATTTCCTTCTCATCAAATACTCTTGAAGCATAGGAAATCCGTTCCCCTGGATGAAAAGGTTCTTTTTTCTCTTTAAATTCATGATAGTACTCACCTACCATCTGTTTGATCTGGTCTCTAGCTTCCGTTTCACTGTTCCATTTTGCCATTTTCTTCTCTCCTATTTCCATTTTTTCCACGGTGCCTTGCCTTCTGCCCATAACTTTTCCAGTGTTTCTTTTTCCTTCTTGGTATCCATGCACTGCCAATATCCGGTATGGCGATAAGACATCAGTTCGCCTTGTCTTGCAATCGCTTCCAATGGCTCGCGTTCAAAGCTGGTCTGATCTCCCTCAATATAGTCAAATACTTCCGGATTGAGAACCATATATCCCGCATTGATCAATGCTCCGTCTGAGCTGCTCTTCTCACGGAACGAGCGCACCGCGTTATCACCGGAGACATCCAGGATTCCCTTCTGCTGCTCTACCATCACGGAGGTCAATGTAGCCATTTTCCCATGCGCTTCATGATATTCTAAAAGCTTTCGAATATCCACATCGCAGACGCCGTCACCATAAGTCATCATGAACGGATGATCTCCGATATACTTCTGCACCCGTTTGATTCTTCCTCCGGTCAATGTATTCAGCCCGGTATCCACCACTGTGACCTTCCAGGGCTCGGTATGTTTATCGTGAACAACCATCTTGTATTCTTCCGTCAGATCGAAAGTAATATCAGATGTATAAAGGAAATAGTTGCGAAACCATTCTTTAATGATCTGCTGCTTATATCCTGCACAAATGATAAATTCATTAAAGCCATAGTACGAATACTCTTTCATAATGTGCCAAAGGATCGGCATCCCTCCGATTTCAATCATCGGCTTTGGCTTGTACTCCGACTCTTCCGAAATACGAGTCCCTAATCCTCCTGCAAGTAATACAACCTTCATAGAAGGCATCTCCTTTCCTTAATGTGCCGATTGGGCTGTAAAGACAGCATTTCTTCGCCGTTCTACTTCTTAAACGTCCAATACTTATTGATCAGGAAATTCGCCGGGACCGTAATGACCAGATTGATCAGCGGAGCAAGGAATTCTGAAACAGAGAATACATTTACCCACAGCCACAGCAATACAGCGCTGAGAAACAGCCCGGTAAAAGAATATGACACATAGGTTTTCGCCAAAGATTTCCAGAACGGTCTTTTCTCCCCCTTCTCCAAGGAAAACACCATTTTGCTGTTCCAGATATAAGACCAGAACACGCTGATCACAAAAGCCAGAACCTGTGCTGCCAAATAGTCATAGCGAAAAGACACAATTCTTCTGATTCCCAACAGGCCAAAGGTATAAATCAGGTATGAAATAATGGTATTGCTCAAACCTACGATACCAAATTTCACAAACTGAAAGAAGCCCTCGCTTCCGGATTCTGTAGCCTCTCTATGAAAAATCTTGCAGATCATCCGCCAGGCAATCGCACTGATCCGCTCTATAAATTCTGATAATTTCATCATATTATCATCACTCAAAGAATTCCTTGATCTGCTGCTCCATTACGGAATTACAGTCCCCACCTTCAATATAAGCATGGGACCATTCGCATACTTTTTCGATTGCCTCCTGAATATGCCACTTCGGTTTCCAGTTGAAAGTACTCTTTAATTTGCTGCAATCCAGCTTAAGAAAATTTGCTTCATGCGGAGCATTTTGTTCTGCATGGTTCTCCCAATGCGCATTTTCTCCGTAGTACTTGCAGAACAAATCCACCAATTCTCCTGTTGTCACGCAGTCACAGTCATCCGGCCCAACATTGTATGCATCCGCCAGTGACGGAGTATCCCATTGCGCTGCAGCGATCATCAGATAGCATGACAGTGGTTCCAGAACATGCTGGTATGGACGGGTACTGTAGGGATTTCTGACAACGATCGGCTCGTTCTTCTCCATCGCTCTTACGCAGTCCGGAACAATCCGATCCTTTGCAAAATCCCCTCCCCCAATCACATTGCCAGCTCTTGCTGTTGAAATCGGAACCGTATAACTGCCATCCTCTTTCATAAAAAAGCTCTTCCGATAACTGTGTGTAACCAGTTCCGAACAGGATTTGGAATTGCTATAGGGATCATATCCATCCAACGGCTCATTTTCGCGATATCCCCAGGCCCATTCTCTATTCTCATAAACCTTATCTGTCGTAACATTTAAGAAAGAGCGCACAGAGTCGCACTTCCGGACCTGTTCCAGAATGTTCACGGTGCCCATTACGTTCGACGCATATGTACCTACCGGATCCTGATAGCTGGTCCGTACGATCGGCTGCGCTGCCAAATGAAGGATAATGTCAGGTTTTACCTCCTGCGTCACCTTTGTCAGATAGTCCAGATCGCGGACATCCCCGATGTAGGATCTCATATGGTCTTTCATCTTGGTAATCGCGAATAAAGATGGATCCGTTGGTGGTTCCAAGGCATAGCCATATACTTCCGCGCCAAAATCCAAGAGGACCTGACACAGCCAGGTTCCTTTAAAACCTGTGTGTCCTGTTATAAATACCTTTTTCCCTCTGTAGAAATCAGCAAACTGATTTCTGCTGAATGTGCTTTTCGGCATACATTTATCCTCGCTTTCTATTTTTCTTCGCTGGCAATATTTAGTGTCTACTAAAAAACTGCGAATCAGGCTCTGGAGCTTCTTCGTCGGACACTTTTTGGTTTTCGCCATGGCAAGGTATCTTCCTTTGCGATCAAAAAAGCACTGACGTTTCTGAATGATCAGATCGTCGAGAGCGACACGCATAGGGAAGGCCTGGCGTCCTTCGTGAGAAGGAAAAAGAGAAGAATACGCTTTTTCCAGACTTGCCCATTTAAAGGGAGCATGGAGATTATAACTTTTCCAGTTAGCTTGAATTCCCGGGTATAAATGGTAACTACACCGGGTGCTTCTGATTCTTAGTATAGCTCTGAAAGCGCAGAAAATACGCTGTTTTGGCCGGTTTCTGCTGTTCTTTTCTCATGATTGTGATATAATGTAGTTAGAACTAATTATTATTCTAACTACAGAGGCGATCATGGAACTGAATTATCAACTCAAATCCGGCCAGTTGTATGCCAAAGTACCCGGTCATTCCGTCCGCAGGGATGGCAAGATCATTAAAACCGGCGTCCTCTATCTTGGACGTGTGATCGATAAGGAACACAACGTTTTCTACAGCAGAGAACGCGGCATCTTCACTTACGATCCTGAGACTGGCTCATTTGGAAAAGCCGATGAGACGTATGTCTCGGATCTCCCTTCCGATCATCGCAGGAAGGAACACACTCTGCTGGATTTTGGAGATTCCTTTTTTATCGATTCTCTTCTTCGATCTATAGGCTATGACAAGGTAATCGATTCGATCAGCTACCGGAACAAGGATACCGTTTATGCCATGGTGCTTTATTACATCCTGTGCAACAGTGCGAACTGCCATGCGGCGACCTGGCTTGAAGGTAATTATGCAAGGATCCTCTACCCGAAAGCCAACCTGACATCGCAGAGGATCACCGACTTTCTGGAGTCGATCGGGGATTGGGACAAGATGAACTCCTTCTTTGACCGTCACATAGAATGGGTCAAAAGCCAGTGGAATGATCCTGCGGTTCTCGTTGACAGCACGGGGCTGCCGAACAGCATCCACTTTCCGCTGACTGCTGTCAGCAATCATAACGGAAAGATAAGCAGGGAAGTCCGCATGACAACGCTCCTGCAGAGGGACACCGGATATCCGCTGTTCTTCCGCGTTACACCAGGCAATGTCATTGATCTGTCAACACTTACAAGGTCGGTGAATGAGCTGTATATGAAAGGCATCAATACAGATCTCATCATCGTGGATGCCGGGTACCTGACAAAGGACAATATCGAGAGCCTCTACTTTGCGAAGATCGATTTTCTCAGCAGGCTTCCGGAACATCTCGATGTGTATAAGCAGGTCGTGCATGACAACCTCGCAAGCCTGCAGCGGGAAGAGAATCTCGTTCAATACGGAGGCCGTTATGTCTATATCAAGCGAGTCGAAGTAAAGGTCGGCCGCAATGGACACACAGCTTATGCTTACCTCGGCTATGATGTCGACAGAGCAGATGACGAAAAGCACAAAGCACTGAAACGCGCTGCGAAAAGCCACCTTTCTACCAAGGAGGTCCATAAGCAGCTTCAGAACACGGGGCTGTTTGTCATTATCTGCAGTCTTCCCTATCAGGCCGAGGAGATCCTGCCGACGTACTATATCCGGCAGATGATCGAGCAGTATTTTGATATCGGTAAAAGCAGTTCCAGACTCACTCCGCTGCGGGTCCACAGTGAGGAGGCTCTGTATGGGCACCTGATCCTCTCTATGATTGCAGCGACGATCAACGTCTATATCCAAAAGAAAACGGATAAAAAGACGTACGACCGGGATGAGATCTTCATGGGCCTGCGAAACCAAAAATGTGCCGCATACAAAACGCGCATTGCTACAGCCGAACCGGTCAGGACAGCAAATGAGTATTACACGACATTCGGCATCAAATGTCCGATCGGTCTGGCAAGAGAGAACGGAAAACTGATTCCTCAATATCAGCTTTCCGAAATCAACAAAAAGGATGAATAACCGGTGTAGTTAGAAAATATACCCGGGAATTCAAG
>JALFLW010000007.1 GCA_022774505.1 Lachnospiraceae bacterium
CAATGCCATTTAGACTCGCCAACTTAATAGCTTCATTTCCCCAAACAAGCGATTGTCTCTGCTGCAACTGGGGTTTGTCTCATTACACACCAGCTTGCAGGCAGGCACCTTTTTAACAGTTTTGTAACAAGTTTATGTTTCCTTTTTATTTTCCCTATTGACAAATCTCGAAAAATGTGCGGCCGCCTTATCTGACAACTCAGTCAGATAAGGCGGCCCTTAGATTAACAAGAGTTTCTGACACCACTCAAAAATCTTATTTCTAAGGAGGCACATTTATATTATGAACGATTTTCCGACAAATGTAAAAGAAAAACTGAATTCTATCATCTCTGACATGGCAGAACGTCACTGGCTATTTTCCAGTAATCCCAGACACGACTTTATGCGTCAGGATCTTGGAAAACTGTCTTTCTATGATACCATGCGTATGATCATCGGTATGGGCAAAGGAAGCACCAATGATGAGATTATGGATTACTTTGATCTTGATCCAGACTGTATTCCCTCACAGTCCGCTTTCTGCCAGCGTCGCAGCCAGATCTCCCTTTCTGCTTTTGAATATCTGTTCTCTGAATTTTCTTCATCTTTTCCGAGGACTACCAACAAATTTAAGGATCACTGCATCCTCGCCTGTGATGGATGTCATGTTGTATACACAACTAATTCTGAAATCATTGAGGACTACAATATACCTCGCCTTATTGACTACAAAGGCTATAACCATATGCATCTTAACGGCTTCGTTGATGTGATCAGCAAGGCCTTTCTGGACATTGTTATTCAGCCGGGCCAGCACCCTGATGAACGTGAGGCATTCCATACCATGCTTGATCATTTCCAACCGGATGATCCGGAAAAATATATTATTACTGCAGACAGAGGTTATGAATCCTATGATCTGCTGTTTCACTGCGAACTAAAGCATCTGAACTACGTTTTCAGAATGAAAGCTCCTTCTTCGTCAAAAAGCCTGCTCTCTTCCTATATCAGCGAACTGCCCGATGACCAGGAGGAATTCGATGTCACGATTAAGCGTTTTTCCACCGACAAATATACCAGCATCATGAAAGACCAGTCCGACGTCTACCACTACATGAATCCTTACAAAAATATTCCCCACTTCCAGCAGCTTCTCAATGACAAACACCTTTATTTCATGCAGTTTCGGGTTGTAAAAATCAAGGTCGCAGAAAACACATATGAATATATGATTACTAATCTGCCGCATACTTTTGTTCTGGAAGACATCAAAGCCTGTTATCACTGGCGCTGGGGTATTGAAATTTCCTTCCGCTATCTGAAACATGCCAACGGTCTTCTCTATTTTCACTCAAAAAAGCCCGAGTTTCTGAAACAGGAAATCTATGCCAACCTAATCCTGTACAATTTCGGAATCTTCCTTGCCAATGAAGCTGCAGAAGAAAATCTGAAAAAGAAACGGAAAAAGGGTAATAAGTACAACTACGAAATTGACTTTTCATCAGCATTAAAAACCGCAAGAAAATTCTTTGTCCGCAGGGATTCGCATAAGCACGTTGATATCATCAAATTGATGATGAAATATGTTCATGCCGTAAAAATCGAATTTCGCAAATTTGACCGTCCGCTTCGTGGAATTGGAGCAATTCATTTCGGATATCGGTAATCTTAGCAACTGAATATTTTTATTTTGACAGATGAATTGCATCTGACTTTTTGGCGTGCTTATTTTCTCATTTTTCACATCGCAAGATCAAGAAATTTCTCATTTTCAGATACCCGAACAAAAATCGAACATAAAGCTAAATGGCATTGCCTCGTATTCCCCTTTTTTATACACTTTGGATTCCTGTATACTGTGTATGAATTTACGCCATTGACAAATCAACCTCCAAATTTGAGCCATCCATTCGCCCAACATGTCAACAAAGTTATTAATATCATAACCGCTGCTGACAATGTCCATGTAGCTCCTTTTATAAACGCTAACTTCTTGTCAACCTTCTTTGAAACCAGTTCTATTTCCTTAGCTATATCATCTCGCATATCTTTTCGTAATCTAATCTCATCCTTCAGGCTATCCTTTAAATCAGATATATCTGTTTTTAGTTCATTAACAGAAAAAGCAAGTTCTTTAATATTGTCAGAAATATCTTTAACTGCTTTGCTTGTGCGATTGGTTTGTTCTTGAGTATCCTGAATTAAATGACGCAATCCAAAGATTTCTTCTTTATTGTTATTTAGTTCTTCTTTTAGGGCTGCAACCTGCTTAGAAATAGCTTCTATAGAACCCTCGAGGGAGGTCATTCCCGTGGGCGAATACTTGCTGATTATCGAAACTAATCTGGCCGGAAAATCTTCAATCGGCTTGGGAACTTCCAATTTTTCAATATTTATACTCTCACTTTCATCTAACTGGTAGAAAACCCCTCCTATTAATTTCGCACCCGGCATTAAGGTAAATGGTGTACTCGAGTAGTTAAATAATCCAAACATCAATCGACCTGAATATCCCGGATCAACAGCAAAGCCACCCAATGTCAAAACCCCATATTCTGACATTCCTCTATTTGCACTAAGGCTCATATACATGTCAGAAGGTAAATTAACCTTCTCTTTCGTCAAAACATAAACCACTTCACCTGGCTGAATTAATGCTGTTCTCCTTTCCTCGACAGATAAATCCGCCAGCTTTACAGGAGTACTAAAATCAGATTTCAATATTTCATCGCTTAATGTAAAATCATACTTAAGTGCGCCACAATTATTTAACGAACCATTTTCGATTACTTTTGCTTCCTCTACCAGTTTTTTTATTTTACTTCCTGTAAGCGTTTCAGCCATATAGCACTCCTCCCTCATCCATTTTGTCTCCTTTTACACAATGTTATATCCAAACGCTTTATTTAAGGTTAATATACTATATGTGCGATAAAATGGACAATATACAACAAATTCATCTTGTGTATTATTATTTAGCATACCACTACATCTTGTACATGTCAATTCTTTATCAACTATTGTTTATCTTAATGGCATTCCCTACTGCATATTCCGCTTAAACGGAATATGCAAACGGTACATATAATAATTAGTGTCTGCTGATTAACCTGCATAAGCAGGTAACCAGCCCTCCATAAACTTCAAAATGCCCAGCAGATAAAAAAGTGCAGAAAGTATCCGTTGCTGCATCCTTACGATGTTCGCAACAAATACAGATAATGCGATAGAGGTGAGCTGTGTTTCTTCCAGCTTGCTCATAATTTTGTCCATTCCGTAGCAGCGCTTGGTTAAACTGAATCTGCGCTCTACTTCAATTCTATCGGTATTATCCTGATATTCTATCTTTTTTTCTGTTTTTGTTGTTGTTTTGCTTGGTCTTCCAAGCTTCGGACCGGATAATCTTATGCCATGCTTTTGGCAAAAGGCTCTGTTATCTCTCGTCCGATATATCTGGTCTGCAAGAACCCGTTTGGGATAGTATCCGGTTCGCTCATAATAAGCATTGACAGCGTCCTGCAGGCAAGTGCTTTCATTGTAGGCATCGAAGGATATATTTTCAATTCTTGCATACCCTTCAGCATCAATACTAAGATCCAGCTTTGCCCCAAACTCTACAGGTGCCTTCACTTTTCCTCGCACGATTGGTCTGATCCAGGGCTGGCTGATACTCACAATCCGGTTCTCCACCTTGTGAACCTTGTTGTCATACATGTATTGCTGCTGTTCATAAAGCTTGAAGATGGTGAGTATTGTAGCAATGTCCTTTTGCTTAGGTGCATATCCGGCTGACAGGAAATTTTCCAGATATCCAATATCCCGCCTGACATAGGAAAGCTGTTTTTTCAAAACCTTCCGGATTTGCTTTGCTGAGTGTTTCTTTGATTTTGCAAAGCTGAGATAATTTCTTCTTGCTGCTTTGCAGTCTCTTCGTGAAAGATCGACACCGTATGTTTTGTGGAACCACAAAATCATTTCTTCCAGCTTTTCTCTGGCTTCATTCAGCAGAGATATGTCCTGGGGATATCGGATATACACCGGTGCACAGGTTGCGTCGATGGTCAGAGTGCCTTTGTTTTCCGGCTCCTCTGGTTGGTCTGAATCGCCGGTTCCATTATCGGAAGGTGGAGTCTGATCATCGTTATCATCCTCTTTTTTATCAGGCTTATTCTCCTCAAGCAGATATTCGTTTGCTTCCATGAGCATTCTTGCATTGATGCGCTTCCTAAAAAGAACCAACGTACTTGCATCAAATGGCGGAGTTTCCTGATAACCGGGCAGACCGATGAAATACTGCAGATAGGGATTTTCCGTTATCTGCTGCACGAGTTCTCTGTCTGAATACTGGAATCTGGTCTGTATAATCAGTGCACCAAGAGCCATACGTAAAGGCTTTGCGACATTCCCGGTTTTACTTTTGAAAAGATGCTTATATTTCTTTTCGAACACATCCCACGGGATCATATCTGCCATCTTGATCCAACGATTTTCCGGATTCATATGCAATCCCATGGGCTGGTTGAAATCGAGGAAGGATGATTGTAACTTGTTGTCTGATTTATACATTTTTAGCTCCTATATGGTAGTATTTTTCAAAAAATCTGCTCGAAAATCGAACTGACAGATTCGATTTCCTCACAAATAATTCTACCATACATGGCGACAAAATGCAGTAAAATCAATGGTTTTTAGATGATTTTATCTTAATCAGCAGACACTATTTAAATCCACATAAAACAAATCACGCGCAGCGAAATCCTACGTCAATATCGTAAAATAACGCTGCGCGTCATATTTATCTCTTATCAATCGAATTGCCAACACAAAAAAGTGAACACCGACAATCTATCGGCATCCACTTCTACTTGTTCTTTACGAACACATTCTAACATATCTATAAGTAGAATTATATCTTCGGTTCCTTAAATGAACTTTAAATCAGGGCGTTGGCTTGAATTTCTCACGCAGTGGCATCTCTTTCGAAACGACA
>JALFLW010000067.1 GCA_022774505.1 Lachnospiraceae bacterium
CTACATATATAGGATTTACAGGTACTCCTATTTCATCAAAAGACCGCAGTACTCGTGAAGTATTTGGTGATTATATTGATATTTATGATATGACACAGGCGGTTGAGGATGGAGCAACAAGACCTGTTTATTACGAGAGCCGGGTTATCAAGCTTAACCTTGATGAAGATACTCTTAGGTTGATTGATAGTGAATATGACATTATGGCTGAAAATGCTGATGGAGAAGTAGTTGAGAAAAGTAAGCGTGAACTTGGGAAGATGGAAGCTGTTCTTGGCAATGATAATACTATCAATTCACTGGTCTGTGATATTCTTGACCATTATGAGAATAACAGAGAGAATCTTTTAACAGGAAAGGCGATGATTGTTGCTTACTCTCGCCCTATTGCAATGAAGATATACAAGCGTATCTTAGAACTTCGGCCTGTATGGACTGAGAAAGTTGGAGTTGTTATGACTTCTGGTAATAATGATCCGGAAGAATGGAGAAAAATTATTGGCAATAAACATCATAAGGATGAACTTGCTAAGAAATTCAAAGATAATAACAGCCCTATGAAGATAGCAATTGTTGTTGATATGTGGCTGACAGGCTTTGATGTTCCTTCACTTGCAACTATGTATGTCTATAAGCCAATGTCCGGACATAATCTTATGCAGGCTATAGCTCGTGTAAATCGTGTATTCCGTGATAAGGAAGGCGGACTTGTTGTAGATTATGTTGGAATTGCTTCTGCATTGAAACAGGCAATGAACGATTATACTTCTCGTGATAAAAAGAATTATGGTGATACTGATGTTGCAAAGGTTGCATATCCGAAGTTCTTGGAAAAGCTTTCTGTTTGTCGGGATATGTTCCACGGATATGATTACTCAAAGTTTACAGGTGGAACAGACCTTGAGAGAGCAAAAACTATCAGTGGTGCAGTCAACTTTATTATGGACAGAGAGAAAGTTGATGACAAGGACGCATTTGTAAAAGAAGCACTTATGCTGCATCAGGCATTGTCTCTTTGTTCTTCGTTGGTTGATGAAGAAAGTCGATTTGAAGCAGCATTCTTTGAATCAGTGCGTGTTCTTGTCCTTAGACTGACTAATATAGGAGTTGGGAAGAAGATTTCTCTTCCAGAAATGAATGCAAGAATAAATGAGCTTTTAAAGCAGAGTATCAAGAGTGATGGAGTTATCAATCTTTTCTCAGATATCAAAGAGGAATTTTCACTGTTTGATCCGAAGTTCCTTGAAGAAGTTGCCAATATGAAAGAGAAGAATCTTGCGGTTGAACTTCTGAAAAAATTGATTGCAGAACAGGTTTCAGTATATCGCAGAACTAATGTAGTTAAATCTGAGAAGTTTAGTGAAATTATGCAGCGTTCGCTTAATGCGTATCTTAATGGTATGTTGACAAATGAAGAAGTTATTGAGGAAATGCTGAATCTTGCAAAACAGATTGCAGCAGCCCAAAAGGAAGGCGACCAGCTTGGGCTTACTGCTGATGAGCTTGCTTTCTATGATGCATTGACGAAGCCACAGGCAATAAAGGATTTCTATGAAAATGAAGAACTGATAGCAATTACAAAAGAACTTGCAGACACTCTCCGAAGAAACAAAACGATTGACTGGCAGAAACGGGAATCAGCAAGAGCAAAAATGCGTATGCTTATAAAGAAATTGTTGAAAAAGCATAAGTACCCGCCTGAAGGTATGGAGGATGCAGTTCAGACTGTTATGACACAGTGCGAACTTTGGACAGATAATAATGATATGAGCGAGGAAAAGGTTGTCAACTTTCGAGATAAATCAATATCATATGCTGAATCAAATTATGCACCCATGATGGTTGCTGAAAGTACAGCAATCTATGAAACAAAGAAATAAAAGGAAGTGAATTTATGGACATAAAGCAGCTAATCGGTGAAACCACGGATTACGATAAAAAGGTTGCACTTGAGACAAAGAGACCTAAAAGCTGGTGTAAGAGTATCAGTGCATTTGCAAATTGTTATGGTGGTAAGCTGGTATTTGGCGTGGCAAACGATGATGAGTTAGTTGGACTTTCGGATGCTAAAGGTGATGCAGAGAAAATTAGTGAAATAATTAAAACACACCTTAATCCAATACCAGAGTTTAAGCTTTCATTTGAAAAAGGTAAAGACAAAATTTTTGTTATTGTAGAAGTTATGAAAGGGCAGCAGACGCCATACTATTATGAAGGTGATGGACAGCTTATTGCATTTATGCGTATAGGGAATGAAAGTGTTCCGGCGACACCTGCACAGTTGCGAGAGTTGGTACTTCGTGGAAGTGGTGAAAGTTATGATAGTCTGAAATCAAGATATGATTTTAACAATATGTCTTTCACAAAATTAAAATCAGTATATAAACAGAGAACAGGAAATATATTTGAAGATACAGATTATGAATCCTTTGGTTTGATTGATGAGAATGGAAATTTGACGAATGCAGGAGCACTTTTGGCAGATGAATCTCCGGTTCGTCATTCCAGATTGTTTTGTACAAGGTGGAATGGACTTACGAAGGCATCTGGTATAGTAGATGCACTTGATGATAAGGAATATACAGGTAGTCTTGTTACACTATTACAGGCAGGAACGGATTTTGTCAGAAATAATTCCAAGAAAGCATGGCGTAAGGTAGGCGACGGCAGAATCGAAATGCCTGATTATCCGGATCGTGCAGTGCTCGAAGGCGTAGTAAATGCATTGATTCACCGAAATTATATGGAGATAGGTAGTGAAGTTCATATAGATATGTTCGATGACAGAATCGAAATATATTCACCGGGTGGAATGGTAAGCGGAATATCTCTAGAAGGAAAAGATTTATTAAAAATTCCATCAAAGCGAAGAAATCCGATATTAGCTGATATCTTCAGCCGTTTGAAATACATGGAGCGTAGAGGCAGTGGATTTAAGAAAATATTGGCAGACTATGAAGGGCAGGTTGAATTTGATGAGTCTAAGATGCCGGTATTTGATGCGGATAATGATGATTTTACATTGACTTTGTATAATCTGAATTATGGACATGATTATGTGATGAATGTTAAAGATACTCAGGGTGGCACTCAAGATGGCACTCAAGATGGCACTCAAGGTGGCACTCAAGACGGATTGCAGAAACAAATCTTTGATATGATAGAAGAAAATCCTCAAATTTCCACATCAGAAATTGCAACAAGGTTAGGTGTTGGTGTAAGGACTGTGAAGAGAAGAATAAAACAAATGACGAATATTGTATATGTCGGAAGTGGATATAGTGGTCACTGGGAGATTAAAGGGGAGTAAGCTGGCATATTTTATGGACAAGAATCTAATGTGACAATAGTTCAGATAAGTTATCGCAAAATTAAAAAAGGAGAATGAAAAAGGAAGAGACAATTGTCACAATTGCAGAGACTACTTGTGGCGGGAATATATATTTTTCGTTGCCAACAGACACATTGTATAATAGTATTTCGTTGATATTGGTTTTACTAGCTATAACAAATCGGCAGGAATTGAATGGATACATTGAATTACTTGTTTATGCAGTTTGTATGTTTATATTGAGTATTTTTCATATGATTGTAAAAAATTATAATGAAAAGGCAAAAAGGGTTAGTTTTTGGTGTTTAAAGCATTTAGGAAGTTCTAAAACTATGTTTTCCGTGGTGTATCTTGTCTCGGCATTTTCGTTTATTAGAGATAATAAGGTAATCGATTTCAGTCAGTACATAGAAGATAATCGTGGTACGAACCATTAGTAACCCTTTTTTATTGAATGATTGACGGGAGTAGACTATCTGTTATAATAAAGAATATGGGGATTTTTTCGTCCGGAAAAGGGAGTATAGTATAATAGACGGAGTGAAATTATAATTATCATATTATGATATAAAAGGAGAGAGAATATGGAGGCTTTGATCGGAGAAATTATTTTATTGGTCGTAATTGTAGTCGCAGTAGTTACGGGTGCGGTTTCTGCAATTGTGGCAGCAGCGAAGGATACATTAAAAGATGAATGATCAATTAGATTTTGAAGGAGGAAGATATGGTTCAGGTTGGAGATGTTTCCATTGGAAGTGGTAAGCCGAAAATTTGTGCATCGATCACAGAAACGGACCGGAAATCTATTATTGCAGCGGCTGATATCCTGCTGCAAAAGAGAATCGATATTATAGAATGGCGTATTGATTGTTACCGGGAAGTTAGTCAGTGGGATATGGTTAGGGAGACATTGCAGCGTTTGAAAATGTCATTGTATGGAAGACCGCTTCTGGTTACCTTTCGTACAAAGGAAGAGGGAGGAAAACAGGCGATAGATACAGCGGCTTATAGAGAATTGCTGGAAAATATTGCATGCAGCGGCATGGTTAACATGATCGATGTGGAGATATTTAAGGATCTTAAATATGAAGATCTTATAGGAGACAGAGAGACCGAAACAGCAGAATATTTTGAGGAGCTGAAAAACTGGATCAATAAGCTGCGTGAGAAAGTTGTGGTTGTGGGATCCTATCATAACTTTGAAAGGACTCCGGATGATTCGGAATTAAAGGGCCGTCTGCAGATCATAGATGAGAGTGGGGCAGATATTCCAAAGATGGCTGTGATGCCTGCAGACCGTATGGATGTAATGCGTCTGATGATGTTTACATTGCAGATGGCAGAGCAGGTGGATAAGCCATTGATCACGATGTCAATGAGCAGGATCGGCAGCATCAGCAGGATTGCAGGAGAAGCCTTTGGTTCAACAGTTACTTTCGGCAGTATAGGACAGGAGAGTGCTCCCGGACAATTGCCGGTCAATAAACTGGAAGAGATGCTGGATATGGTTCACCAGAATTATCAATAGTCCGGAAGAAATAGGAGGAAAGCAGTGCATCAGCTTGAAGAACATATATTTTTGATTGGCTTTATGGGGGTTGGCAAGACAACGACCGCCCGGATATTAAGTAAATTATTAAAGGTTCGGGAATATGATACAGACCGGTTGATCGTATCCAGGGAAGGAAGGGAAATTTCGGAGATTTTTGCAGAAGACGGGGAGATGGCATTTCGCAGGATGGAGACAGATCTGCTAGAAGATCTGAAAGGCTATAAGCCGGCGATCATTTCCTGCGGTGGTGGCATGGCTATGCGGACAGAAAATGTGGAATGTATGAAACGGCAGGGAAAGATATTATTGCTGCAGGCATCCCCGGAGACAATTTATGAACATGTAAAAGATAGCACGAACCGCCCTTTACTAAAAGGAAGAATGAATGTAGAAGGGATTGCGGAGCTTATGTCCAAGAGAGAGCCAAAGTATATGGAAGCAGCAGATATCTGTATGCTGACAGATGGTATGACACCCGCGAAGATAGCAGAAAAGATCGTAGAGGTGTTAAAGAACAGCGGGTCAGTAAAGCTTGGATAGAATAGGAACTGTCAATAAAATTTATCATTGATTCGGTAAAAGTACTTGAAAAAAGCAGGATTATCCTGTAAACTATTTATAGGATTGTGCGGTTTTGACCGCCACTACATGAAGGAGGATTTTAAGATGGTATCAGCAGGTGATTTTAGAAATGGACTTACGATCGAAGTGGAAGGAAATGTCTTTCAGGTTATCGAGTTCCAGCATGTAAAGCCGGGAAAAGGTGCAGCCTTTGTCCGTACAAAGCTTAAAAATATCAAGAGTGGCGGTGTGGTAGAGCGTACATTCCGTCCTACAGAGAAATGTCCTCAGGCACATATCGACCGTGCGGAGATGCAGTATCTGTATAGTGATGATATGTTCCATTTTATGAACACAGAGACATATGATCAGATTGATATGACAGCAGATCAGGTAGGCGATGCATTGAAGTTTGTCAAGGAGAATGACATGGTTCAGATGCTTTCTCATAACGGAGAGGTATTTGCTATTGAGCCACCAAACTTCGTAGAGTTGGAGATTACAGAGACAGAGCCAGGTTTCAAGGGTGATACGGCAACAGGTGCCAGCAAGCCGGCTACAGTTGAGACAGGTGCCATTGTTCAGGTTCCGTTGTTTGTAGAGACAGGTGACAGGATCAGTATTGATACCCGTACCGGTGAGTACATGAAGAGAGTTTAATTATCCGGACATGCATAGATAAGTACAGTCCCTTGGAAATTTTATATTTCCGGGGGACTGTTTTTTTGAATGCAGAGCAATTACCGGAGAGAAAAATGCCGGTTTTGTTTTTTCGGGTGTATTTTATCAGATATTATAGAAATTTTATCAAATGTCCTTATTGCATATTTAACCGGAGCGTGATATGATACCAAAAGAGTTAGAAATGACTAACTGTGAGTTAGACTGACTAACTAAAATAGTCTGTGTCATATATACAGATATGCATCAGACAGGTGGATCAGTATCATGTATATCATTTATTATCATGGTTATAATAAGTGGGATCATGGAGAAAGGAAGGTTAATTAGAGATGGCTAAAGTCAATATCATTTATTGGAGTGGTACGGGAAATACGGCAGCCATGGCTGCAGCAATTGCAGCGGGGGCAAAGGAAGCAGGAGCAGAAGCAAACCTGATTCCGGCAGAAACGGCAAGTGCAGATGATGTAAAGGATGCAAAGGCAGTTGCATTGGGTTGTCCGTCCATGGGAGCAGAACAGCTGGAAGAGACGATCATGGAGCCTCTTATGGAGGAACTTGATGGAAATATTTCAGGTAAGACAGTTGTGCTTTTCGGATCTTATGGATGGGGAAGCGGTGACTGGATGCGTGATTGGGAGGATCGTGTAGGATCCGATGGTGCACAGGTTTGGAATGGAGAAGGGATCATTGCAAATAATGCACCGGATGAAGAAGCTCTGGATAATTGCAGGGCAGCAGGAAAGGATCTTGCAGGTTTAGTATGATAATAACATAATGCCATTTTAGAATCGAAAAGAAGACTTCGTGCAGGGAGTCTTCTTTTTTTGTTAAATTTTAAATTTTTAATTTGAAAATGGACTTGCTTTTTTTATGGAAAGAGGGGATAATAGAAAAGTCTGAGTTTTGTGAAAATTATGTAAAACAAAGATTTGTATGAAAAAACAAAAGCAATATTTTATTTGAGGTGAAAGGGATGGATTTTAAAGTAACCATACATCGACTGCTGCTTCGGGAAGAAAAGCTGGAGATTGCAGTGAGTGCATCAGGCCCCTGGGATGAAAAGGTAAGGGACCCGAAAATGACGATTGTGTTTAGCAATGGAGAACAGACAAGGCGTCTTCCAATCGTGGTACGTTTTTATCAGGCGGAAAAGGATGGCAGCTTTTATATTATGGCATCATATTCTTATATGCTGAAGCATTTGTTCTATCAGCAGCCGAAGAACCGTCATATAGAATTTTCTTTGGAATTAAGTTATGGTCATACTGTACTGGAGAGTGTTCCGTTCACTGTAGATCCTGAGGATGAAAAGGCACTGGAGCTTCTTGTGAGGGAGACTGCTGTCGGTGTGGAGGAGTCTGAACAGGAGCGGCAGACTTATATAGAATACGAAATGAATTTTTCTAAGGATTCCAGAAAGGTTATTCTGGATGCTAAACCGGGACAGGAAAAGATTTTTGAGATTCATAAAGGACGTAAGATTTTTAACAGCATCATTATGTGGCTGTGGCATTTTGTTTTATTCTGCGTTTCTGTAGTATTGATCCCTGTGTTTTTTATAGATGCACTTCTGGCAGCAACCGGCTGTCAGTCAAAGAATGCAAAGATACCGGAAAATGGCATTATTTATCTGTTGAAGCATGTCAGGGCAAAGATGGATACCTTCAGCCGGACACGGATCGGTATTCTTGCTGCTAAAATGTGGATGATGAACAAGGTCAATCTTATCGCACGCTGGATGCCAGTCAAGAAAAACAGAGTGGTATTTCTGTCTAATCGCAGGGATGATCTCACCGGAAATTTTGAGTTTGTAAACAGATATCTGGACAAGGTGCCGGGACTGGACAGACGCTATGTTCTTGACAGCAATGATGTTAAGCATATGCGTTTGGGAAGTCTCATCCGTATGGCATGGTACTTTGGAAATTCCAAGGTGATCCTTGTGGATGATTTTTGCGAATTGTTTTTCCGTATGCCGAGGCGCGAGGGGACATATCTTATTCAGCTGTGGCATGCCTGTGGAGCGTTTAAAACATTTGGCTGCAGCCGTCTGGGCAGACCGGGAGGCCAGACACAGAAAAGTAAAAACCACCGTAATTATGACTATGCATTAGTCAGCTCCCACAATATTGCCAAATTCTATGCAGAGGGATTTGGTATCTCAGAAGATAAGGTGGCAGCGACCGGTATACCAAGAACAGATGTATTTTTTGATGAAAAATATAAAAAGAGCGTTGTTACGGCCTTTTATGATCAATATCCAAAGCTGAAAAACAAGAAGATCCTTCTGTTTGCACCAACATTCCGTGGAAATGGAAAGCTCAGTGGATATTATCCGGTAGACCGTCTGGATGTAAATAAATTATATGAGGATCTGAATGAGGAGTATGCGATCATTGTGAAACATCATCCGTTTGTTAATAATCGCAGTCATATCCGCCCGAAGTATGCAGATTATATTATCGATCTGTCTGCAAATTCTGAGCTTAATGATCTCCTGTTTGTGACAGACCTTTTGATCACCGATTATTCTTCTGTTGTTTTTGAGGCATCTTTGTTGGATATACCGATGCTTTTATATGCATATGATCTGGATCGTTATATATCTTCCAGAGGATTTTATTACGAATATGAGGATATGGCTCCCGGCAAGATCGTCAGGACATATAGTGATCTTGTTGACTCTATTGAAGCAGGTGATTTTGAGAATGACAAGCTTTTGGAATTCAAGAAGAGATTCTTTGATGATCTGGATGGAAGATCAACGGATCGTACCGGTGAATTGATCGTGAGCTGTTTAAACAAATAAATATTAGGATAACTGAAAAAGGAAGACATGGTTTGATGTCTTCCTTTTTTGATCATAGTTTTTAGCTGTTGATCATACGGTCAGTTTAACAGTTTGTCTTCTCGGCAGCGATTTTTCTGTAGATAGTATCGATCTGTGACTTGTCCAGCGTAGTATCCAAGAAAAATTCTACGGCATATAATGCCTGTGCAACAAGCATTTCCAAACCGGTGACAGCTGTAATGCCAAGAGAGCCGGCCTGTGCCGTGAGTTTTGTTTCTAATGGATTATAAATGATATCCAGTACAGCATGACAATTCGTAAAAGGACTCAGATCCAGAGGAGAGGCATCCATATTTGGAAACATGCCGACAGGTGTTGTATTGACAATTACCTGGGCATCTGTGTGGTGGGATAGACATTCTTCGTATGTAATGGTGTCCGGTGTGTCACGACGGGAAACCAGCAGGATCTCTGAGGCATTTAAATGTTTCAAAACGGCAATTACAGCCTTTGCGGCACCTCCGTTTCCAAGGACAAGACACTTTTGATCTTTGATCGTGATATTATGCTTTTCGATCATATATAAAAAACCGGAAAAATCAGTATTGTGTCCTTCTAAACGACCATTTTTATTTACGATGGTATTGACCGCACCGATCGCAGCAGCGTTGTCATCCATACTGTCAAGATAGGGGATGACATCTTTTTTGTAAGGGATCGTGACATTGATCGCCTTAAATTCATGTTTTTTCATAAAATCGTCAAAGTTATCACGGCTTACAGGACATAAGTCGTAAGTATAATCAGCCAAAAGTTCATGAATCTCTTTTGAGTAGCTGTGTCCAAGTTTTTCTCCAAGTAATCCGTATTCCATTTTCATCCTCATTTCTGTTTGTTTGCGCAAGTGAACAAGCTCCCTTGCGTTGCGAATTTGTGATATAATGAGCACTAAAGGGCTCATATTAGGAGTTTCTTTGAAACTCCGCTATGTGCAAAAATCATGCACAAATTTGTGATATTTTAACTCCAAAATTCAGATGCTTCGCATCTGTCGCACTTTGTGCTTTATAATTTTGTCGTTCACAAATTCTGCGCAAGTGAACAAGCTCCCTTGCGTTGCGAATTTGTGATATAATGATTCTATCTTATACTATTTTGGGTTGTTTGAAAAGAGGAGATGAATTATGAGATACCCGGATTTTTTGAAAGAAAATGGAACGATTGGCTGTATTGCACCATCTTTTGGGTGCAATATTGAACCTTATCATAGTGCATTTGACAATGCACAACGGAAATGGAAGGATATGGGCTACCAGGTTCTGCTTGGACCGAACTGTTATGAAGGAAGTGGAATTGGTATCAGCAATACTCCGGAAAAGTGCGGTGCGGAGGTAAATCATTTTTTTGGAGAGGAAGCCTGCGATGTGATCATTTCCTGCGGTGGCGGAGAATTGATGTGCGAGGTGGTTTCTAAAATTGATTTCGAGAGGATCGCCAGGGCAAAGGCAAAGTGGTATATGGGTTTTTCGGATAATACAAATCTGACTTTTTTATTGCCGGTTTTGTGTGATACGGCTGCCATTTATGGTCCCTGTGCCCCGGCATTTGGAATGAGAAAATGGCATCAGGCATTGGAAGATGCCTGGGGGATTTTGACGGGCAGCAGGGAAGTGACAGGATATCCTTTATGGGAAAAGGAATCGTTAAAGGATGAGGATCACCCTTTGGAGCCGTATCATGTGACAGAACCCAAGAAGCTGGTTGTTTATGATGCGGAAGGAAAAAAGAAAGAAAAGGGAGAGCTTAAGATAACGGGGAGGCTTATAGGAGGCTGTCTGGATTGTCTGGACACCCTCGTTGGAACACGGTTTGATAAAGTGGCAGAGTTTAATGACAAATACCGGGAGGATGGTATTATCTGGTTTATGGAGGCCTGTGATCTGAATCCTATGGGGATTCGCAGAGCGTTGTGGCAGCTTAAGGAGGCGGGATGGTTTCAATATCTCAGAGGATTTCTGATAGGACGTCCGCTTTGCTTTGGGGAGGATTTTCTGGGACTTTCTCCGCAGAGGGCTGCATATGATATTTTGAAAGAGTATCATGTTCCGGTTATTATGGATGCAGATCTTGGTCATCTTCCACCATCAATGCCGATCATTAGCGGAGCGATGGCAGAGCTGACTGTTATGGAAAAAGGATACGGCATGGAGACAATTATCCGATATTTATAAGCCCGGATGTTGCGTTTATAAAAAATTAAGAATACAATGGCAAATATGTATTGACGAATAGCGGAGCGAGGAATATACTTCAAAATTGAATAGTTCAATTTTGAAGTATATTTTTTGTTTAATATTGCGGAGGAAATATGAAGGATTATTTGTGTAAAGCGGAAGATTTTGAGAGGCTTCATGAACAGGTCAGCGAACGGGTGTGCAAAAAATATGGCATCACCCTGACAGCACTGCAGATTCTTACATTTCTGGATCATCATCCGGAGAGGAATACAGCTAAGGACATCTGCAACTGTCGTTTTATTAAAAACAGTATAGCGTCCATGACCATTGATAAGCTAGTCAACCGGGGATATATACTGCGGGAATGTGATAAAAAAGACCGACGGGTGCAAAGGCTTAAGCTGACTCCGGAGGCAGAACCTGTGGTGCAGGATGGCCACAGCATGAGGAGATATTTTGAAGATATTGTCTTTCGTGATTTTACGGAGGAAGAGAAAACTTTGTTTTTGTCTATGATAGACCGTATCTGCGATTCAGTACAGCAGACAGTAGATAACCGTAATGAGAAAAGATAAGGAAAAGGAGAATTGATCATGCCGAAATTTAGTGTAAAAAGACCCTATGTGATTCTGGTGGCAGTGGTGATGGTACTGGTGCTTGGAGGCGTCAGCTTCAGCAAGATGACGACAGATCTTCTGCCGAATATGAACATGCCGTATATGCTTGTGATCACAACATATCCCGGTGCATCACCGGAAAAGGTGGAGACAGAGCTGACGGATGTTATAGAAAACGGCGTAGGAACTGTCAACGGTGTAAAAGAGGTTACAAGTACATCAAGTGAGAATTATAGTATGGTAACACTGCAGTTTGAAGATGGAACCAACATGGATAGTGCCATGGTTAAGGTGACATCAGCGGTGAACCAGCTGGATCTTCCGGAAAACGTGGATAATCCTATGGTTATGGAGCTATCCATGGATATGATGGCGACAATGATGGTCAGTGTAGATTACAAGGGAAAGAAAGGCTATGATCTGACTCAGTATGTACAGGATAATATCATTCCGGAATTACAGCGACAGGATGGTGTCGCAAGCGTACAGGCTTCCGGTCTGGTAGAGAAGTCCGTAGAAGTAAAGCTGAATCAGAAAAAAATTGATGATGTAAACGGCAGGATACTGGAAAAGACGGACAGTACCCTGAGAGATGCACGAAAGAAGATTGATGATGCACAAAGTAAACTGGATGAGGGAAAGGCAGAGCTTCAGACTCAGAAGGATAAGCTGAGTACCCAGCAGACAGATAAAAGTAATGAACTGGCTAAATTCAGTAAGATGATGGATCAGGCTATGGCGAACAAGGAGGCATATACCTCACAGGTGACAAGTCTTAAGGCGAGCCAGACGGCACTCAAGACAGAACTTGCAGCATATAAAAAGAATAAAATTGAAGACTCCTATGATCAGATAAACAGTTCTTTTGGTTCTGCCAGAAAGTCATTGGAATCGGGGGATGGCTACAAGGCTATATATGACCAGGTCTATCAGCAGGTTTTGATCGCAGCGGTGCAAAATGCCATGGATCAGAGTGGAAGTAAAGTAACTGTGTCTGCGTCGAATGTAAATAAGCTGTTGGGCCAGCTTGGATCTAATGCTGATGATATCAAAAAGATGGCTGCACAAAATGCAGAAACTACCGCAAAGCAGCAGGCAGAGAAACAGCTTGCCAAGATGCCGGAGGATATAAAGGATGCTCTTGATCATCCTGCTAAGTTAAAGGCAATGCAGGATATGATGAAGCAGCAGGGACAGGCAAAGGCGGCCAAAAATCTCACCAAGAAAAATCTGCGGACGATGTACGATATTGTAAATACAAGAATCCCTCAGATCAATACTGAGCTTGCCAATCTGAAGATCAAGATCAAGACTGCACAGGCTGTGCTGGCAAAGGTAGAGAAATCCATCAAAAAGGCGGAGGGAAAATATGAACAGGTAGAGGCTGGTAAGATTACGGCAGCAGCAGCCTTTGGTGCTGCAAATGCACAGCTGGCATCTGCCCAGACAACGCTGGATAATAGCAGCAAAGAACTGGAGAAGGCAAGAAAATCTTATGAAAAATCAAGAAAGGAAGCCTTGAAAAAAGCAAATCTGGATCAGCTTCTGACACAGGAGCAGCTGGCTAATATCCTAAAAGCAGAAAACTTTTCCATGCCTGCAGGATATATCAGCGAGGATGGTACACAGTATCTGATCAAGGTCGGAGACGAATATAATAATATTAAAGAATTAAAGAGGACACTTTTGACCAACATGAAAGATATCGGAGATATCCGTCTTTGTGATGTGGCAGATGTTACCGTGATCGACAATTCCGGGGACAATTATGCAAAGGTCAATGGAAATGATGCAGTGATCTTAAGTATTTCAAAATCTAGTACAGCAGGAACTTCTGTGGTATCCAAGAGATGTAATCAGAAGATTAAAGAACTGGCAGGAGAGGATAAAAATCTGCATATCACGAATCTTATGGATCAGGGCGATTATATCAAGATCATTATTAATTCTGTCCTTTCCAATCTGATCTACGGAGCTTTGTTAGCAGTATTGGTCCTTATGCTCTTTTTGAAGGATGTACGTCCTACGGCAGTGGTTGCTTTCAGTATTCCGTTGAGTGTACTGTTTGCCATTGTATTAATGTACTTTAGTAATATCACGATGAATATAATCTCTCTGTCAGGTCTGGCATTGGGAGTTGGAATGCTTGTCGACAATTCTATCGTTGTCATTGAAAATATATATCGTTTGAGAAATAAAGGAGTCTCTGCGGCAAGAGCTGCCGTAATGGGGGCAAATCAGGTGGCCGGTGCCATATTTTCCTCTACGCTGACAACAATCTGCGTATTCCTTCCGATCATCTTTACGGATGGTCTGACGAGATCGATCATGCAGGATATGTGTCTGACTATTGCATATAGCTTATCTGCCAGTCTGGTGGTTGCACTGACGGTAGTTCCGAGCATGAGTGCTACTCTTTTGAAAAAAGAAAGCACCGGGAAGCATCGTTTCTTTGATGCAGTGGTCAATGCATATGAAAAAGCAGCAAGATTTTCACTGTCCCATAAGCCTGTTGTGCTTATGATATCACTGGCATTGCTGGTAGTGTGTGTGATCCAGGTATTCCGGATGGGAATTGTAATGATGCCGGATATGGCAAGCGAACAGATGTCGATCACCGCAACGATGCCGAAAGAAACTTCAGACGAGGAGGATTATAAAACGGCAGATGAGATCGTTAAGATCGCCGAAAGTATTAAGGGAGTCGATACGGTGGGAGCTGTCAAGACATCAGGAACGACGGTTCTTATGGCTTCCGATACAAAATCCTATAGCTTTGAGGTGCTTCTGGATAAGAAATATGCCCGCAAAAATAAGGAGATCGCAGATAAGATAAATACAAAGATGGAGAAACTGAATCTGGAGGATTACAGTGTATCCGCCTCAAATATGGATATGTCCAGTATGCTTGGTTCCGGATTAAATGTTGAAATCTCAGGAAAAGATAATGATAAGCTTCTGGCGATCAGCGAAGATATTATGAAGATAGTAGGTGAGGTAAAGGGATTTACGGAGATAACCAATGAACAGGAAGAGGGCGATACAGAATATGTCGTTACGGTAGATAAGGATGAGGCGATGAAATGCGGACTCACGGTTGCACAGGTTTATCAGGAACTGGCTGCTGCCTTGACGACAGAGAAGGATTCCACGAAGATTACGGTGAATGAACAGCAGTATAATGTCAAGATCGTGGATGAACGCGATGAATTAGATACAAAAAATCTGGCAGATTATGAGTTTGAAACGACGAAGATGAATGATAAGGGAAAGGAAGTGACAAAGACATACAAGCTGAGCAGATTTGCAAAAATTACAAAGGGAAAGAGTGTAGAAAGTCTGACAAAGAAGAATCTTGTGCATTATGTGGCTGTGAAAGCAGATGTAAAAGATGGATATAATACGACACTTCTCAGCCGCAAACTTCAGAAAAAGTTAGACAAATATGATCTTCCGGCAGGTTACACTATTGATATGGGTGGTGAGACAGAGTCAACAAATGAAATGGTAAAAAATATGCTTTTGATGATCACTCTGGCGATCGTATTTATTTATCTGATCATGGTTGCACAGTTCCAGAGTCTGTTGTCACCGTTTATTGTAATATTTACGATCCCGCTGGCATTTACGGGAGGACTTCTGGCATTGATGATATCGGGGCAGGAATTGTCCATGATGGCATTGATGGGATTCTTGGTTCTTTCCGGTGTCGTTGTAAATAACGGTATTGTATTTGTAGATTACGTCAACCAGCTCCGGATGGATGGCATGGACAAGAGACAGGCATTGATCGAAACAGGTGTGACACGTATGCGTCCGATCCTGATGACGGCATTGACTACAATTCTTGCAATGAGTACAATGGTATTTAGCCATGATACCGGCTCGGATATGAGCAGGGGAATGGCGATCGTTACCATAGGTGGTCTGGCATATGCAACATTAATGACATTATTTGTAGTACCTGCCCTGTATGATATCTTCTATCGCAGGAAAGAGATGAAGAGAGTAGAGCTGGGAGATGAGACGACCTTGAGTGACAGCAATGAATAAAACCGGGTGAAACGGAGGAGATTATGTCAGAGTACAGTATGACGATGCCTCAGGAGGTTGTCAGTATTATAGAGATTTTGGAAAAAGGTGGATATGAGGGATATGCAGTCGGAGGCTGTGTCCGGGATGCAATGCTTGGAAGAGTGCCGGAGGACTGGGATATTACGACATCGGCAAAACCCATGGAGGTCAAAAAGCTTTTTCGTAAGACGATAGATACAGGACTCCAGCATGGCACCATCACCGTGATGATGAACGGAAACGGCTACGAGGTTACAACATACAGGATCGATGGAGAGTATGAAGACGGACGCCATCCAAAAGAAGTGGCGTTTACAAACAATCTCAAAATGGATCTGGAACGGCGGGATTTCACCATCAATGCCATGGCGTATAATGAGCATACGGGACTGGTGGATGAATTTGACGGTGTTGGGGATCTGGAGAGAAAGATCATCAGATGTGTCGGAGACGCAGGACAGCGTTTTGATGAGGATGCATTGAGGATGCTTCGGGCTGTACGGTTTTCGGGACAGCTTGGGTTTGAAATTGAAAAAAACACACTGGATGCCATGGAAGAAAGGATCCGGAATTTACAAAAGATCAGTGCGGAAAGAATCCGTGTTGAGATTACCAAACTTTTGATATCACCGAATCCCGGACGGATCCGTCTTGTTTATGAGACGGGAATGACAGGGATATTTCTGCCGGAAATTGATGCCATGATGAAATGTGATCAGAGAAATCATCACCATCGTTATTCTGTAGGAGAACATTCCATTCATGGAATGGAATGTATGAGAGACTTTTTTTGTGGGATTTTTCCGGAGGATTTGTCCGATTATGGAAGAAAAAAGATACAGGAAATTTCTGCTGATGTCAATAAAAAGCAGTATACGATCCTGATGCTCACCATGCTGCTTCATGATGTAGCAAAGCCGGTGGTAATGACGGTCGATGAAAAAGGGGAGGGACATTTTATAGGACATCCGGAGAAAAGTGCGGCAATGACCCGCAAGATCCTTCGAAGGCTTACCTTTGACAACGAGACGGTTGACACGGCTGAGCGGCTGATCCGATATCATGACTACCGTCCCGGAACAAAGATATCACAGGTCAGAAAAGCTGCAGCCAAGATTGGCAGGGACATTATGTGGATGGAATTTCTGGTGCAGTATGCGGATGTGCTGTCCCAAAATCCACAAACCATCGAACGGAAGCTGGCAAGATTAGATGAATGTATGCAAAAATATCAGATCATTGAGAAGGAAAACCATCCTCTTTCAGTCAAGGAACTGGCTGTGAATGGCAAGGATCTGATGGCGGCGGGAGTTGCACCGGGACCGGGACTGGGACAGATTCTCAACAGACTCTTGGAGCTTGTGCTGGAGGAGCCGGAGAAAAATACAAAAGAACAGCTTATGGATATCGTCAAAAAAGCAGGGAGCATGGGAGAAGTTTCCAACACAAACTTGTGAAAAGTGCTGAAATGATGTAAAATGACTCCGTGGGTTCTATAAATGAAAAAGAATGATAACAGATATATTTTGAGCAATGGAGGCAGGTCATGGACTTAAACGTACAGTTTTACAAGATGTCAAAGCAGATGAAAACACAGTTGTATCTGGATAATCTGACGACGATATTTAATCCGCAGGCATTATTTGCAGATGGAACAGAATTTTATCGCTGTCCGTCTGAGCCGGATCCCTATGATCGGGTGAGACTGCGTCTGAGATGTGCCAGGGAGAATCTGGATTCTGTAATTCTGGTATTTAATGACCGGCGTATTGAGATGGAAAAACTGTACAACGACCGTCTGTTTGATTATTATGAGACTTTTGTACAACTGGGGACAGAACAGGTATTTTACTATTTTGAGATCCATTGCGGGCAGATGGTATGTTATTACAATAATGTAGGTCTTTGTAATTCCGTGGAGGAGTATTACAATTTTACCATGACACCGGGCTTTCATACGCCGGACTGGGCTAAGGGTGCGGTTTTTTATCAGATCTATGTGGATCGTTTCTTTAATGGAGACCACAGTAATGATGTAGAGGATGATGAATATATCTATATCGGTGAAGGCACCAGCAAGGTAACTGACTGGAATAAATATCCGGCAGCTATGGGTGTCCGGGAATTTTATGGAGGAGACATTTCAGGTGTCATGCAGAAGCTGGACTATCTGCAGGATCTGGGAGTGGAGGTAATCTATCTTAATCCGATATTTGTCTCTCCGTCCAATCACAAATATGATATTCAGGACTATGATTATGTTGATCCTCATTTTGGCAGGATCGTCAAGGATGAGGGAGAGCTTCTTCAAAAGGATGAGCATGGAAACTGGAAAGCAGATCCTAATTATCCGAATAAAGCAGCATCCCGTTATATCTGCAGAGTTACGGATAAGGAGAATCTGGAAGCAAGTAATCAGCTTTTTGCAGAATTTGTGGAGGAAGTACACCGCAGAGGGATGAAGGTCATTCTGGATGGTGTTTTCAATCACTGTGGTTCTTTTAATAAGTGGCTGGATCGGGAATGTATCTACGAAAATGCTCCGGGATATGAAAAAGGAGCTTTTGTGGCGGAGGATAGTCCTTATAATACGTTTTTTAAGTTCAGGGAAAGACAGTGGCCGTATAATCCGCACTATGACGGATGGTGGGGACACGATACGCTGCCAAAGCTTAATTATGAGGAGTCTCCTGCCTTGTTTGAGTATATCATGCGTGTCGGGCGTAAATGGGTTTCCCCTCCGTATAATGTGGATGGATGGAGACTTGATGTTGCGGCGGATCTTGGACAATCAGGCGAATATAATCATTATTTCTGGAAAGAATTTCGAAAAAATGTTAAGGAAGCAAATCCGAATGCTATTATTCTCGCAGAGCATTATGGGGATCCTACGGAATGGCTCAAGGGAGATGAGTGGGATACGGTTATGAACTACGATGCTTTCATGGAGCCGTTGACCTGGTTTCTTACAGGCGTGGAGAAGCATAGTGACGAATACAGGCAGGATCAGTTGGGAAATCCGGATTCATTTTTTGGCTCTATGCGTCATTTCATGACACGTTTCCATACACAGTCTCTTCAGGTGGCTATGAATGAATTGTCCAATCATGATCATTCCAGGTTTCTGACGAGAACCAACCGAAAGGTAGGAAGGACAGCGTATATGGGTCCGGAGGCAGCGAATGAAGGGGTTGATAAAGCTGTTTTGAGACTTGCAGTAATGATACAGATGACATGGCCCGGAGCACCTACGATCTATTATGGTGATGAGGCAGGTCTGTGCGGCTGGACGGATCCGGATAACCGCAGGGCTTATCCGTGGGGAAGAGAGGATCAGGAACTGATAGAGTATCATAGGGAGATCATAAGGATCCATAAGGATTACAAGGCGATGAAGACAGGGTCTATACTATTTCTTCATGGGCAGTATCAGTTTATAAGCTATGGCCGCTTTGACGAGAAGGATAAGATCGTGGTGGCGATCAACAATGGAGATGAGCAGGTAGCTGTCGATCTGCCGGTATGGCGTTTAGGCATGCTGGAGGGAAATCGGATGGCGAGACTGATCAATACCGGCAGAGAGGGATATTCTTTGGAGACAGCTATGTATAATGTGGAAAATGGAATCCTGCATTTGATCTGTCCTCCAAAATACGGTGTAGTGATCAAAAATCTGTCTTAAATGTGAATCAGAAAAACAGCTTTTACCCGGTAAGGGCGATAGAAAGGACGAAAGATGGGAAAACTGCGGGAATGGATGCATGGCAAGGGCAGACCGGTTGTGATAGCGGTGATGATCATATTGGCATTGTGGATCATTGTGGATTATTATCGGTCGAATCATGATGAGCCTGACAAAGAAAAAGCACCGGCAGTGATATCGGAGCAGAAAGAGCCGGCTGCAACAGAGCCGGCTGTGACAGATCCGGATATTGTTACTACGAAGGAAGATGCAGGGATTGCAGGAAAGTCATCCGGACCGGAAAATGGAGATATTACCATTGGTTTTACCGGAGATATTAACTTTGATGAAACCTGGAGCGTGATGAAGCATATGCGCCGCAAAGGAAAGGGAATTGCCGGCTGTATTGATCCACGTCTTATTAAAAAGATGCGGGGATATGACTATATGGTGGTGAATAATGAATTTTCTATCAGTGACCGTGGTAAGCCTATGGCAGGAAAAGCCTATACATTCCGGTCTCCGCGGAGAAATGTGAAGCTTCTGAAGCAGCTGGGTGTAGATGCGGTATCCCTGGCGAATAATCACGTATACGATTATGGAAAACAGGCGTTTCTGGATACAATGTCCACTTTGGAAAAAAATGGAATAAAATATACAGGTGGCGGAAAAAATAGCAGTGAGGCAAGAAAACCGGTATATTTTCAATGCAAAGGAAAGACAATCGCAGTTATTGCTGCTACCAGGGCTGAAAAATATGTTCTGACGCCCGCAGCAGGGAAAAACTCGCCGGGGGTATTTCGGACATATGATGATACGCAGTATTGCCGGGCAATCAAAAAAGCCAAAAAGAAAGCAGATGTGGTCATTGCCTTTGTCCACTGGGGGACAGAATACAGTACAAAGCTGGAGGATGCACAGAAGACTCAGGCAAAGGATTATATCAACGCAGGGGCGGATGTAATAGTTGGGGCTCATACGCATTGTCTTCAAGGGGTAGGCTCCTATAAAGGAAAACCGATCTTTTATAGTCTGGGAAATTATTGGTTTAACGAAAAGACATTATATACGACACTGCTTCAGCTCACGATCAAAGAGAATGGAAAGATCCGGGCAAGGATGATTCCGTGCAGGCAGTCAGGCAAGGAAACTCACATGCTGACCAAGAAAAAGAAAGTGAGAAAATTTGTCAATTACGTCAATGGAATTTCGGTAAATGCGAGGATTGGAGCAAAAGGAATCCTGCATGTCAGATAAATGGCGTAAATGAAACTGGCAGCGGTTGACAATAATAGGGAAATGAGTATAATTACAGACAGCCCATAGAGTTAGTAGGAAATATGGACGCATCTATATTTCAAATACATACCTGTACCTGAGGGACAGGTGATAGAAAGGCAGTGGTATCACTATGAGTAAATTGATTTATTTGGATAATGCAGCGACGACATCCGTCAGACCGGAAGTGTTTGATGCGATGAAACCATATTATTTGGAAAATTACAGTAATCCCTCCAGTGTTTATAGTTTTGCGGGAGAGGCCAAAAAGGCTATGGAGGATGCGAGAAAGGTTATCGCAGATTCTTTGGGAGCAGCTACATCAGAGATTTATTTTACCGGTGGCGGCAGCGAGTCTGATAACTGGGTCCTGAAGGGTGTTGCAGAGGGGTACCAGTCAAAGGGAAAGCATATTATCACCTCCAAGATTGAGCATCATGCCATTCTTCATACATGTGAATATCTGGAAAAACACGGATATGAAGTGACATATCTTGACGTAGACGAGAATGGTCTTGTATCACCGGAGGAGGTTGAAAAAGCCATCCGTCCGGATACGATATTGATTAGTATTATGTTTGCAAATAATGAGATCGGTACGATCGAACCGATCAGCGAGATCGGAAAGATTGCTCATGAGCATGGCGTATTATTCCATACAGATGCTGTACAGGCATATGCACATGTGCCGATCAATGTGCAGGAGATGAATATTGATATGCTCAGTGCCAGTGGTCATAAATTCCACGGACCTAAGGGGATCGGCTTTTTGTATATGAGCAACAAGGTAAAGATCGGTCCGCTGATCCATGGTGGTTCTCAGGAACGTTCCCGCCGTGCAGGTACTCATAATGTGCCGGGTATTGTGGGAATGGCAAAGGCAGCACAGCTGGCACATGCAACGATGGATGAAACAATTGCAAAAGAGACAGCTCTCAGGGATCATCTGATCGAGAGACTTGAAAAGGAAATTCCGTATTGCCGTCTGAATGGAGATCGGACAAAACGTCTTCCGAACAATGTAAACTTCTGTTTCCGTTTTATTGAGGGAGAGTCACTTCTGATCCTTCTCGACCAGAATGGAATCTGTGCATCAAGTGGATCGGCATGTACGTCCGGTTCTTTGGATCCGTCTCATGTCCTTTTGGCGATCGGACTGCCACATGAGATTGCACACGGATCACTCAGATTGACACTTTCTGAGGACAATACCATGGAGGAGATGGATTTTGTAGCAGATCAGGCGAAAAAAATCGTGGAAAGACTGCGCAGCATGTCTCCGTTGTATGATGATTTCGTAAAACAGCAGAAGGAAAAATAACAAAAACGATCGATCAGACAAAAGAAAGGAAGATTATCGATGAATTATAGTGAAAAAGTAATGGATCATTTCAATAATCCGAGAAATGTAGGAGAAATCGAGAATGCAAGTGGCGTAGGTACCGTCGGAAATGCAAAGTGCGGTGATATCATGCGTATTTATCTGGATATTGACGAGGATACAAAAATAGTTAAGGACTGCAAATTTAAGACTTTTGGCTGCGGAGCGGCAGTTGCAACAAGCAGTATGGCAACAGAGCTTGTAAAGGGGAAAACAATCTACGAAGCTCTGGAAGTAACCAACAAAGCTGTTATGGAAGCACTGGATGGACTTCCGCCGGTGAAGGTTCACTGTTCTCTGTTGGCAGAGGAAGCAATTCATGCGGCACTTTGGGATTATGCAGAAAAAAATCATATTACGATCGAGGGGCTCAAGAAACCAAAGACAGACATTTCTGATGAGGAGTAATGTCGTGTAATAAAAATGGAAACCGGACAGGCATTGGATCTGTCCGGTTTTTCGGTATATAGGAAAGTGCTTGGGATGCAGAGAAGCTCATGGTATCTTAAAAATTTTCTTGTAGAATGTAGGAATAGACAGTATACTTGAGATATTAAAACAATTATTTTTCGGAAGTGAGGAAAGACGTGGCTGAGAATAATAAAAAGACGGTTGTTGTGGGTATGTCGGGAGGAGTTGATTCTTCCGTTGCCGCATATTTATTAAAAGAGCAGGGGTATCATGTGATCGGTGCCACGATGCAGATATGGCAGCAGGAGGACCGATGCAGTATTGAAAAAGAAGGAGGATGCTGTGGCTGGAGTGCCGTGGAGGATGCCAGAAGAGTGGCGCATATGCTGGATATTCCGTATTATGTGATGAATTTTCGGGATGAATTTCAGGAAAAAGTTATTGATTATTTTGTTGAAGAGTACCGGTGTGGCAGGACTCCGAATCCATGCATTGCATGTAACAGATATGTGAAATGGGAATCGCTTCTTAGAAGGAGTATGGAGATTGGAGCAGATTATATTGCTACAGGACACTATGCCAGGATCGTAACCTGTGAAAATGGCAGATATGCCATTGCTCCGTCGGTGACTGCACAGAAGGATCAAAGCTATGCACTATACAATCTGACACAGCATCAGCTTGCGCATACGCTGATGCCGGTGGGGGATTATACAAAACCTCAGGTGCGCCGGATCGCTGCAAAAATCGGAATGGAGGTGGCAAATAAGCCGGATAGTCAGGAAATCTGTTTTGTGCCGGATCAGGACTATGCCGGATTTATAGAGAGGGAGACAGGAGAAAAAGAACAGCCGGGTAATTTTGTCACAGCGGATGGAAAGGTACTCGGGCTGCATAAGGGGATTTCTCATTATACGGTGGGACAGCGAAAGGGATTAAATCTCGCTATGGGGCATCCCGTATTTGTGACTCAGATACGACCGGATACAAGAGAGGTTGTGATCGGGGAAGCGGAGGATGTATTTACGGACAGACTGATAGCAGACAGGATCAACTATATGGCAGCAGATCATTTTGAACCGGGACAGAAAATGATAGCAAAAATACGATATTCCCATAAGGGAGCGGAATGTATTATTGAAGAATGTGAGGGAGATCACATTTCCCTGCGTTTTATAGAGCCGGTTCGTGCAGTGACACCGGGACAGGCAGTTGTATTTTATGAAGATGGGGTAGTATTGGGTGGAGGAACGATCTGTTCCTGATACAGCAGATGCATTATTCTCCGGAAAAGGAAATGGAGAAGGTGCATTGAGAAAGGACAAAAAATGAGAAGATATTTAAAGAAACAGAAAAATTACAGGCTTGTATGGGGGATTGCGGCAGCGGTAGTTTTGATGGGGAGTGCAAATGCAGCAAAAGCATCTGCAGCGGAAAATTCCATGCAGAAATCCGTGCAAAAGGTAGAAAAGGCCTGGCAGGAGGCTGGAAGCACGAAGACTGTTAAAACGGTCCGTGTGACCATAAAGACTTCAAAGAAGAAAATGTGGGCGGATACATCATCTTTTACAAATATGTTGAGCAGACAGATGTATGGAAATGCATATGTTTCTTCGAAGTGGCAGGGAATGGAGACAGAGTTTATCAATCTGGGCATGCACAAGATGAAGAAAAAAGAAAAGTCCTACCGGGACGAAATTACCGGCATAAAGATCAAAATAAAATATAGCGGAAAAAAGCTGACATATATTTTACGCATCAATGGAAAAGATAAAGATACCAAGGAGACTTATCAGGATATTGAGGCAAATAAATATTGTGCGGCTGAAATTCAAAATGCTACAAAGAACATGGATCAATATGACAGGGCATGGTATGTAAACCAGTGGGTGCAGGGACATGCTAATTTTGAAGAAGGATATACACCGGGCTGGGTAGTTTTGAAAAAGAGAAAAGCAAAGGGCGTGTGCTATGATCTGGCATATTTCTATGAAAAAGCAGCATGCTATGCAGGGATCAAGCATTACGGACGTGTTTCAAACAGCGGACATACCTGGAATGTGGTAAAGATCGATGGAAAGATTTATTATATCGACATAGAACATTCCAGAAGTGCCGTGAGATTATATTACAGCTCCATGGCCGGACTGGTGGACTATCTGAATAATGATGCAGCAGGAACAGAGAAAGCGGCAATGGAAAAAAATGTAGAAGAAGGTTATTTTAAAAAGGCGATGATCACCGTGAAAGAGGGGTATGCGGACGAACTATGGCAAAAGGTTCAGACGGCAAAGGCGTCCATGACAGAGCAGGAGTGGAAAGAGAAGATTGATGGTTATTGGAAATCAGAAGACAGTGTGTTTGCTGCCTATGAGATCCAAAGAGAAACGATGTTCAGTGAGCCGTGGGAGGTGGGCTTTGCACGTTTTGGGCTGCAGACTTTGAAACAGGCCACAGATTACAGCTGCTATTATTCCTTTGCCGAGTATGATAAACCTTCCAAGTGGTTATATGCATGGATCCTGAAATAGTCATTCCGGACAGTACTCTGTTTTTGGTGAAAAAGAGTAATTTACTAAGACTTCCCACATCCAAAATTAATGTATACCCATAATATATCTTATGTCCTGAAGGATAAATATGCATTTTGCCTTAGAAAACAAATTAATCCGTGAACTGTGACTAAAAAAATTGTCTTGTCACTTACGGATTTCGAAAAGACGAATTGCTTCCCATTATTGGTATGGGAAGTCTTAGTAATTTATATTATTTTTAGAAAGAATTATAAATTGTTTCTTGTTTTTGGGGGAACAATATGTTAGGTTATATTTCAAACTAAAACTTTCCATATCAGTTTTGAAAATGGGAGATAAAGGAGGAGTGGCTTATGCCAATAGGAATGGGTTACGGATACTATTGGGATCCGACATATATACTGGTGATCATAGGTGCGTTGATCTGTATGATCGCATCAGCAAATGTAAATGGTACCTATAGGAAATATAATCGCGTGAGAAACAGCAGAAATATGACAGGAGCACAGGTGGCGGCACAGATCCTGCAGGAGGCGGGACTTAGTAATATCCGCATTGAGCATATCCGTGGCGATCTGACAGATCATTATGATCCATCAGCGAAGGTTCTGCGTTTGTCTGATAGTGTTTATGGATCGACTTCCATTGCGGCAGCAGGGGTGGCTGCTCATGAGTGTGGTCATGCGATCCAGGATAAGGTGAACTATATACCGATACGTTTGAGAAATGCAATTGTGCCGGTAGTCAATCTGGGATCAAAATTATCCTGGCCGGTGATCATTCTTGGACTGATCCTTGGCAGGGCCGGGCTTCTTCAGATCGGTATTATCTTATTTGGTCTTACACTGTTGTTTCAGGTCGTTACTTTGCCGGTAGAATTTAATGCATCCGGCCGGGCATTGCATATTCTGGATCAACGTGGTATACTTGGTCATGAGGAGATGCGTGGAGCCAGAAAGGTACTTGGTGCAGCTGCCATGACATATGTTACGGCGACGATTTCTACACTGCTTCAGTTATTGCGTCTCGTACTCCTTTTTGGAAACAGATCTAATAACGATTAATAAAATATTGATTCAATAGGTTTAATTATAGAAAAAATGTACAAACTCAAAAAAGTTTGTGCATTTTTTTGTATAATGTTGTACAATAAAAAAGCAGACGGTGAAAGCCGTTAATTTATATCATCAATAATTTTTTTGGAAAGGATGGAGATGGAATGGCAGAAAACAGAATGATTGGGGATTATCCTGTAATCGGGATTCGTCCGACGATCGATGGACGGAGAGGCCCGTTAAAGGTACGTGAGTCGCTGGAGGCTCAGACAATGGGAATGGCAAAAAATGCAGCAAAGCTTTTTGAGGAAAACCTGCGTTATTCAAATGGGGAACCGGTAAAGGTTGTTATTGCTGATACAACGATCGGACGTGTGGCCGAGGCTGCAGCATGTGCAGATAAATTTCGCAAAGAGGGTGTTGATATTACATTGACAGTGACTCCTTGCTGGTGCTATGGCTCAGAGACGATGGATATGGACAAAAATACCATTAAAGCAGTGTGGGGATTTAATGGTACAGAGAGACCGGGAGCAGTATATCTTGCAGCTGTTCTTGCAGCACATGCACAGAAAGGACTTCCTGCATTTGGAATTTATGGAAAGGATGTGCAGGAGGCTGATGCTGAGGAAATCCCTGAGGATGTAAAGGAGAAACTGCTTCGTTTTGGACGTGCAGCGATCGCAGCAGCGACCATGCGAGGAAAATCGTATCTCCAGATCGGTGCGGTTACTATGGGTATTGCCGGTTCTATCGTAAATTGTGAATTTATCGAGGAATATCTTGGCATGCGTGTAGAGTCTGTTGATGAGGTAGAGATCATCCGCCGTATGTCAGAGGGAATCTATGACCATGAGGAGTTTGAGAGAGCGTTGTCATGGACAGAGTCTCATTGCAAAGAGGGATGGGACAAGAATCCTGATTTTGTAAAGAGAAATGATGAGCAGAAACAGCGCGACTGGGAGTTTGTCGTTAAGATGATGTGTATCATTAAAGATCTGATGAATGGAAACAAGAATCTTCCGGAGGGAAGAGAGGAGGAGGCTGTCGGACATAATGCGATCGCAGCCGGTTTCCAGGGACAGAGACAGTGGACAGATTTTTATCCAAATGGAGATTTTGCAGAAGCACTTTGTAATTCTTCTTTTGACTGGAATGGAGCGAGAGAACCATATATTCTGGCTACAGAAAATGATACCCTCAATGGTCTCGGAATGTTGTTTATGAAGCTGCTTACGGGCCGTGCACAGATCTTTGCAGACGTTCGTACATACTGGAGTCCGGATGCAGTGAAAAAGGCAACAGGATATGAGCTGGAGGGAATTGCCAGGGAGGCAGGCGGTTTCCTGCATTTGATCAATTCCGGTGCGGCTTGTCTGGATGCCTGCGGTGAAGTGAAAGATGAAAATGGAAATGGAGTGATCAAACCATTCTGGGAGATGACACAGGAGGATCAGAAGGCATGTCTGGAGGCTACAGAATGGTGTGCAGCTGATAATGGATATTTCCGCGGAGGCGGTTTCTCTTCCAGATATCTTACAAGAGCAGAAATGCCTGCAACAATGATCCGCCTGAATCTGGTGAAAGGATTAGGACCGGTGCTGCAGATCTGTGAGGGATATACGATCAATCTGCCGGATGAAGTATCCGATAAGATCTGGAAGCGTACTGATTACACATGGCCATGTACCTGGTTTGCTCCGCGTGTTACCGGTGAGGGGGCATTCAAGACAGCGTATGATGTGATGAATAACTGGGGAGCTAACCATGGTGCTATCAGTTATGGACATATTGGTGCAGATCTGATCACATTGGCATCTATCCTGCGGATTCCGGTATGTATGCATAACGTTCCGGAGGAAGATATCTTCCGCCCATCTGCCTGGAATGCCTTTGGTATGGACAAAGAGGGACAGGATTATCGTGCATGCGCGGCATACGGACCTCTTTACAAATAGTACGATTAACAGACCGGATGCGATGCATGGGGAGCTGTGTGTAAAAATACCGTAAAATCTCAGATCATATATGAGAAAAAAGCTGTAAATATGCAGTGTTTCCGGGGAAAAACAGTGAAATAGAGCAGAATGCTTCTATTTTGACCGTAGAATAAAAATATGGTATACTTGTCGGTATGTGGAACTATATAGTCTGCACAGATGGGTATGCCATATTTTTTTGGAAAGTGTACACAAGTTTGTCTGGAAATTAGGAGGTTCATTATGTTTGAACAGGAAATCGAGAATATTGCAGCAGGAGGAAGTAACGAGGAGATTTATTATAATCTGCTTAATCTGACAAAAAAAGCAATTGATCAAAAAGGGCGGATTGAAGGGAAGAAGAAGGTATATTATATATCAGCAGAGTTTCTGATCGGAAAGCTTTTATCTAATAACCTGATCAATTTGGGTCTTTATGATACAGTGAATGAAGCATTAAAGAAGCATGGAAGATCCATGACAGATATTGAGGAGATCGAGCCGGAGCCATCTCTTGGTAATGGTGGTCTGGGTCGTCTTGCGGCATGTTTTTTGGATTCTATTGCTACTTTGGGACTGCCGGGAGACGGTGTGGGATTAAATTACCATTTAGGTCTGTTCAAGCAGGTGTTTGAAAAGAATCTTCAGAAGGAGACAGCGAATCCGTGGATTCAGGATCAGAGCTGGCTTCGCCGGACAGATGTAGGATATCCGGTTATTTTTAATAATAAGACAGTGCAGTCTGTAATGTATGAAATTGATGTTACAGGCTATGATAATAAGGTAAATACTTTGAAACTGTTTGATCTGGACAGTGTGGATGATTCAATCGTGCAGGAGGACAGTATCTGGTTCAACAAAGAAGAGATTGGAAAAAATCTGACACTGTTTTTGTATCCGGATGACAGTGATGTGCAGGGGCAGATGCTGCGTATTTATCAGCAGTATTTCATGGTGAGCAATGCAGCCCAGCTGATCATTGATGAGGCAATTGCCAAGGGAAGCAATCTTTACGATCTGCCGGATTATGCGGTAGTTCAGATCAATGATACACATCCGACCATGGTGATCCCGGAGCTGATCCGCCTTCTGGTAAACCGCGGGATTGAGATGAATGATGCGATCGGTATAGTTTCCAGGATGTGTGCCTATACAAATCATACGATCCTGGCAGAGGCATTAGAGAAATGGCCAATGTGGTATTTGGAAAAAGTTGTTCCACAGCTCGTTCCTATCATTAAGATGCTGGATGTAAAAGTCAAGGAGAAATATTCTGATCCGAGAGTTGCCATTATTGACGAAAATAATACAGTACATATGGCACATATTGATATTCATTACAGCACAAGTGTCAATGGTGTGGCATATCTTCATACAGAAATCCTGAAAAATTCTGAATTGAAGCCGTTTTATGATCTGTATCCGCAGAAATTTAATAATAAGACAAATGGAATAACCTTCCGCCGCTGGCTGCTTCACTGCAATCATCCGCTGGCTGACTATATTACAGAAAAGATCGGGGATGGTTTTAAGAAGGACGCCTCCAAGCTTGAGGATTTATTGAAATATCAGGATGATCAGAAGGTTCTTGATGATATATATGATATTAAGAAATCGAAAAAGAAAGAGCTTGCAGCGTATCTTAAGGCAAAAGAAAATATTGAGGTAGATGAGGATTCTGTATTTGATGTACAGGTTAAGCGTCTTCACGAATATAAACGTCAGCAGATGAATGCATTGTATGTGATCCATAAATATCTTGATATTAAGGCAGGAAATAAGCCAAAGACTCCGGTAACAGTGATCTTTGGTGCAAAGGCTGCACCGGCTTATACAATTGCAAAAGATATCATTCATTTGATATTGTGTTTGTCTGAGCTGATCAATAATGATCCGGAGGTTAGTCCGTATCTGAAGGTTGTGATGCTGGAAAATTATAATGTTTCCTATGCTGAAAAGGTGATCCCGGCAGCAGATATTTCAGAGCAGATATCCCTTGCCTCCAAGGAAGCAAGTGGAACCGGTAATATGAAATTTATGCTGAACGGAGCGATCACACTGGGAACAGAAGATGGGGCAAATGTGGAGATCCATCAGTTTGTCGGTGACGATAATATTTATATTTTTGGTAAATCAAGTGAAGAAGTTATTGAACATTATGCCAAGGCCGATTACAGTGCAGAGTCGATCTATGATGCTGATCCGGAGATTGCAAAGCTTGTGGATTTCATTATCAGCAAGGAACTGTTTGCAGTAGGAAATAAAAAGAGTCTGATCCGGTTGTATATGGAGCTTTTGACCAAGGATTGGTTTATGACGCTTCTGGATGTGAAAGAATATATTCAGGTAAAAGAAAAGATGCTTAAGGATTATACAGACAAAAAAGCGTGGGAAAAGAAAATGTTAGTCAATATAGCCAAGGCAGGATTTTTCTCATCAGACCGCACGATCGCACAGTATAATGAAGATATCTGGCATCTGTAGGAGTGGATATGGGATTGATATTGACAGCCATTGTGTCTCCGGGAGTGATCGGAGGAACGCTTTTGGTGGTACTGGCCGGCGGATGGGTCATGAACAGGATTGTTCAGAAAAAATACGGATATACGCCGGAACGGGAAAAACAGTTAGAGGAAGGACAGGAACAGGGGCTTTCCGAAGGAAGATCATGCCTGTCAGGAAAAAAGAAACGTTACTGATGTAAAAGAAAGGATAGTGTCAGAAGGCACAGAATTGGAGGAAATTGTGAAGAGGATCGGTTTTTTGACAAGCGGTGGTGACTGCCAAAGCTTAAATGCAACCATGCGTGGTGTGGCCAAGACACTTTATCAGGCAAATCCGAATGTGGAGATCTATGGCATACTGGAGGGTTATAAAGGATTGATCTATGGAAACCGCCGTAAAATGGAGCCAAAGGATTTCTCGGGAATATTGACAGAGGGTGGTACCATAATCGGGACTTCCAGACAACCTTTTAAAAAGATGGGTGATCCTGATGAAAACGGACTTGATAAGGTAAAGGCCATGCTGGATAATTACAAAAAATGGAAATTGGATTGTCTGGTAATACTGGGAGGAAATGGCACGCATAAGACGGCAAATCTTCTCAGCGAAAAAGGCTGTAATGTGGTTACTCTGCCAAAGACGATTGATAATGATATCTGGGGAACCGATATTACATTTGGTTTTCAGAGTGCTGTAAATATTGCAACGAATGCCATCGACTGTATTCATACAACGGCGGCATCTCATGGCCGTGTGTTTATTGTGGAAGTAATGGGACATAAGGTGGGATGGCTCACCCTTCATGCAGGTATTGCCGGGGGAGCGGATATTATACTTCTGCCTGAGATTCCGTATGATATCAATTCTGTAGTGAAGGCACTGGAAAAAAGAAGTGCCCAGGGAAAGCGTTTCTCTATTCTGGCAGTAGCCGAGGGTGCGATTTCAAAAGAAGATGCAGCACTCAGCAAAAAAGAGCTGAAGGCAAAGAGGAAGAAAATGGCATATCCGTCTATCTCTTATGAGATCGGAGCACAGATTCAGGAGAAAACAGGGCAGGAGGTACGGATCACTGTTCCGGGTCATATGCAGCGTGGCGGTGAGCCGTGTCCGTATGACCGTGTACTTTCTACACGTCTGGGAGCGGCAGCAGCCCAGCTGATCATAAAAGAAAAATATGGTTATATGGTTGGAATGGTGAATGGCGAGACAGTTCCTGTTCCTCTCTCAGAAGTAGCAGGAAAGCTGAAAATGGTTGATCCGAAGGCATCCATTATTCAGGAGATCAAGGAAATGGGAATCTGTTTTGGAGATTAGTAAAAAAAGGAGACGAAATAAATATGTCATATACGGCATTATATCGAAAATTTCGTCCCTCTGGATTTGATGAGGTAAAGGGACAGGATCATATTGTGACGACCCTGCGTAATCAGATCAGGATGGACAGGATCGGTCATGCATATCTGTTCTGCGGAACAAGAGGAACCGGTAAGACATCCGTGGCCAAGATCATGGCTAAGGCGGTAAATTGTGAATCTCCGGTAGATGGCAGTCCCTGCAACCGGTGTGCTATGTGTCAAAAGATCAATAGTCAGACATCGATGAATGTGATCGAGATTGATGCTGCATCCAATAACGGTGTTGGAAATATCAGGGATATTATTGATGAGGTGCAGTACTCTCCTACAGAGGGGAGATATAAGGTGTATATTATCGATGAGGTGCATATGCTTTCAACAGGGGCTTTTAATGCCCTGTTAAAAACACTTGAGGAACCACCGGAATATGTGATCTTTATTCTGGCAACTACAGAAGCACATAAAATACCGATTACCATTTTGTCCCGGTGTCAGAGATATAATTTTAAAAGGATTACCATAGATACAATACAGGCACGCTTACGCGAGCTGATGGATAAAGAGCAGCTTGATGTAGAAGATAAAGCATTGCGTTATATCGCAAAGACAGCAGATGGATCTTTGCGAGATGCACTGAGTCTTTTAGATCAATGTATTGCATTTTATCTGGGACAGGCATTGACCTATGATAAAGCACTGGAGGTGCTGGGTGCGGTAGATACTTCAGTATACAGCCGGATGTTTCGTTATTTAGCCGATTATAATGCGGTGGGCTGTCTGGAACTTGTGGAAGAAATGATGGTCAGTGGAAGGGATCTGACGCAGTTTATTAATGAGTTTGTCTGGTATCTTAGAAATCTCCTGCTGATCAGTAGTTCACAGCAGGGGAGTGAGTTGGTGGACGTATCCAGCGAGCAGCTTGCAAATCTGCAGGAAGAATCCGGGATGCTTCCACAGGAAACACTGATACGTTATATCCGTATTTTGTCAGAGCTGGCGAATCAGATCCGGTATGCGGTACAAAAAAGGATACTGATCGAAGTGGCATTGATCAAGCTGTGTAAGCCACAGATGGACAGCAGGCAGGATATGACAACAGTTCTTCAACGGCTTGATGCAGTGGAAAAGCAGTTGGAAAACGGCATACCTGCAATGGCAGCACCTGTGCCTGCAGCAGCTTCGGAACAGGTGCTGCAGGAGCAGAAAGAGCAACCTAAGATTTATCCCAAGGCAGTGCCGGAGGATATCAGGGAGCTTTTGAAAATATGGCCCCGGATAATTGAAAAGTGTAGTCCTTTAGAGCGGATCGCATTAGAAAAAGCGAAACGGGTAGTGGGAGAGGATGGAACACTGGTGCTTCAGTTTGCGGATCCGACAGAAGGAGGTATCTTTCAACAGGATGATGGGAAGCGGCTGGAGGAACTTGGAGTGATCATACAAAATATTCTTGGAAAAGAAGTGGAGCTTCAGCTTCGCATTGTATCTCAAAAAGTACAGGAACAGTATGAAGATCTGGGAAATATTATACATTTTGATGGAATAGAGATAATTGATGAATAGAAAGGAAGGAAAAAACTATGGCAAAAAGAGGTGGATTTCCGGGAGGAATGCCGGGAAATATGAATAATCTTATGAAACAGGCACAGAGAATGCAGCGTCAGATGGAAGAAAAGTCAAAAGAAATGGAAGAAAAGGAATTTGAGGCTTCAGCAGGAGGCGGAGTTGTTACGGTAAAGGTATCCGGCAAAAAAGAGGTGCTGTCTGTTAAACTTTCGGAAGAGGTTGTTGACCCGGATGATATTGAGACGCTGGAAGATCTCATTGTAGCAGCTACCAATGAAGCATTGCGTAAAATGGAAGAAGAAAATGCACAGGTTATGCAGCAACTGACGGGAGGTCTGGGAGGCCTTGGCGGAGGACTCTTTTAAGAAGATTAGGGTGTCAAAAGGTCTGAATTTTCCTGACGGGCTATTTTCTCGAATCTTTGACCACAATATCTATCAACGATGCGCCGCATCGCCTCAAGATATTGTAGCGCAAATCTTCAAAAAAATATCTTCGTCATGAAAATGGACTTTTGACATCCTAATCTTAAGAAGGAATAGATCAAACCGAAGGGAAAGTGACCAAAATGGATGTATACAGCAGTCAGATCACTGCTTTGGTAGAACAGTTGTCCAGATTGCCCGGGATTGGAGCAAAATCAGCACAACGACTGGCATTTCATATATTAAATATGCCGGAGGATCAGGTGCTTGGATTGTCTCAGGCTATGACAAATGCAAAGAAAAATGTACATTATTGTAAGGAGTGCTGCACATACACGGATCAGGAGCTTTGTCCGATCTGTGCCAGTGACAAAAGAAATCACCGGATAATCATGGTTGTAGAAAATCCGAGAGATCTGGCAGCTTATGAAAAGACCGGAAAATATGACGGGGTTTATCATGTGCTGCATGGTGCGATATCTCCTATGCTGGGGATAGGCCCGGCAGATATCCGGCTGCGGGAATTAATGGTTCGTCTGCAGCAGGACGTAGACGAGGTGATAGTTGCAACCAACAAGAATCTTGAGGGGGATGCTACAGCTACATATATCAGCAAATTAGTGAAGCCGACAGGCATCAAGGTAAGCAGGATCGCGAGTGGTGTTCCGGTAGGGGGAGACCTAGAATATATTGATGAGGTGACTCTTTTGAGAGCTCTGGAGGGAAGAACGGACATGTAGTGAGTCCCAGATGCCATGAGAGATAAAGGCGGCCAGTTCTGCAACGGTAAAAAGCTTTGTTGTCTGAAGAGTTACGTGGTTATTAGAACCGGAGTGATTGACAATACCGGTGATATGAATATCACCTGCAGGCGGGAGAGAATGACTGACGCCGATCCCCGGACGGAGGCTTCCGGCTCCCAGCGTGACGAAGCCGACATGCTCCGGGATGCCCAGAGAGGCATCTATAGCGATAATAAAAGGATTTGAATAGCGGTTGTATATGGAAGATAACGTGTCTGAAAGATTGCCGGCGTGAACGGTGTGACGCAGACTTCCGTATACAGCGGCTTTTTTTATTTTTGACGGGTCAGACTGGGAAAAAAGAGTCAAAAGCTGATGGCCTACCAGCGGACCGAGGCTGTCACCGGTAGCCCGGTCGGATCCGATACATAGGAAAATTAACGGACGTTTGCCGGCGGATGCAAGCATACCGCGGAGAGCACTGCAGAATCCGGAGGAGTTTTTTTGGATGGATGTAGTGAAATAAAGGGTAGTATTTGTCATGTAAAAATCCTTTCTCTATTCATTAAACTCAGATCTATGATAAAGTATGCCCCGGTACATAGTATTTAAACCTCTGTTTTTTTACAAGACTGTCGAAATCTTTCCTGCGAAAAGTCCGCATGGAACATTACTTCGACAGAAAATATCACAAAGAAAGTGGTATATTTACGGAAAATAAGTTGTAAAACCTGCGGTCTGTCAGAGTGTGGACTGCAGGGAGAATGGAGGAATTTGATGGAGGAGACGAGGAAAAAAGCAAAAGAAGAATTTATATATGAATATAAGACATATCCTAAGAATGTCCGTCAGATAGGTGTCCCACTTCCGGGCTATAAGATATATTTGGAAGATTATGTGATCACATATTTGAAGCAAAATTTTATGCATGCACAGGAATCGGTTCTTATTGTCCTTTTTGGAAAGAAAGGTCAGGACGATGCACAAAATACAGCTTTTGTATATGGTGCCATGCAGATCGGGCAACAGGACATATTGGAACAGGGCAGGATCGGACAGGAAATATGGCAGGAGATATATCAGAGTGCCGGACAGGCTTTTCCGGGGGCTGAAGTGCTGGGCTGGGCCTGTGGGATGCCGGCATGGAACAGCGAAATGGACAAGCAGGTACGAAGGCTGCAAAAAGCGGAATTTGCCAGAGAAGAACAGGCTTTATTTTTGTGGGATCTGTCCGAAAAAGAGGAGAAGCTTTTCGTATGGCAGAGAGGCATGTTGAAGGAAATGTCAGGATATTATATATATTTTGAAAAAAATCCCCAAATGCAGAACTTCATGCTGGACAGCAATGAAACGGAAAGCATCGATGCGGATTATGAGGATACGGTTACAAGTTCCATGCGTCAGGTTATAGAAGAAAAGGAAGAAAAGAAAAGAAACATGCAGCTTTTGGCGTATTGTGGGGCTGTTGCGGCAGGAATCGCATTATTATTCGGTATACATACGATGCTGGACAGTACAGCGCGTATCCAAAAAATGGAACAGACAGTTGATTCGCTGACGGAATATGTCGGGCAGCAGCAGGAGGATGTTGAAGCAATGTCGCATCAGGCAGATCAACAGGTGAAACAAATCCCATATCAGAAAACCGCCTACCCGGATAAAAAAACAGAGGAAAAGGCAGGGGTAAGCCACAGAAAAACAACAGAGCAGCCGGTGCAGGCTCAGAAAGAGGAATATACGCAGCAAAAGAAAAATGTTACCCCAAAGGGTGAAAAAGAAAAACAAACACAAGCATCTGTTTCCGGCAGAAAACCGAAACAAAAGGCGAAATCCGTCAAAAAGGAGAAGCAAAGCTACATTGTCAAAAAAGGAGATACCTTATCCCAGATTGTTTGGAAACAGTATAGAGATCTATCTTATGAAAAAAAGGTCAGGAAAGCAAACGGACTGAAGAATGCAAATGAAATATATGTGGGTCAGTGCATTGTGCTTCCTGATTACAAATAACGAAGCTACTGTACAGAAATTGGGACAGTGCATTGCTGATAAAGGGAAACTGTATAAATTTCCGGTTGTATAATCCATGAAAGTTATGTAAAATAAGTGATAGTTACAAATTATCACTTTTGGATTGGAGCGGGAACTATGTCAGAGGAAACAAATCGAAAGGAGTCCCGGGAGTCTCTTTATCATAATAAGATGTTTATTGTGATATGTATTGCGAGCATTGTAGTTGCTGTCGGAATATTTGTATTACTGATCAATGGATATATAAATAAACAGTATCGGAGTTATGAAGTATTAGAAGAAATGCAACGTCAGGATTCCGATGCAGAAAAATACATCTGTAGAAACGGAAGTCTGCTCAAATATAGTAAAGATGGAATATCAGGCACGGATATGACAGGAAAGACGCTGTGGACCGGCAGTTATGAAATGGGAAACCCCTATGTGGAAATGTGTGGAGATTACATTGTGGCTGCGGACATTGGCGGAAAAGATGCCGTGATATATGATAAGGAACATTCGGCGACAGAGATATCAGTAGATTATGAGATCAAACAGGCGAGGGTGTCCAGACAGGGATTGGTTGCCCTTTTATTGGAAGATAATTCTTCCAATATGATAAACATATATAATCCATATGATGTCTCTTCTAAGCTGCTGGTCAAGATACCGACAAATGTAGATGACGGGTATCCGGTTGCGATGGCACTGGCACCGGACGGCACAAGTGTAGTTGCATCTTACCTGTGCGTTGTATCAGGAAAATTGGAAAGCCGGGTAGTATTTTATAATTTTACGGATGTAGGCAAAAATTCCGACTGTATTGTCGGTGCGAAAAATTATCGGAATTCTCTAGTGACAGATATACAATATCTGGATGATGACAGGGTCTGCCTTTTTGCAGATAACGGATATTACATTTGGAAGGATATGAAGCGTCCGTCGCAGCTTGTGCGCAAGAAGGTCAAGGACCAGATCAAGAGCGTATTGTATGATAAGGACAATATAGGACTGGTACTGGAAACGGGTCATAAAAAGAATCCGTACCGGATGCAGGTATATGATGGAAAAGGAACAAAAAAAACCGATTTTGTTTTCAACTACGATTATAATGATATAGAGATGACCGGAAATGAGATCTTATTTCATTCTGCCAAAAAGTGCGGGATATTCCGGCTCAACGGAGTGCTGAGATTCTATGCCGGAATAGAGGATGGTGTTGATTATTTCTTCCCGACAGGCCAAAGAAACAGATACTATATTTTTAATGATGGGATGATCAGAAAAATAAAATTAAAATAGAAGAAACGCTTGACAAACACGCATGGTGATAATATACTTATCAAGTGCGTGTTTTTTGCGTACTTTTTTGCGTAGTTTAATTATGATCACAGGAGGTGAAAATTAATGCCAACATTTAACCAGTTAGTAAGAAAGGGAAGAAAGGTTTCTTCAAAGAAGTCTAATTCTCCTGCACTTCAGTACACCTACAATTCTTTGAATAAGAAGACAGTAGCTCAGAGCTCTCCGCAGAAGAGAGGAGTATGTACTGCAGTTCGTACTGCTACACCTAAGAAGCCTAACTCAGCTCTTAGAAAGACCGCCAGAGTTCGTCTCTCAAACGGTATCGAGGTTACAACTTATATTCCGGGCGAAGGTCACAACCTTCAGGAGCATAGCGTTGTACTCATCCGTGGTGGAAGAGTAAAGGATTTGCCAGGTACCAGATATCATATTATCCGTGGTACACTCGATACAGCCGGTGTTGCAAACAGAAAGCAGGGCCGTTCTAAGTATGGAGCAAAGAAACCTAAGAAGTAATCATTCACTAATTTGGGGATGTGCCGGATTAATTTTTACTGATTAACCTGGTGCGGACACAGAAAATTCGTGAGTACCGATGAATTAATGATGACAATACGCTAGATGCAGTGTCGGCTGTGTAGTATTGTCAAATAATATTAAGGAGGGAAGTAACGTGCCACGTAAAGGACATATACAGAAAAGAGATGTATTAGCAGATCCTGTCTACAAGAGCAAGGTTGTTACAAAGCTGATCAACAATATCATGTTAGATGGTAAGAAAGGTGTTGCTCAGAAGATCGTTTATGGTGCATTTGAGCAGATCGCTGAGAAGTCCGGTAAGGACGCTCTCGAAGTATTCGAGGAGGCAATGAATAATATCATGCCACAGCTTGAGGTAAAGGCAAGACGTATTGGTGGTGCTACCTATCAGGTACCTATCGAGGTTAGACCTGACAGAAGACAGGCACTGGCTCTTCGCTGGCTGACTCTGTTCTCACGTAAGAGAGGCGAGAAGACAATGAAGGAAAGACTTGCTAACGAGATTCTGGATGCATCAAACAATACTGGTGCTGCTGTTAAGAGAAAAGAAGATATGCACAAGATGGCAGAGGCAAACAAGGCATTTGCGCATTATCGCTGGTAAGAATCATAGAGGAGGTAAACAACCTTGGCTGGAAGAGAATATCCACTTGACAGAACAAGAAATATCGGTATCATGGCTCATATCGATGCGGGTAAGACCACTTTGACAGAGCGTATTCTTTATTATACCGGTGTAAACTATAAGATTGGTGAGACTCATGATGGTGCGTCTACGATGGACTGGATGGAGCAGGAAAAGGAAAGAGGTATCACAATTACTTCTGCTGCTACAACATGTCACTGGACACTTGAGGATCATCATAAACCAAAGGCTGGTGCTTTAGAGCATCGTATCAATATCATTGATACTCCGGGCCACGTAGACTTTACTGTAGAGGTAGAGCGTTCACTGCGTGTCCTTGATGGAGCTGTCGGTGTATTTGATGCAAAGGCCGGTGTTGAGCCACAGTCAGAAAATGTATGGCGTCAGGCTGACACATATAACGTACCACGTATGGCATTCATCAATAAGATGGACAAGATGGGTGCAGACTTTTTCATGTCTGTTCAGACAATCATTGATCGTCTGGGCAAGAATGCTATCCCGGTACAGATTCCGATCGGAAAGGAAGATGACTTCATCGGTCTGATCGACCTGTTCGAGATGGAAGCATATTATTACAAAAACGATGAAGGTACAGATATCGAGATCACAACAATCCCTGATGATCTGAAGGATCTTGCACAGGAATGGCATGATAATCTGATCGAGAAAGTTTGTGAGCTTGATGATGATCTTCTGGAGAAGTACCTTGAGGGTGAGGAGCCATCTATCGATGAGCTTAAGAAGGCACTCCGTAAGGGTACGATCGCTTGTGAGGCAGTTCCGGTATATTGTGGTTCTGCATACAAGAATAAAGGTGTACAGAAGCTGCTCGACGGTGTTGTTGAGTTCATGCCTGCACCAACTGATATTCCTGATATCACAGGTGTTGACGAGGAAGGTAACGATGTTGTTCGTAAGTCATCTGATGATGAGCCGTTCGCAGCACTTGCATTTAAGATCATGACAGATCCGTTCGTAGGAAAGCTCGCATTCTTCCGTGTTTATTCCGGTACACTGAATTCAGGTTCTTATGTACTGAATGCAACAAAGGATAAGAAAGAGCGTGTCGGACGTATTGTACAGATGCATGCAAACAGCCGTAGCGAGATTGATAAGGTTTATTCCGGTGATATCGCTGCAGCAGTAGGTTTTAAGATCACTACCACAGGTGATACCATCTGTGATGAGCAGCATCCTGTAATTCTTGAGTCCATGGAATTCCCTGAGCCTGTTATCGAGCTCGCTATTGAGCCGAAGACAAAGAATGATCAGGGTAAGATGGGTGAGGCTCTTGCAAAACTTGCAGAAGAGGATCCTACATTCCGTGCTCATACAGATTCAGAGACAGGTCAGACAATTATCGCCGGTATGGGTGAGCTTCATCTGGAAGTTATCGTAGACCGTCTCCTTCGTGAATTTAAGGTAGAAGCAAATGTCGGTGCTCCACAGGTAGCATACAAAGAGACGATCACTAAGGCTGTTGATATCGACAGCAAGTATGCTAAGCAGTCCGGTGGACGTGGTCAGTACGGACATTGTAAAGTTAAATTTGAGCCAATGGATCCAAACGGTGAAGAGACATTTAAGTTTGAGTCTACCGTTGTCGGTGGTGCAATTCCAAAAGAGTATATCCCTGCTGTTGGCGAGGGTATCGAGGAAGCTGCACAGGCAGGTATCCTTGGTGGTTTCCCTGTACTTGGTGTATATGCGAATGTATGGGATGGATCATACCATGAGGTCGATTCTTCCGAGATGGCATTCCACATTGCAGGATCTATGGCATTTAAGGATGCTATGAAGCAGGGTAATCCGGTACTCCTTGAGCCGATCATGAAGGTTGAGGTAACAATGCCTGAGGAATACATGGGTGATGTTATCGGAAGCCTGAATGCAAAGCGTGGTCAGATTGAGGGTATGGATGATATCGGTGGTGGAAAGATCGTACGTGCATTCGTACCACTTGCCGAGATGTTCGGTTACTCAACAGAGCTTCGTTCCAGCACACAGGGACGTGGTAACTACTCAATGTTCTTTGAGAAGTATCAGCAGTGTCCAAAGAATGTTCAGGACAAAGTGCTTGCTTCTAAAGAAAAATAATTATTATTAAGAAATGTTTGAAAAATGTGTCTCATAGTAGAAAAAGCACTTGAAAATTCCTTGAAAGTGCAATATAATAATGCCCATAGCGTGAAATTTGTCCGTGATGGGCAGACTATGAGTCGTATGAATTTAAGGAGGATAATTAAAAATGGCTAAAGAAAAGTTTGAAAGAACCAAACCCCATTGTAACATTGGTACCATCGGTCACGTAGATCATGGTAAAACAACACTTACTGCTGCTATCACAAAGGTACTTGCTGCAAGAGTTCCAGGTAACGCAGCTGAGAACTTTGAAGATATCGATAAGGCTCCAGAGGAGAGAGAGCGTGGTATCACAATCTCTACTGCTCACGTTGAGTATCAGACAGAGAAGAGACATTACGCACACGTTGACTGCCCAGGCCATGCCGATTATGTAAAGAACATGATCACTGGTGCTGCTCAGATGGATGGTGCTATCCTTGTAGTAGCTGCTACTGATGGTGTTATGGCTCAGACAAAGGAGCATATCCTTCTGTCCCGTCAGGTTAACGTACCTTATATCGTAGTATTCCTTAACAAGTGTGATATGGTTGATGATGATGAGCTGATCGAGCTCGTTGAGATGGAAGTAACTGAGGCACTTGAGGAGTATGGTTTCGAAGGTTGCCCAATCATCAAGGGTTCTGCTCTTAAGGCTCTTGAGGATCCAAACGGCGAGTGGGGCGACAAGATCATGGAACTCATGGATGCAGTTGATGAGTTTATCCCAGATCCAGAGCGTGCTACAGATAAGCCATTCCTGATGCCTATCGAGGATATCTTCACAATTACCGGTCGTGGTACTGTTGCAACTGGTAGAGTAGAGCGTGGTGTTCTTCATATCAATGAGGAAGTTGAGATCGTTGGTGTTAAGGAAGAGGTTCAGAAGACTACTGTAACAGGTATCGAGATGTTCCGTAAGCTTCTTGATGAGGCACAGGCTGGTGATAACATCGGTGCTCTTCTTCGTGGTATCAAGAGAGAGGATATCGAGAGAGGTCAGGTACTTGTAGCTCCTGGTACAACTACTTGCCACAAGAAATTCACAGCTCAGGTTTATGTACTGAAGAAAGAGGAGGGTGGTCGTCATACTCCTTTCGTAAATAACTATCGTCCACAGTTCTACTTCAGAACAACTGACGTAACAGGTGTATGTAACCTTCCTGATGGTGTTGAGATGTGCATGCCTGGTGATAATGTAGAGCTTACTGTAGAGCTTATTCATCCAATCGCTATGGAGCAGGGTCTTAACTTCGCTATCCGTGAGGGTGGACGTACAGTAGGATCTGGTAAGGTTGCTACAATCATCGAGTAATTTTCGATGATCGTTTACAAAAAACGGTATTTACAAGCCTTCCGGGGAAATTCCCCGGAGGGCTTTTTTGGTGCAAAGGATTAGATTTCAAATAGTGGTTCTTTTTTAGTGTATAGGAAAATGCTCGTAATGTAGAGGGAATCCAACGAGAATTGCGGAGCAATTCTTGGAGGGCAAAACGCTGGTTTTGCCCTTTTTTATCAGAAGAAGAGATTATATCCGGAGGATAAGCAGGTGCATCTTTACGAAAGATGTCATGAAAAACAAATTTGCTTGAAAATACGATGGATAAATGATATTATGTTATTAGGAATATATAAATTCGTCTATATTTCTAATGATATATCTAAAATACAAAATACACATTAAGAAAAGATGTCTGTGTTGAAAATACTGCAGGTGCTGTTTTTTATGCATCTCTATGATAAATGTTTAGAAATGGGGGAGTATTATGGCAATTTTTGATGTTGTTCGATTTGATGGCCTACGAAGTCGTGAGTGGCTGATCTATAAATTTCCGTCTGAGGATCTGACACTGGGATCTCAGCTGATCGTACAGGAGGGGCAGGCTGCACTTTTTGTGAAAAATGGAACGATTGCAGATGTATTTATGCCTGGAAAGTACACACTATCTACAGAGAATCTGCCGATCTTGAAAGGTCTGGTGAACCTGCCGTTTGGTGGCAGGACACCTTTCAGTGCTGAAATATATTTTGTGAATACCACGATCAAGATGGATATCAATTGGGGGACGACAGATCCTATCCAGCTGGTAGATCCGAAATATTATGTAAAACTGCGGGTGCGTGCTTTCGGACAAATGGGGATCAAGGTTAGAAATGTTGTTCCTTTATTTAGAGAGCTTATTGGTGGTATGCAGAAAAATGATATTGTCAAGTTTGACAAGATAAAGGAATATTATCGAGGCGTACTGATCATAAAGGTGAAATCAAGCATTGCAGATGAGATCATTACGAATAAGATTTCTGCTTTGGAAATTTCTCCGAAATTGGAAGAGTTATCAGAGAAAGTTAAGCAGCAGATCGTTCCTGAATTTGAACAGTATGGTTTCAGTGTATCAAGCTTCTACATTCAGTCAATCAACTTTCCAGATGAGGATTTTGAAAAGATCAACAAGATCCTTGAAGAAAAAGCTACTTTTGAGATCATGGGAGAGAACAGATACGTTACCAAAAGATCCTTTGATGTATATGAGGGTGTGGCAAATAACCAGAGTGGAATCGCCGGTGCATTTGTAGCCGGAGGTATAGGTCTGGGAGCAGCATCAGATATGCGCAATTCTATGCATCAGACGGTAGAAAATCCTCTCAACAGAGAAGATAAAAAAATATGTGTGTCTTGTGGTGTGAGTATTCCGATCAATTCCAAGTTTTGTCCGGAATGTGGAGCAAACAACAGCACATTTACCTGTGAATGTGGAACAGTGCTGAGTCCGGGGACGAAGTTCTGTCCGGAATGTGGAAAGAAACAGTAAAAAGTCACATAATAGTGAAATTAAAAACACGAAATTTATGGATTGTATGGCAGCATATGAACCGTAAGAGAATAAATAAACACAACATAGGAGGAAAATAAAAATGACACAGAATGTATGTCCACAATGTGGAGCACCGATTGAGGCAGGAGCGGTAGAATGTAAGTTTTGCGGAGAAAGACTGACGGTTGCACAGAATGTACAGCCACAGCAGCCACAACAGCCACAGCCTCAGGTAATTATCCAGCAGGCAGGTCCGCAGCAGGTCTATATGACAGGTATTAACCCGGCATGGCCTATTAAAAACAAGATTGTAGCAGGTCTTTTGGGAATCTTTTTGGGAGGCATTGGAATTCATAAATTCTATATGGGAAAGATTGGCATGGGAATTTTATATTTAGTCTTTTGCTGGACAGGAATCCCTGCAATCATAGGATTTATTGAGGGAATAATCTATCTTTGCTCTAATGATGAGAATTTTCAGTTAAAGAATCATGTGAGAATCGGTTGATATAGAGTGAATTTTTAGGAGTTTACTTTGATTGATCTCACAATTTGCTGTATGTGGGATAATACAACACAACAGTATCGTACAATTTTAACAACAGGGAGCTAAATGGGAGAGCAGTATGATCTGCCCCCCTGTTTGTGCACATGAGAAAGGAGATTACATGAAAAAAAATTTTGGAAAACAGGTGAGACGACGTTGTATGAGTCTGATACTTGCGTCTTCACTGGTTGTCTGCACGCCTGCAGCGGATACATTTGCAGCGAGTGGCATTATACCAAATATCGTGCAGAAAGCAAGAGCTGCATCAGGCCAGTTAGATGACAGCAAGAAACTGAGTGATGTTATCGTTGATAAAAGTCTGCTGGGTTATCTGCAGGAACAAACAGGTAAAGCAGATGCTACAGTAAGTGATCTGGACTCTATTAAGGAAATCGTCGTTCCAAGTGATGTAAGAGATTTTACAGGACTTGGTTATGCACGTAAAGTCCAAAAGCTTGATCTGAGTCAATGTAATGTGACCATGATCGAAGATGATGAATTTAATCAGTGTACTATGCTCAGGGAAGTGAAACTGCCAAAGAGTACCACTAAGCTTGGAAAGGGTGCATTTAATAACTGTATCAGTCTTGAGACGATAGACCTTTCTTCGATTGATGAGTATGGTGATCAGGCATTTGGTGCGTGTGCCAAGCTTTCCGATGAGTCGATCGCTACAATAAAGGCTACGGTAAAGGAAATGGGAACCAGTGTATTTTCCGGATGTTCTGCTTTGAAAAAGGCGAAGATACCGGTAATTACCGGTATAAATGCACATGCCGTGCCGGAAAAAATGTTTGACGGCTGCAGTAATCTGGAAAATGTGATCTTTATGGATGACCAGATCACAAGTATTGCAAACCAGGCATTTTCAAGCACCGGTGCACTTACCTTTGGGGAAGAAAAGGGAAATACGATTCCTGAAAGTATAAAATCTATAGGAACAGGTGCTTTTTCAGGAAGTAAGATACCGTCTCTCGATCTGAGTAAGAATAAACTTATCACCTGGATCAGTGAGAGTACTTTCTTAAATAGTGAAATTGAAGAGATTACACTTCCGGATACGGTGACCGATATCCGGGCAAAGGCATTTCAAAGTTGTCATATTAAGGAAATAGTAATGCCTAATTCTGTAGAAAAGCTGGGAGAATCAGCATTTCGGTATGCAGGTGGACTTTTGAAGGTCGTATTGTCGACACAGATTAAGGAAATACCGCAATATGCATTCCAAAAGGCAGGAACCAACCAGTATAACGGGGATGATCTTGACAGCGTATCGAGTCTGGAAGATCTGTTGAACCGTCTGGAGGGAATGAAGGTTACTTTCAATGGAGATGCCAAGGACAGTAAACTTGAAAAGATTGGCGGAAGTGCATTTAATGCAAGTACAGTTGATAACGAGGATTTTCTTGCGGATCTTCAGAATCTGACAGAGATTGGCGAAACTGCATTTGCTTATACGGACTACAAATCTATTACGATACCGGCTTGTGTTACTACCATTGGTGAGGGTGCATTGAATGGTATGTATAAAATGAGATCTGCTGTTTTTGCAGAGGGCAGTAAAGTAAAGGAGCTGCCAAAGAATTTATTCGGAAGCAGCAAGCCGGCAGAGGAAAAGAAAACCTACGGAGATCTGGTATTGGAAAAGGTTCAGCTTCCGGATGGTCTGGAAAGTATCGGAGAAGACTGTTTTGGAAACTGCTGGTCTTTAAAAACCATCGGATATACAGGGAAGATGACAGAAAATGAACTGAATTTCCCTTCTACATTAAAGACGATTGAAGCGAAAGCTTTTGAAAATTCAGGGTCTTACCGGATCAGTGAATATGATGAGAATGGAAATGGATTTACCCAGAAATATTGTTTCATCAAAATTCCGGTAGGTGGATTCAAAGTAGTAAATATACCTGATTCAGTAACTTCTATTGGAGAGGGAGCATTTCAGAAATGCCAGATGGTAGAGGAAATATATTTTGGTGACGGCATTAAAGAGCTGCCGGCAAATGTCTGCTATGGCTGTGGTTCTTATCCATATAATGAAGGAAAAGATTCATTAAAGGGTGGAAAAGATAATGATAATCCATATCTGATCACACCAACGCCTTTGCCAAGTGGACAAAAAGGACAGCTCGGAGAAGAAAAGCTGGAACCGGCAGAATTTGTGGGATTAAAGAAAGTTAAGCTTCCGGCGGAGCTTGAGACGATTGGAAATAATGCTTTTAGTGAGTGTTATGCATTGGAAGGAATCTGTTCTTCTGATGGCAAAGTAGGAGGGGCTCTTCCAAAGAAAGCCCTGAAATCAATTGGAAATAATGCATTTGACTATTGTAAGAGCTTATCGGAAATCGTATTCCCATCGACCTTAGAGACGATTGGAAATTCGGCATTTGCTCATACAGCACAGGAGATAAGCAAACAGGTAACTTCCAGAAGTACCGGCAAGACAGTAAATTATTATAAGCAGTATGAAAAGGGATTAAAAAATGTAGATTTTCAGTATGCGATCAACTTGAAAACAATTGGGAATAATGCTTTTCAGGAGTCTAATATAGAGAAAATCCAGTTTCCGGAGAGTCTGAAAGAAATTCCGGGAAATGTCTGCAATAACTGCTATAATCTGAAGAATATCAAGGTTTCCAAGAATACAACAAAGATTAATGAAAATGCTTTTGGCAATACATATAATCTTGAGGCAATCGATATTCCGCTTTCGGCAGAATGGGCAACGACATTATTCTCGGGAGTGGCAGGTTATGCAAAACGCAATATTACCGTGAAATCTGCACCGGAAAACAGAAGCAAAAACATCTATCTGGGGCAGGAGAATGAACTGGGATTCAATTGTGTAAAGAATTTCCGATATAAGGATCTCACAGTGACGGTAGAGGATAAAGATCAGACAGGTAAGGAGAAATATCTCATTGCAAAGGATGAAGATGGATCAAATGATTCAAATGAATATGTAAAGGCATCCGGAGGACTTGATAAAAACACGGAAACCTATAAGCCGTTAATGCTTTATGGTAAGAAGATGACACCAAAGGATCCGAATAAGCCGGTAAATCTTGTTGTTTCCGGTGACATAAATCTGGCAGGAGACATAGAGGCTGAGGAAAATAACCAGTCAATCAATGATGCAGCACTGACATTACAGGTTTCACAGATATATACAGTCAATGTCACAGGTAATCCGATTGACAAAGAAAAGATTGAATTTTCAGCCAATAAGCTGATCGAGATCGCAGGAAAGCACATGCTTTATCTGGCATATGGTTCTCAGAATCTGGTGACACTCAGTGCGTCTTATCAGGCAGAAGATAGCAGTGAGGACACCACAGATACAGCGGAATGGGCTGTAAATGATATGTATAAGGATATCCTTCAGATATCAGCAACCTCAGCACCGGTTAATACACAGAGCCCGAGTGGGGAGAAACAGGGAATTATCAAGGCAGATCTGCTTCCGGGAAATCCGGGGACTGCTAAGGTGCAGGTAAAGACAAGTTCCGGTGAGGTAAAAGAGTGTGATGTAGAAGTCCGTATTCCGATGGATCGGATTTCACTGTCCAAATGTAATCCGGGCTATGATATCGGAGAAAAGTTCACACTGAAAGTCGATGAGACCCGGTATAGTGAGGAAAATGCCAAACTCTTACAGGAAGAAAAGAATAAAGGTTTGGGCGATATCTGGAGATTTACTTCCAGCAATGAGGAAGTGGCAACTGTTGACCCGGTTACAGGAGAGGTAACGACGGTCGCAGAGGGAAGTGCATCGATCACGGTAACAAGTCTGATCAGCGGAAGAAGCGATTCCGCATCGATCAGGGTAGAGAAGGGATATGTTCCACCGGCAAGCTCCGTGGAATTATCTGAGAGCAAACTGACTTTATTTGTCGGAGATACTCCGGTGAAATTGACTGCTTCTGTACTGCCGGCTGAGACGCAGGATAAGATAACATGGTCCAGCAGTGATCCGACAGTGGCTTCTGTATCAGAGGATGGCGTGGTAACGCCACTAAAGGCTTCTTCTAAAGCTGTATCGATCCGTGCAGTGGCAGAGAGTGGTATATATGCAGAATGTACGGTTTTGGTAAAAACACATACGGATTCTGTTAAGATCCTGGAATCAAAGGCGGAGATGTATACGGGACAGACGGTTGATCTAAAGACCGAGGTTCTGCCGGAGAATGCATCAGACCGCAGTGTGACCTGGTCATCCAGTGATGAAAATATTGTTACGGTGAAAGCAGGCCGTGTGACAGCCGTGTCTGCAGGGAAAGCGACAATTACGGCGACTACGGTAGATGGAAAAACAGACTCTTATGAGGTGACAGTAACGAAGGCAGCAGATTCTGTAACATTATCACAGGAATTACTGAAGATCAATGTTGGTGAACAGAGCAGTCTTACTGCAACAGTGCTGCCGGCAGATGCAAGCCAGAGTCTGACATGGATCAGCAGCAATCAGGATGTAGCAACTGTAGCCGGAGGAATTATTACAGCAAAAGCTCTGGGATCTACAAATATCACAGTGAAAACAATTAACGGAAAGACGGCTGTATGTCGTGTGATCGTAAAGCAGCCGGTAGAATCTGTGACCTTGGATAAGACGGAGGCAACGATCAATGTCAATGCCACGTTATCATTGACAGCAACGGCATTGCCAAAGGATGCAACGGACAAATCCGTAACATGGACTTCCAGTGATGAAAAGATAGCTACAGTAAGCAGTTCCGGCACGATTAAGGGAATTGCGGTTGGAACAGTGACAATAACTGCAACAGCAGATGGAAAATCAGCAACATGTACTGTGCGGATAACCGCAGTGCCGACGGCAGTTGTACTGTCAGCATCTACTAAGAAGGTGACAAAGGGTGGAACAGTGACATTGACAGCTGCGGTGACACCGGCAGATGCTGACCAGACAGTATTATGGACCAGCAGTGATGATACAATTGCAACAGTATCAAATGGTGTTGTGAAAGCAGTTAAGATAGGTGTATGTAATATTGTGGCAAAAACCGCTGATGGTTCTCAGACGGCAACATGCAGGCTGATCGTAACAGCACCAAAGGTCAAACTGACTTCGGCCAAGAACATAAAGAAGAAATCCATAAAAGTAAAGTGGAAAAAGATCAGTGGTGTTCAGGGATATCAGGTAGTCTATGGCAAGAAAAAGAAAAACACGACTAAGACTTCCATAAAGATCACGAAGCTGAAGAAAAAGAAAAAATATGCTGTAAAAGTCCGTGCATATACGAATGTTGACGGAAAAAAAGTATATGGAAAATGGAGTAATATTAAAAAAGTAAAAATTAAAAAATAAAATGAAAAAATTGGTAAATTAGGGTTGCAATTTATTCCAGTTTGGGTATACTAATAATTAGTAATGTGACCTAAATGATATTTTGATATCATGCATTACTAATTCCCCCCTCTGAGAATAAAATGTCAGTAAAGAGCTGTTTCTGCGGTTGCAGAGACAGCTCTTTTACCGTTCATGGAAAAGCAGCGAAAAGCCTTTTGGGAGCAGACAAAGGAAAGTCCGGAAAATTGAAAGCAAAATGATAAAAATAATCCTTGACGGATAGAACAAGTAAGTGTATGATAGATAAGAAAAGTGAATAGAACGAACTCTTATTAAGAGTGGTGGAGAGTGAAGGCTCTGTGAAACCACGGCAACCCCCATTGTGAGGAAGGTGCCAATCTGAGCGAGTAATCGAACAATAAGAGGAGTTGAGTGAATCAAGTCCGTCTTTTGATGGATTTTTTTTTTAGAGTATTTTTAGAGTATAGGAGAATGCTCGTAGCGTAGAGGGAAACCAGAGTGCAAAACGCTGGTTTTGCACTTTTTAAGGGTATGGGAGAATGCTTGTAGCGTAGAGGGAAACCAAAGTGCAAAACGCTGGTTTTGCACTTATTTATTTAGGAGGTACATGATGGAGAAAAGATTATTTACATCTGAGTCAGTAACTGAAGGACATCCGGACAAAATCTGTGATAATATTTCAGATGGTATTTTGGATGCATTGATGGAACAGGATCCCATGAGCCGTGTGGCATGCGAAACTGCGATCACAACAGATTATGTTTTGATCATGGGAGAGATTACAACAAAAGCAAAAGTAGATTATGAGAAGATTGCAAGAGAGACCATTCGCGAGATAGGATATGATGCGGATGAAAAGGGATTTAATTGTGATACCTGCCGTGTGAAGGTTCTTTTAGATTCTCAGTCGCCGGATATTGCCATGGGTGTGGACAAGGCTCTCGAAGCAAGAGAAAATGATATGTCTGATGAACAGCTGGAGGCTATCGGTGCAGGAGATCAGGGAATGATGTTCGGATATGCTACGGACGAAACACCGGAGCTTATGCCTTACGCTATTTCTCTGGCACATAAGTTGACGAAGCAGCTTACAAAGGTCCGCAAGGATGGTACGCTTGCTTATCTCAGAGCAGATGGAAAAAGTCAGGTTACTGTGGAATATGATGAAAATGGAAAGCCGGTTCATATCAATGCGGTCGTAATTTCGACACAGCATGCAGAGAATGTTACACAGGAGCAGATTCATGAAGATATTCGCAAATATGTGATCGATCCGGTGGTTCCCGCACAGCTTATAGATGATACAACGAAAGTATTTATCAATCCGACAGGACGTTTTGTTATCGGTGGTCCAAACGGTGACAGCGGTCTTACCGGAAGGAAGATCATAGTTGACACATATGGTGGATATGCCCGTCACGGCGGTGGAGCATTTTCCGGAAAAGACTGTACGAAGGTGGATCGTTCTGCAGCATATGCGGCAAGATATGTCGCAAAAAATATTGTGGCAGCCGGACTGGCAAAACGTTGTGAGATACAGTTATCGTATGCTATCGGTGTGGCACAGCCGACCTCGATCATGGTTGATACCTTTGGAACCGGCAGACTGGATGATCAGAAGCTGGTAGAGATTGTCCGTGAAAAATTTGATCTGCGTCCGGCCGGTATTATCAAAATGCTGGATCTGCGTCGTCCGATTTACAAACAGACAGCGGCATATGGACATTTTGGAAGAAACGATTTAAAACTTCCATGGGAGCAGACCGATAAGGCAGAGGAGCTGAGAAGCTATCTGTAATCTGCTTGACATATTCCTTAAAAAAGTATAAAATTAAATCGTTGTATTGTGCATAAAATATACAACGAAATCATATAAGGAGGTGTCCTATTCGATGTCACCAGTAGCATATATTATTATTGCTATTGTTGTTCTATTGGTTGGGATTATCGTTACCGCGCTTGTTACAAAAAAAGTGGCTGTGAACAATTATATTAAGTCAGAAGAGCAGCAGCTTGGATCTGCACAGGACAGAGCCAAAAAGATTGTTGATGATGCTCTTAAAAATGCAGAAACCACAAAGCGCGAAGCATTGCTTGAGGCAAAGGAAGAAGCGATCAAGACAAAAAATGAAATTGAACGCGAATCCAAGGAACGCCGTGCAGAACTTCAGCGATATGAAGAACGAGTATTGTCGAAAGAGGAATCTCTGGATAAAAAATCAGGACAGCTGGAAAGAAAAGAAGCTGCGCTTAATAAAAAAGACGCAGGTCTTGATGCTCTCAAAGCAGAGCTGGAGAATGCAAAAGAAGAAAATCTCCATAAGCTTGAAGAAATTTCCGGCTTGACTTCTGAACAAGCGAAAGAATATCTTTTAAAATCTGTTGAGGAAGAAGTAAAACATGAAACGGCAGTTCTTGTAAAAGAACTGGATCGGAAGGCAAAGGAAGAGGCTGATAAGAAAGCAAAGGATTATGTAGTTAATGCGATTCAGCGTTGTGCGGCTGATCACGCTGCAGAAACTACGATATCTGTTGTTCAGTTGCCGAACGATGAGATGAAGGGACGGATCATTGGTCGAGAGGGACGTAATATCCGTACTTTAGAACAGCTGACAGGTGTTGATCTGATCATTGATGATACACCGGAGGCGGTTATTATATCGGCATTTGATGGAGTCAGACGTGAGGTTGCACGTGTTGCTCTTGAAAAGCTTATTGTAGATGGACGTATTCATCCGGCACGTATTGAGGAGACCGTGGAGAAAGCAAAGAAAGAAGTGGAATCCATGATCCGCGAGGAAGGTGAGGCTGCTACATTAGAAGTAGGTGTTCACGGAATTGATCCTGAGTTGATCAAGCTGTTGGGGAGAATGAAGTTCAGAACCAGTTACGGTCAGAATGCTTTAAAGCATTCCATCGAAGTCGCACATTTGTCAGGGCTGCTTGCGGCAGAGCTTGGAGAGAATGTGCGTATTGCTAAGCGGGCTGGTTTATTACATGATATAGGAAAGGCAGTCGATCAGGAGGTTGAGGGAACTCATATCCAGATCGGTGCAGATCTGTGCCGCAAATATAAAGAATCAAAGGTTATTGTCAATGCCGTGGAAGCACACCATGGTGATGTAGAGCCGGAGTCAATTATCGCATGTCTCGTTCAGGCTGCAGATGCAATTTCTGCGGGCAGACCGGGTGCACGCAGAGAGACACTGGAAACCTACACAAACAGATTAAAACAGTTAGAGGATATTTCGAATAGCTATGAAGGCGTAGAGAAATCCTATGCCATTCAGGCTGGACGTGAGGTGCGTGTAATGGTCGTACCGAGTCAGGTAAGTGACGATGATATGGTACTTATGGCGAGGGATATTTCCAAGCAGATAGAGTCTGAATTAAAATATCCGGGTCAGATCATGGTAAATGTGATCCGGGAATCCAGAGTTACCGATTATGCAAAGTAGACACAACAATATCTGGTATCATAAATGATAAGTGAATATAGCAGTTACTTATTGCCTATGAGCCAGTGCAGCGAATATTAAATTCTGATACGCAAATAACTAAAAGTATCAGCAGGTTTATTGTTGCTATATCAGAATTAGAAATCGTCATGGATCTGATCCGTGGCGATTTTCGCTTTATAGAAAAATTACCTGCTAAAGTGTGAGAAAAAACAGTCAGGTTATTTTGGTAGTAAAGGCAGTGCTTCAGGCACTGTATTCCGGATCGAGGTGAAGAAATGCAGATTGTGCGGGCTGCAGAGGATAGCAGCAAAACAGACAAGAGTTTTCGGGAGGAAGAAGGAATAAAAAATATTCATTTAGACAATGTGATATATGGTCTTGCTGTGGATATAGGAACTACAACAGTAGTCATGGCATTGTATGATATTGTTTCCGGAAAGAAAATATCAGAGCTGCAGCAAAAGAACAGGCAAACCCTGATGGGAGCAGATGTAATGATGCGGCTGATGCATTGTTCGCAGGGACGGCAGGAAAAATTGGAGCAGCTTATAAGAGATCAGATACAGGATATGGCTGTCAGTCTGTGCCGGGGAATATGTGGACTTTGCGAGATCAAGAAGGCGGTTGTGGTAGGAAATACTACCATGTGTCATATTTTTTTGGGTAAAGATACTTCCGGTCTGGCTGGGAGTCCGTTCAAGCCGGCTTATCAGGGAAATTATAAATGCCTGGGACAGGATATGAATATGGAGAAAATGACGGGCACGGAATTTGTTGTTCCTGCAGGAGCTGATGCACATGTAGGGGCAGATGCCGTAGCTATGCTGACCTCATTGGAACTTCCGGAAACGCAGAATATCGTACTGGCAGTAGATATAGGGACAAATGCAGAAATCGCATTAAGTGTGAGGGGGAAGCTGTTGACCTGTTCGGCACCGGCGGGACCTGCCTTTGAGGGAGCCCAGATATTTCAGGGGATGAGAGGAGAACCGGGAGCGATAGCAGGAGTGCGGATCGCAAAGCAGAGTGGTAATATAATACTTGATGTTATTGCGGATTCGGGGCGGAGTGGCAAGAGTGGATTGCCGGTCAGGGGCATCTGTGGTTCAGGGCTTATTGACGCTGTGGCTGCATTGTGTCAGTGTGGTGTGATCCGGCGTGACGGTTATCTGCTGACAGGAGAAGAGGCGGAATCAGAGTGTCTGCCGGATTTCCTGAAAGCGAGAATGTCTCAGGAGGGCTTTTGTCTGTTTGATGGAGAAGATGGGAAACTGGTGCTTCTGACACAGCAGGATGTACGGCAGTTTCAACTGGCTAAGGCAGCAGTTCAGGCAGGGATCCGTATTTTACTCTGGCAGGAAAAAATTGCTTTAGAGAAGGTTGATATGTTATATATTGCCGGGGTATTTGGAGGTCATATAACGAAAAAAAATGCAATAGCAACCGGTTTATTTCCAAATATTGATCCGGAAAAAATACAGGTTGTCGGAAATGCAGCCGGACAGGGAGCAGCAAAGGCTCTTTTGGAGGAGGACTTTTTGGAAAAGCTGGAACAGGCAGGTGAAAATGCAGGTCATGTGGAACTGGCACAGCAGGAAAAATTTCAGCAGGAATTTTTAGATGCAATGCAGCTCACAGCATGGAATTAAAAAGGAGGATAATTATGATGAAGGTTGGATTTATTGGAGCAGGAAATATGGCAAAGGCAATGATAGGAGGGATGCTGCAAAAGCAGCTTCTGCAGAAAGAGGAGATCATTGCGTCCTCCGCAACACAGGGGACAGCTGATAAAGTGGCAGGACAGTTTGGAATAAAGACAACATTGGATAACAGAGAGGTCGCAAAGGCAGACATTGTAATAATTGCGGTAAAACCAATTTATTGTGAAAAGGTGATCAATGAGATCAGAGATGAGATCACGGAGAAACAGATCGTTGTGACCATTGTGGCGGGCAGATCTCTTGCCTGGCTCAGGGAAACCTTTGGGAAGCCGGTAAAATTAATCCGTACCATGCCAAATACACCGGCATTAGTAGGAGAGGCAGTGACTGCATTATGTCCCGGAGAGCTTGTTAGCAGTGAGGAGACAGAGAGAGTCTGTGCATTATTTAGAGGATTTGGAAAGGCTGAAGTGATTGAAGAAAGACTGATGGACGCTGTTGTTGCAGTGAGTGGAAGCTCACCGGCATATGTATTTATGTTTATTGAGGCTATGGCAGATGCGGCAGTAGCAGAAGGAATGCCAAGAGCACAGGCATATCAATTTGCGGCACAGTCTGTTCTGGGAAGTGCCAAGATGGTGCTGGAGACAGGAAAGCATCCGGGCGAGTTAAAAGATATGGTATGTTCGCCGGCAGGAACAACAATTGCGGGAGTATGCAAGCTGGAGGAAAAGGGATTTCGCAGCAGTATTATGGAATGTATGAAGGCATGCGCAGATAAATCGAGAAATATGTAAACAGAGGATGGAGAGCCCCCACGGGCTTTGCTATCAGCAGCCGGATATGGTATAATTTGAATAAATAAACCGTATAGATGAAAAGAGACCTTTGGGAAAAATCCCATAAGGAGGAACGTCCATGAGGACGCATATAAAATACCATGTCAAAAAATATTATCCGATCATTATCCTGTGTGGTATGCTCTTGATTTTGTATACGGATGTCTTGTGTGCCGGTTATGTGGCCGGCTGGCAGGAGAATATGGAGGCTGTCCGGCATATCCAAGAGGGTCTGCAGGAGCAGGGGGCTGACAGGCTGACTGCCAATCTGATCCGGGAGGCCGGATATTTCCCGGTCAGGGGAGATTTAAAACATGCATCAGAAATATGGGGATTTGATGATGGTTATGGAGAAGGGCGCACATATGGTGGCAGCAGGAAACATGAGGGAATAGATATTATGGCTGTTCACGCCGGGGCTGGCAGGCTGAAAGTGCAGTCTGTCTCCAATGGTACGGTGGAGCAGATGGGATGGCTGGAGTTGGGAGGATACCGGATAGGCATCAGAAGTGCATCAGGAATTTATTATTACTATGCGCATCTGGATCATTATGCCTCCGGTCTGCAAAAAGGAGATAAGGTACAGGCAGGACAGCTGTTAGGCTATATGGGAGATACCGGTTATGGGGAGGAAGGGACCAGAGGCAGATTCCCCGTGCATCTTCATTTTGGGATATATTATGACCGGGATGGAGAAGAACGGAGTGTGGATCCTTATTTTTTGCTGAGGTATCTTGAAAAGAAAAAGTAATGATAAAGGGGATGAAACAGTTATGGAGATTCAGTTGTGGCGGGAGATATTAGATCCTTACCGTCAGGCCGTTGATGAACTGACGGTGAAATTTGAACATATGATCCAGGAACATCATAATGCAGAAATATACTGTCCGATCGTTCAGGTCAGTGGCCGTGTAAAAAAGATATCGAGTATTTTAGAAAAATGCCAGCGAAAAGCAGTACCGTTGGAGGAATTGGAAGAAAAGATCGAAGATATTGCCGGAATCCGGATCATCTGCCAGTTTGTGGAGGATATTGAAAAAGTTGTAGAGATCATCCGCAAGAGAAGCGATATGATCATCAAGAAAGAAAAAGATTACATTACAAACAGCAAAGAAAGCGGATATCGCAGTTATCATATGATCGTATATTATACAGTACAGACTATAAACGGACCCAAAAATCTTGAAGTAGAAATTCAGATACGTACACTTGCCATGAATTTTTGGGCGATCATAGAACATTCGCTTCAGTACAAATATAAAGGAAAGATGCCGGAAGAGGTAAGGGGACGTCTTTTGCGTGCAGCCAGAGCAGTAGATGCATTAGATATGGAAATGTCTTCCGTGCGTGATGACATTATGGATGCACAGAATTCTAACAGACGAAGAGCAAGCATTGTGAGTGACATTTTGAACAATATTGAAAATCTGTATCGTACAATGAACAAAAGAGAAGTCGGAAAGATACAGGACGAATTTTTCAGGGTATATCAGTCCGATGATGTTGCATTATTGGAACGGTTTAACAGGCAGCTGGATGTTTTATCAGAGTCTTATCGTGCACAGAGCCTGAACTAATGTATCGACTGGGAGAGACAGAAAATGACAGCCAAACTACCACAGAAATTTTTAGATAATATGAAGGAAATGCTGGGAGCGGAGTATCAGGACTATATTAAAAGTATGGAAATGGAATCTGCAACGGCACTGCGCATTAATACCAATAAGATATCCATAGAGGATTTTCGAAAATTATGTCCTTTTGAGATAGCGCAGGTGCCTTGGAATCCGAAAGGATTTTATTATGATACCCATAGGGATGTGCCATCGAAACATCCCTATTATTATGCAGGACTTTATTATATTCAGGAGCCGAGTGCCATGATACCGGCACAGCTTTTGCCGGTCAATGAGGAGGACCGGGTCCTGGATCTGTGTGCAGCACCCGGTGGAAAAGCCACAGAGCTGGCAGCGAAGCTTCATAATACCGGACTGCTGATAGCAAATGATATCAGTGTATCCCGTGCGATGGCTCTGGCAAAGAATCTGCAGGTGGCAGGAGCACGTCAGGCAGTGGTGACGGCAGAGACTCCGGAGCATCTGGCCCGGGCTTTGCCGGGATATTTTGATAAGCTGCTGATCGATGCACCGTGCTCAGGAGAAGGGATGTTCAGGAGAGAGCCGGCAATGGTGAAAAGCTGGCTGGAACATGGACCGGAATATTATGCCCGGATACAGTCAGAGATTTTAGAAAGTGCATATGTGTTATTGAAAGCGGGAGGATATATGGTATATTCCACATGTACATTTTCGACTATGGAAGATGAGGCAGTGCTTCAGAAATATCTGGACAAGCATCCGGATATGGAAATCTGTGAGGTGACAAGATATCCGGAGTATTCAGAAGGCAGACCGGATCTTATAGAAAATGGCAGAGAAGAATTAAAACGGTGTGTCAGAATATTTCCACATAGAGCCGGAGGAGAGGGCCATTTTGCCGCCCTGCTGCATAAAAGCGGAGGAGTGGAGGAGCATAGAATGGCGGAATCCGTTACAGACCGGATTTTGGGACATACAACTGAGGAAGTTTGGGATCAACAAAAGAGTCAACATAGAAAAAAAGGAAATAAACGAAAGGGATCTCTGAATAAGTCCGCAAAACAGGATATGGAAAAGGAGATCAGGGAGTTTCAAAAGAATCTTTCGTCACAGGGAACATTTTCAGAAAGCACTGTCGGTGAAAATATGTATCGTAAAAAGGATACATATCTGGTCGGCACACAGGAAATCAGAGATCTGTCAGGATTACGGATCGTATCTGCCGGTGTGATTTTCGGAACAGATAAAAAAGGAAGGTTTGAACCGTCACCGCAGCTGGCATTGGCAATGAAAAAGGAAGATTATATTGAGAACATAAATCTTATGTCATCGGATGAAAGAGTCATAAGGTATCTGAAGGGAGAAACAATACAGACGGACAGGCCTGTGAAGGGGTATGTGCTGCTTTGTGTGGATGGGTTTGCTCTTGGCTGGTGCAAGGGAGACGGAAGAGGAAATCTCAAAAATAAATATTATCCCGGATGGAGAATGATGTAAAAGGTGAGCAGAAAGGAAGGGTTCATATAATGATAGAAAAAGGAAGTTTTGGTTATATCAATAAAAAGAAAAAAAGAAAGATTATTATGGTTGTGGTGATCATATTGATCGCATTAGCCATCTTTGCAGTGGGACTTTTATTGAATAAAATGTCCCGTGCCAATATATTTACCGTATTGGCGATTTTGTGTGTACTTCCCTGGGCAAAGCAGCTGGTCGCGCTGATCGTATTATTTCCATATCACAGTGTCAGCAGTGAACGGTATGAGAGAGCATTAAATAGTATAGAGGTAAATGGCATGCAGGATCTGAAACTGTATACGGATCTGGTCATTACTTCGCCGGACAAGGTGATGAATCTGGACTTTGCAGTGGTAGGGGCGGGGCATGTGATCGCCCTGGTGGGAAAAAGCGGACAGGATGTGTCATATATAAGGGAATATCTTACAAATGGAGTGCATCAATGGGGAGACTTTCAGGTACAGATCGTAACAAGCGAGAAATTATTTTTGAAAGAGGTAGAGAGGATGCAGCTAAGGCAGGTAAGTGAGGAGGATGCTGAGAGAGTTGATTCGTATCTGAGATCCCTGATCGTATAAAAAGGTGCCGCTTATAAAAGAGTGAAATAAGGCTTGCTAATAAGGAATCCTATGAAAGGAAGACAATTTCATGCGTGTATTGAAGGTAAGTGTCCGGGAAGAGGGCCAGAGGCTTGACAGAATGCTGGCGAAATATATGACGGCAGCACCTAGAAGTTTTTTTTATAAAATGCTGCGCAAAAAGAATATCAAGCTTAATGGAAAGAAGGCAGACGGTTCAGAAAAACTGACAGCAGGTGATGAGATTACATTATATTTGTCGGATGATACCATTGATGGTTTTCGGGAATGTAAAAAAGAAAAACGGAGTGAAGAAAAAAAATATAAAAAGAAAATGGATATTCCCATAATTTATGAGGATGAGAACATTCTGGTACTTAACAAGCCGGTGGGAGTGTTGTCCCAAAAAGCGGACAAGCAGGACTATTCTCTGGTTGAGTGGCTGGAGGATCATATGTCGGATAACGGAGGGGATGTGGTAGCATTTCATCCCGGAATCTGCAATCGTCTGGATAGAAATACAAGCGGACTGGTGGTGGCCGGGCTGAGTATCCGGGGTCTCCAATGGATGAACAGACTGTTTCGTCAGAGAGACCTGCAGAAATATTATCTCTGTCTGGTACATGGAGCGGTAAAAGGGCAACAGCTTCTTCATGGATATTTAAAAAAAGATGAGAAAAGAAATAAAGTGGCAATATCAAAAAGACCTGAAAATGGGGCAGTGGAAATAGAGACAGAGTATAAGCCGGTTCAAAATCTGGAATGGGAGGGAGAGGAATTTACTCTTCTGCGGATCCATCTGATCACGGGAAAGTCCCATCAGATCAGAGCACATCTGGCAAGCATCGGTCATCCGGTAGTCGGGGATTCAAAGTATGGATACCGGGATGGCAGACTGGAAAAGAAATTTCGTATTCGAAGCCAGCTGCTTCATGCGTGGCAGTTAAATTTTTCCTCCGTGGATTATCTGCCGGAGCCGTATAGAGGACGTTCTTTTCAGGCAGAACTGCCGGACAAATTTGCCGGGATAATCAGGGAGTTATCAGGACGTTAGGAGGATTTATATGGCATCATGGAATTCCAGAGGGCTTCGAGGCTCTATGCTGGAGGAATCGCTGAATATGACAAATGAGAGATACCGCAGGGAGAAGCTTGCACTGGTGCAGAAGATACCGACACCGATCACACCGATGGAGTTTGATAAGGAGCACCATCATATCACGCTGGCATATTTTGAACAGAAAAGTACGGTAGACTATTTAGGAAATGTTCAGGGAATCCCCATTTGCTTTGATGCAAAGGAATGTGCTGCGGAAACATTTCCCATTCAGAATATTCATGAGCATCAGGTCACATTTATGACAGAATTTGAAGAACAGGAAGGGATTTCTTTTCTGATCATTTATTTTGGTGAATGTGGAGAGTATTATTATGTCCCTTACAGAGATATGATGAGATTTTGGAACAGAGCACAGACGGGAGGGAGAAAGAGCTTTCGACGCGAAGAACTGGATCAGGATTATCGGATCCGGGTGCAGGGAGAAGTGTTTATACATTATCTGGAAACCCTGCAGAAAGACCTGGACAGCCGGGAAGCATAGGCAGACAGGCAGATAGGCAGAAATAGGGAGAATGAAAGATAGCACACTATATATGGTAGTTAGACGTTTGTAGAACACAATATATCGTCGTTTTTCTATTGACACATATTTTTATATATGCTAACATGGAAACCGTGGCTTAGGAAAAAAGCTGCGGTTTTATTACGTTATGAAGATAATTTTTTATGGGATGTGGAAGCGGAGCATACCGCTTGATTATTTTGATGTAAGGCAGGTTGAGGAAAATGAAGATTATTAAAAGAAGTGGGACAGAGACAGTGTTTGATATAACAAAGATCACGGCAGCTGTCACCAAGGCGAATAAGGAGGTTCCGACAAGTGAACGCCTTTCTTTGCAGCAGATTCAGGAGATATCAGACAATGTCGAGCAGATGTGTCTTGAAATGAAGCGTTCGCCGAATGTGGAGGAAATTCAGGATATGGTAGAGAATCAGATCATGAATAAGAGAGCCTTTGCATTGGCCAGAAAGTATATTACTTACCGATATACCAGAGCATTGGTCAGAAAATCAAACTCGACAGATGATCAGATCCTCAGTCTTCTGGAGTGTAATAATGAGGAAGTAAAGCAGGAAAATTCCAATAAAAATCCTACGGTAAACAGCGTCCAGAGAGACTATATGGCAGGAGAGGTCAGCAAGGATATCACAAAACGTTTCCTGCTGCCGGAGGATATTGTCCATGCACATGAGCAGGGGATCATCCATTTTCATGATTCTGATTATTTTGCACAGCATATGCATAATTGCTGTCTGGTCAATCTGGAGGATATGCTGCAAAATGGTACGGTGATCAGTGAGACAGCGATCGAGACTCCGAAGAGTTTTTCGACAGCCTGCAATATAGCGACGCAGAGCATCGCACAGATTGCCAGTTCACAATATGGCGGACAGAGTATCAGTCTGGCACATCTGGCACCTTTCGTCGACGTCAGCCGTCAGAAATTTCGTCGTATTGTGAGAGAGGAATTTGAGGAATCTGGTGTGGAAGCGACAGATGACCAGATAAATAAGGTCGCAGAGCTGCGTGTTTTAGATGAGATCAAAAAGGGTGTGCAGATGATCCAGTATCAGGTCATTACATTGATGACAACAAACGGTCAGGCTCCCTTTGTTACGGTATTTATGTATCTGGACGAGGTGCCGGAAGGGAAGGTCAGGGATGATCTGGCTTTGGTAACAGAGGAAATATTAAAACAAAGGATTCTGGGTGTAAAAAATGAGAAAGGTGTATATATTACACCGGCATTTCCAAAATTGATCTATGTCCTTGAGGAGGATAATGTCAAAGAGGGGAGTAAGTACTGGTATCTTACAAAACTGGCTGCTGAATGTACGGCAAAAAGGATGGTACCGGACTACATATCCGAAAAGAAAATGCTCGAATTAAAGGTTGACAAAAATGGAGAGGGACACTGCTATCCATGTATGGGCTGCAGGTCTTTCCTGACTCCTTATGTGGATGAAAATAATAAACCGAAATATTATGGACGTTTTAATCAGGGCGTGGTTACTGTAAATCTGGTTGATATTGCCTGCTCCTCCGGTGGAGATATGGAAAAATTCTGGGATATATTTGATGAGAGAATGGCACTATGCAAGAAGGCTTTAATGTATCGTCATAATCGTCTCAAGGGGACGCCGTCTGATGTAGCACCGATCTTGTGGCAGTACGGGGCACTTGCAAGGCTCAAAAAAGGAGAGGCGATCGATAAGCTTTTGTATGGAGGATACTCGACAATCTCTCTGGGATATGCAGGGCTTTGTGAATGTACCAGATATATGACAGGCAAGTCTCATACCGATCCAAGTGCGACACCGTTTGCCTTGGAAGTTATGAGGAGAATGAATGAGGCGTGTGCAAAATGGAAAAAAGAAGAAAATATTGATTTCAGTCTGTATGGTACGCCGTTGGAATCAACTACCTACAAATTCGCAAAATGTCTTCAGAAACGGTTTGGTGTGATCAAGGGAGTTACCGACAAAAATTACATTACAAACAGTTACCATGTTCATGTAACGGAGCCTATAGATGCCTTTGAAAAATTAAAATTCGAGGCACAATTCCAGGAGCTTTCTCCGGGAGGGGCGATCAGTTATGTGGAAGTGCCGAATATGACTGATAATATAGATGCTGTATTAAGTGTCATGCAGTATATTTATGATCATATTATGTATGCGGAGTTAAATACAAAGAGTGATTATTGTCAGGAATGTGGCTATAATGGAGAGATTCAGATCGTTACAGATGAAGATGGAAAACTGATCTGGCAGTGTCCGAATTGTGGAAATACAGATCAGAACAAAATGAATGTAGCGAGACGAACCTGTGGATATATTGGGACACAGTTTTGGAATCAGGGAAGGACTCAGGAGATCAAGGAGCGGGTTCTTCATCTGTAAAGGAAAATAAACAGATCATATACAAGATAATAAAAAGCCCCGGCAGAAGTTTTGTCTGCCGGAGCTTTTTTAGTGTATAGGAAAATGCTCGTAACATAGTGGGAAGCCAACGAGAATTGCGAAGCAATTCTTGGAGGGCAAAACGCTGGTTTTGCCCTTTTTTAGAAAATGTCCACACAGTGGTGAACAGTCATTGAAAAAGCTGATATACATTATGATTCAGAATGTTCTTTGTCCGTTGCCTGCAGCAGAAAATCTTTTAGGCGGACAGCCATGCGTTTATGGCCTGCTTTATGTGCTGCCTGCGGAATGAATTTTAGTGTAGGAAATGCCTGCATGATACGTTTGTTTCCTAGGAAAGGATTCTTTTTTTGGAAAGAAATATGGCGTTCCCTGTATTCCTTGAAACGCTGTTCAATCTCCGCAAGCCTGGAGTCTTCACCGGAGTGAGCAGCCTTTAATTCTTCAAGATGCTTCAAAAATCCTTCTGCACGTTCATTTTGAGTATGCAGTCTGGAAAAAATGATCTGCCGCAGGGAGGAGAAACGTTCCTCTGATAATTGTGCGACCAGTTCATCCCGGATATGGTACAGGTTTTCCAGCTGACTCCGGAAATTGAGAGTGGTGATCACTGTATAGATCAGATCAAGAGCTGCCACTGCTGTGATTATGACCAACAGCAATACACCTGTCTGCTGTGGGATACGATCGATAATGGATGTAACGGCAGGTTGCAGAAAGTCAAAGGCGAGCAGAGACAGAAATCCCCAAAACATCGATGGTACAAGGGCGATACGCCCTTCATAATTATATGGATCCTGACTGTAATCCCACCATTGGGCATGAAATAATTTTTCCATTCCCCAGGATGTAAAATATTCAATGGCTGTTGCTAACAGCATACCTCCTAAATATAATAGCGAAGGATGGGGGGCAAGCGGCCGCAGAAATACATATACGATCGTTCCGCCAAAGCCGTAAAGAGGCAGAAGTGGGCCTATGAGAAAACCGCGGTTGATCAATTTATGCTCTTTCAGAGAACAGAAAGAACATTCATAGATCCATCCAAAGAAACTATATAAATAGAAATCCATCAGTATAAAATACCAGGATAATCCTAAAAACATATTGCCACCTCGTCTTTATTTTTTATAATGAAAAATATATTACAGTAAATTTGACAAAAAATCAAATTAGGGGTTCCCAACAGCGAAGGTTTGTGTTATAGTAATTGATATCAAAAGCGAAGAAGAGGAATAGTAGCTGGGGAAACCTCATACAGAAAGCTGTTGGTTGATGCGAAACAGTTGATGTGAAGCAGTGAACTCGCCTTGGAGCTTCCGGTTGAAATATAGTAGATTTGGACGGATTCCCACCGTTACAGGGGAAAGGTATTGGATTCTGTTTCTTGTACCTGTGAGAGCATGATATATTTCATGAATAAGAGTGGTACCGCGTGAGAATATTCTCCCGTCTCTAAGCATAGAGGCGGTTTTTTTGTGTATGGGAAAATGCTCGTAACATAGTGGAATGCCGACGAGGAATGCTTGAAAGGCAGACAAAACTCCGTGACAGAAATGGAATAAAAGTATTAAAAATGGAGGGTTAGAATCATGAAGGGATTTGAAAAGTATCAGAAAAGTTATTTTATGCCATCTGAGGCAACCTATGACTGGGTAAAAAAGGACAGCATTACAGAGCCTCCGGTATGGTGCAGTGTGGATCTGCGTGATGGTAATCAGGCGTTGATCGAACCGATGAGTCTTGAGGAAAAGGTGGAATTTTTTAAGATGCTTGTAAGGATCGGATTTAAAGAAATTGAAGTAGGATTTCCGGCTGCATCTGAGACGGAATACAATTTCCTGCGCACATTGATCGATCGGAAGCTGATCCCGGATGATGTAACGGTACAGGTGTTGACACAGGCGAGAGAGCATATTATCCGCAAGACATTTGAAGCCGTTGATGGAGCTCCGAACGCAGTTGTGCATGTTTACAATTCCACCTCTGTAGCACAGAGAGAGCAGGTATTCCGCAAGTCAAAGGAAGAGATCAAAAAGATCGCAGTAGATGGTGCAAAGCTTTTAAAGGAGCTGGCCGCTGAGGTAAAGGGAAATATCCGTTTTGAATACAGTCCGGAGAGTTTCCACGGTACAGAGGTAGAATATGCTGTTGAGGTATGTAATGCTGTTTTGGATGTATGGCAGCCACAGGCAGATGCAAAAGCGATCATTAATATACCGTCAACGGTGGAGAATGCAATGCCTCATGTATTTGCAACGCAGATTGAATATGTGAGCAAGCACTTAAAATACAGAGATAATGTCGTACTTTCCCTGCATCCGCATAATGACCGTGGATGTGGTGTGGCAACTGCTGAGCTGGGCGTATTAGCCGGGGCAGATCGTATTGAGGGAACACTTTTTGGAAATGGTGAGCGTACCGGTAATATGGACATTGTGACAATGGCGATGAATATGTTTTCCCATGGAGTGGATCCAAAGCTTGATTTCTCTAATATGCAGGAGATCGCAGATACGTATGAACGCCTGACGAATATGCAGGTATCTATGCGTCAGCCATATGCAGGCGAATTAGTCTTTACGGCATTTTCCGGTTCGCATCAGGATGCTATTTCCAAGGGCATGGCATACCGTGAGGAGAAAAAATGTGAGTATTGGACAGTTCCGTACCTGCCGATTGATCCTAAAGATGTGGGACGTACCTATGATTCCGATGTTATCCGTATAAACAGCCAGTCGGGTCGTGGTGGTGTAAGCTATGTATTAAAGAACAGCTTTGGTCTGATCCTGCCGGATAAGATGAAAGAAGAGGTCGGATATCTTATGAAAAATGTTTCCGATCATCGTCATGCAGAGCTGTCCCCGGAGGATATGAGGGATGTATTCAGAGAAACTTATCTGGATGTTGAGAAGAAATTTGATGTATCTGAGTGCCACTTCAAACAGAAGGATGGTATTGGTGCAGAGGTGACAATTGTTGTTGATGGTAAAGAGACAGTTGTGGATTCACATGGTAATGGACGTCTCAATGCGGTAAATCATGCCATTAAGAAGTATTTTAATCTGGATTATGCATTGGATGAATATGAGGAGCATGCGCTTTCGAAGCGTTCTAATGCTCAGGCAATGTCTTATGTAGGAATTAAACCGGCAGGTCAGGAGAAGCTTTATTGGGGCGTCGGCACAGATGATGATATCATCAAATCATCCATTGATGCACTTGTAAATGCTGTAAATCGTTATATGAGCGAGAAATAATACAATAAATATCATTAATAAATAATTTAGAAAAAGAAAGGAAATCTTAAGAATAACTTGAGAGTTTCTTTCTTTTTTTGAGTTATATTAATTTTAGTAACTTAGGAAAGGGGTGAAACAGCATGAAGCATATAGCATACTGCTGTCAGAGATTTTGTCTTTGGCTGACAGCGGGAATCGGTGGGATTCTCAGTGTTATGACAATATTTGGTATGATCATTTATTGTATTCTCTATTCTAATAATGCATATGCCGGGTCGATTGTGGTTATGCTGTTGATGGCCCTTTTGACAGCAGTTGTCTTATTCCTGGGATGGAGGAAGCTTGGCAGCTGTGACAGACGTATCACGGTAGTTATGTTTACAAGTCTTGTGCTGCTTCAGATCGGTTTTCTGTTGTTTGTATCTCATCCTATGGCCATCAGTGATCCGGCGAGAGTGCAGAATGAAGCACTTTTGATGGTCCAGAAACGTCATGGTCAGATGAATATGAAGGATGCTTATTTTCAGAGATATCCCAATAATCATTTCATTGTAGTGGTATTTTATTATTTTTATAAATGGTTGTATTTTATGGGGATCCATAAGGTGTGGGTGCCTACGGTATTGCTAAACATACTTTGCCTTGACGGAGGCATTATTTTGTCCTGGCTGACTGCAAAGAATTGGAAGGGGCTGCCGGCAGCCAATCTTTTGCTGGGACTTTTTATTCTTTGTCCTACCACATATGTGTGGCTTACGACCGTATATACCAATACACTTTCTTTTCCTTTCGTCATGGCGATCATATATTTGTGCCGGCATCTGCAAAATAATGATGGAAAAAAGAGATATCCGGTGCTGCTTGGGATGGTTATGGCTGTGGGATACTGGGTTCGGCCTACGACGATCATACCTATTATTGCGGTAGTGATTTATGGTATTCTCTGTATGTTTAGAAACCGACAGAAGTTTCTTCAGAAGCAGTATTTGTGGAAAACACTGATCGTGCTGGCAGTATTCGTGTGTTGTTTTGCCGGTTGTGGCAGGCTTGTGGACCGTCATGTGGATCAGGATAAGCTGACAGGACAGTTTCCGATAGAGCATTGGATCATGATGGGGCTGAATCAGGAATCAGCCGGGGGATTTTCACGCTCGGATGAGGCGTATACGCTCAGTTATGCTACAAAGGCAGAGAAGCGTGCCGCTGATGTGCAGAGGATCAGACAGCGTTTATCGAGAATGGGAGTTTCAGGGGTAGGTGTTCAGGTTGCCGTAAAGATGTTTAGTGTATGGGCATTATCGGACGATGACTGTTTCAGCAAGGCAGAGTATGCCAGTGATTTTCCGGGGTTGTACCGGTACTTTATGGGGGATGATAACGACTGGTATCTTTTGTTTATGCAGGCTTTCCGATTCTTGACATTTATGTTTCTGACGATGAGTATATTGGGACAATTGCGAAAAAAAGAAATTGATGAATCATTCATTATTTCTTTGACCTTTTTGGGTGCTGTCTTGTTTTTTATACTTTGGGAGGCCAATAGAAAGTATAATGTTTGTTTTATGGGAATATATCTGCTTCTTATGACAGACGGGATCATTCTGTTTTATCATAGATTTTTGCTGGCCGGTCTGGAGCGGCTTCGGCAGAGGGCAGGTACGAGAAAGCTTACAATGGGTCTGGCGGCAGTAATGTCTGTGATAATGATCTTCACAATCTTCATTCAACAAAGTATCATCAGCAAAATGCCGTCAGCGAAGGTAAATACAATTTATCATTGTCGCAACAACCCGGATTCTGTTCCGGTAGACGAGGTGAAAAATATCAGGAAAAGTGTATCAGAAAAACCGGTACTGTTTGAACAGACGATCCAGCAGGGGCGTATGACATTGAAAGGCGAGAAGCAGAGAATATATATAAATTTTGCGGTAAAAGGGAATGAAGCCACATCAAAGGATGTGCAGGGCAGGATGGAGAAAGCCCTGACAAAAAAGATTATCAAAAACGGAAAGATCAAGAAAATACTTCGGAAAAAAGGGAAAGACAAAAAAAGAAAATCTACCAAGAAAGAATATTGTGTGGAAGTGATCGCTCTGGACACCCGTGAAAAAATATATAAAAGAAAAGTGGGAGCGGATCAGCTGACAGAAAGCGGAAAGCTTGTGCTGCGGCTTCCGAAGGCTGCAAGAAATACAAAAAAAGGATATGTTATACGTTTAAGACACTATGGGAAAAAATATCATATGGTGCCGAAGGTAAGCCGGTTCCCGGATCTGAATCCTTATCCATACGGATCATTGTATGTAAACGGGAGAAAAAGTTCCTATGATCTGTCCATGAGCATTGTGCAAAAAAAGATATTATAATAGAATCCGGAAATAAAATAGAGTTGCATGATCGGGGGAAATAATGTTATGATGAGGTAGTTGGGATTTCATGTTTTATGAGATCCCGACTATCTTTTTTGTATACAGGAAAATGCCTGTGACGAAGAGGAAAGCAAGAGGAAATTGCGAAGAAATTCTTGAAAGACAAAACGCTGGTTTTGTTCTTTTTGAGCCAAATGGAAAAGAAGGGAAATTTATAATATGAAGGAGATAGTCAGGGAATGGATATGTACCGGAGAGGGAGCCTATCTTTTTCCGGGATGTGTAGTAACAGGGGATGTAAGTCTGGGAAAGGAAGCGTCTGTATGGTACAATGCCGTGGTGAGAGGAGATATGGCATCTATTACTATTGGACAGAGGAGCAATATTCAGGATAATGCGGTGGTACATGTGGACAATAACTTTCCGACAGTGATCGGTAATGGCGTGACAGTGGGACATGGGGCAATTGTTCATGGCTGTACGATCGAGGATGATTGTATTATTGGAATGGGGGCCGTTATCCTCAATGGAGCAAAGATCAGGAAAAACTGTATTATTGGTGCAGGAACATTGGTACCGGAGGGAAAAGAGATACCGGAGGGGTCTGTGGCATTTGGAAATCCTGTCAGAGTATACCGGCCGGTGACGAAGGATGATGTGACGCATATTCAGGAAAACGCAGCGGAATATGTAGCTTATGCAAAGGAAAAATAAAGGAGAAGGATATTGAAAAGAGAAAATTTTAAGTCCAGATTAGGCTTTATATTAATCTCGGCGGGATGTGCGATTGGAATTGGGAATGTCTGGAAATTTCCGTATGTGGCAGGACAAAACGGCGGTGGGATATTTGTATTATTTTATCTGTTGTTTCTGGTAATGGTAGGAGCTCCGGCATTAACAATGGAATTTGCGGTGGGACGAGCCAGTAGAAAAAGTGTATTGGGCTGTTATCAGGAATTGGAGCCTCAAGGGAGTAAATGGCATCTGCATGGTTATGTGGCATTATTTGGAAATTACGTGATTATGATGTTTTATACGACGGTGGCCGGATGGATGGTAAACTATTTTTATCGCTTTTTAATCAATGATTTTAAGGGACTGGATACAGAAGGTGTGTCTGAAAAGTATTATCATATGCTTTCAGATCCGTGGCAGATGGGATTTTGGATGGCGGTGATCGTAGTCGCAGGGACACTGGTATGTTCGCTGGGACTTCAGAACGGTGTAGAGAAGATAAGCAAACCGATGATGATAGGACTTTTGGCCCTGATCGCCGTGCTGGCAGTAAACAGCATCCGGCTTGAGGGAGGCATGGAAGGGGTAAGATTTTACCTGATCCCTGATTGGAAAAAGGTTCGTGAAGTGGGACTTCTTAATGTGATCATTGCTGCGATGAATCAGGCATTTTTTACTCTTAGCGTGGGAATGGGCGGTATGGAGATATTCGGAAGTTATATGGACCGGGAGAGGAGTCTTTTCGGGGAGTCTCTGCAGATTGCCGGGCTGGATACGTTTGTAGCATTAATGTCCGGTCTGATCATATTTCCGGCATGCTTTGCGTATGGGATCAATCCGGGTGCGGGTCCGGAGTTGATCTTTATTACACTGCCCAATGTCTTTATCCAAATGCCGGGGGGCAGATTCTGGGGAGCATTATTTTTTCTGTTTATGACATTTGCTGCTTTTTCTACCATAATTGGTGTTTTTGAAAATATTATTGCCAGCTGCATGGATAAGTGGTCGATCAGCCGGAAGAAATCTTCCCTGATCAATGGGGCTGTTATATTTGCCGGATCCATTCCGGCAGTGCTTGGATATAATGTATGGAAGGGCTTTCAGCCAAGAGGAACCGGCACAACGGTTCTTGATCTGGAAGATTTTCTGGTGAGTAATCTTCTTTTGCCGGGAGGTGCCGTTATTTTTCTGCTTTTCTGTATGACAAGATGGGGCTGGGGATTTGAAAATTATCTTGCTGAGGCAAATACAGGAAAAGGAATTAAAATACCACGGATCCTTCGGGGTTATCTGACTTTTGTGATGCCATGTATTATGCTGGTGATCATTATAATGGGTCTGAGGTGATACGGTTTAGATAATTTGCGAAGACTTCTCATACCAATAATGGGAAGCAACCCATAATATATCTTATGTCCTGAAGAAGAAATAGCATTTTGCCTCGGAAAACAAATTAATCCGTGAGCTGTGACTAAAAAAATTGTCTTGTCACTTACGGATTTTGAAAAGTCTAATTGCTTTGCTGCTTTGATGTTTGATGAACGCATCCTCCCGTATTTACCCCAAGGTGGGAATCAGGGGTTTCGAGAGGCACTTGCACCCGCCGGTACTTACGCCCCAAGTTTTGCAAACACATATTTAAGCAATTTAGCA
>JALFLW010000077.1 GCA_022774505.1 Lachnospiraceae bacterium
CGTCCGATATCCGACTGATAATCCAGGCAAAAGAGAAAATATCTCTTTCCTTTCAATTTTATGATCATAAGGGAAATCTCACTCCCCCTGCATCATATACAATAGATACTGTTAATTGCAGATTGATCATTGAGTATAAAATTGCAGCTGGGAAAAACTGCCTTTTTGGTATATACAACAATAAAAAACAACCCTTTACATACTCTATATCATATTCATATAAAGAAAAGCAATCTGCATCCTCAACAAAGAAACCAAATGTAAAACAACAAAAGAAAAAACATACCAACAAAAAACCAATAAAATCTGCAACGTCGATCACAACAAAAAAACCGCTCCCAAAAAAGACGAGCAAAAACAAAATAAACAATCACACAACCTCATCTGTCATATCATCTCAAAAGCCAATATTTAAAGAAACTCCTAAAAAAACTACATCAAAAAATAAAAGCAAAATATATCGCAAAAAATCTAAAAAAACAACCATTAGAAAATCAAATAAAGCAATCAAAAATAATGCAAATAAGACAGCCACAAAAAACTTAAATAAAGCAATCAAAAATAATTCAAGTAAAACAACTACAAAAAAATATAAAAAATCAAATATGAAAAAGAAAAACACAATCAACAAATTATACTTATCAGAAACTTTTCTGCAGATAAAAAAAGGAGATTCTATTTCTCTGACCGCATCTGCAATAACAACTGATACATGTAAATTTTATTGGGATTATTCCGGTAAATTTAAACTAAAAAACAAAAAGATCAAAAATAGTGCCGGAAAATCAACTTTATCCGGTATTGTTGATCATCCGGGAATCTATACAATCACTTGCCGCCTTAAAGATACTGTTAATGTATCTGCATCCTGCACAGTAAAAATCATATAATTATGGAAATGAGGTTTATTATGTTTATTTTTCAGAAAAAAGATGCATTTTGTTTACCCAAAGAAATAACAAACGAGTATAAATTTCAAAAAATACTATATTTTTATAGATCATATATTATCTGTCAGGTTACATGTCTGTCCACACATTCCGATTGCATATTAAAAATATACACATCGGATACTTTTTCCAAGAAGAAATATTTTGTACAGACAAAATTAGACAATACCAATTTAATTCTTCCTATAAAACATCTTCATTTACGAAAAAAAGACTATATTTTTTATTTGAAAGAACGTACATTAAAGGATATTTTGTATACTCAGGGTATGTCTCTTTCTGATATTTTATCTTTGGGAATTGACCTGATCGATGCCATCTGTGAATTATCTGAACATAACTTTTTTGAAGCCGATATCAGCCCTAACAATATATACCGGAATGACAACGGACATTTTTGTCTCGGAGATCTCAATCTGCAAAAGCAAAAAGTACCGGGAACACCACCTTATCTTTGTCTTGAAAATAAATCATCAAATTCTTTTATTCATAATAAAACACATACAAAAAAGACTTTTGAAAAACAGATGATATATTCTATAGGAAAACTTCTTGATACCTTATGCAGATTGCAAAAAAATTTCTATACAAATGATCTTCAGACACTTCTGAAAAATGCTGCTCCGGATAATAAAATTCCGGAGATTTCATCACTCCGTGAATTTAAAAGTCTGTTACACTCCCATTACTTAGCTCACATTAATTCTGATAAATCTCTGTTACTGCTTCACAGAGACAATCATCCTCTTTTTCAGTTAAAAACACTCCATATACCAAAAAGCGTACATACTAAACGCACTATTTTTTTATTTTTTCTTGTAATCATTTCCTGTATCTTTTTCTTATTTACTCTTCATAATTATCATAGTACATATCTGCCTGAAAAACCTATTATTACATCAAAAGTATTGCAAACTCCCGTTATCTCTCCAAGACCTTCTCCTACAAACAAAAATTCTAATAATAAAACGATGGAGATCAATATTCAAAAACAAAATATATATTCTCTCTCAAGTGTAAAATCTTCCATTTCTTCAGCAGGAGCAATTACATGTATTTACGCCGGTGATAATCCCTGTAAAAATCTCCAATCAATTTCTGAATTTACAAATCTGCAGGAGCTGTATATGAATAATAACCAAATTACTAGTATATCAGAAATTGCAAAATGTACATCATTAAAAATATTGGTGCTGTCTTATAATAAAATTTCTGATATATCTGCATTAAAAGAACTTCCTCTTTTAGAATATCTTGATATTTCCTCAAATCCTGATATCAACAAAATTGATATTCTCAGTGACCTTGCCTCTTTAAAATTTCTCAACATTTCCAACACAAATATTACGAAAAAACAATACAGGCAGCTTAAAAATAAGCTGCCGGATTGTGATATAATTTACTAACTAAGACTTCCCACACCAATAACAGAAAGTAGCCCATAATATGTCTTATATCTTGAAGAGAAAATAGGCATTTTGCCTCGGAATGCAAATTAGTCCGTGAGCTGTGACTTAAAAATTGACGCAGATCAGTAGAATTTCCGAAAAGACTTTGCTTTGCAATGCTTTGATGAATACGCATCTGTACGCCTTAAACCCCATAGGTGGGTTCAGTTGTTTCGGACGGCACGCTTCCGCTACGATGCACCACGCAATGGTACGTAACGCCCCAAGTATTAAATTGATGAAATGTGTATCTGTAAAACTTGGGGCGTAAGTACCAGCGGGTGCAAGTGCCTCTCGAAACCCCTGATTCCCACCTTGGGGGTGAATACGGGAGGATGCGTTCATCAAACATCAAAGCAGCAAAGCAATTAGTCTTTTCGAAATCCTTAAGTGACAAGACAATTTTTAAGTCACAGCTCACGGATTTAAAAGTGCTTGGAAAGGCAAAATGCTATTGCATGTAACCGGACATAAGACATATTATGAGTATATATCGGTTTTTGATGTGGGAAGTCTTAATTAAATATATTCGATCAGGCTTTTGCTTCTTTTCTCTTTAAAAGGGAGAATAAAAGATTAATAATGAGAATGAACACAAAAAGTACAACTCCTGTCGCGATCAATGCCTCTCTGTGCAGATCCGTTGCATATCCCATATCTATAACAATATTGGCAGTCATGGTCCGCACTCCGTCAAAGATCGATCCCGGAACTCTCGGCTGATTTCCTGCCACCATGATCACCGCCATGGTTTCACCGATCGCACGTCCTACCCCCAGTATTACAGCCGCCATAATTCCTGATTTGGCAGCCGGGACTACCGTCATAAATACACTTCTCTCATGAGTAGCTCCCAAAGCCAGTGCCCCTTGATAATAAGAGTCCGGCACCGCCCTGATCGCTGATTCCGATACATTTATGATCGTAGGAAGTATCATCATTCCAAGCAATATCGACGCAGTCAGAATACTCTGACCGGTAGTTGTCATTCCGTACTGCTGCAAAACCGGACGAAAAGTATTACGCACAAACGGCACAAGCACCATCAGGCCAAAGAATCCATATACGACTGAGGGAATTCCTGCCAAAAGCTCTACCCCTGGTTTCAATATCTTATATAAACTTTTTGGACAAAACCTTGCCATAAACACAGCCATCAAAAGACCGATCGGCACTCCTACAATAATGGCTCCTATAGTGACATAAATGCTGCCTATGATCGTGGAAAAAATTCCAAATATCTGACTTCCCGGCTTCCACTCTGTTCCAAGCAGAAACTTTCCAGGACCGATCTTGGCCATGCCCGGTATACCATTGCTGAATAGAAAGATACATATTAATAAAACTGACAATATAGAGATACACGCACTGATCAGGAATACAATCTCCATCACGTTTTCTTTGATCTTATTTGCACTTATATGTTTCATATTCCCATATCCTTTCGCTGCTTTATTCCTTTACATCAGCCCAGTCTGAGATCTCACCTGTAAAGATCTGCTTAACCGTATCTGTGGATATGTCTGTACGATCATTCTGTGTATTTACAATTACTGCAATACCGTCAAGGGCAATCGCCTGAGACTCCAGTCCTTTATCCTTTTCACTGTCCTCCAGCTCACGGGATGCCATACCGATATCACAGGTACCATCTGCTGCCGCTGTCATTCCTGTCGTAGAATCACTCTCCTGAATCTCGATCTCCGCCTTTGTATTCACCTTCTTATAGGCCTCGGCAAGTTTCTCCATAACAGGTGTTACGGAAGAAGAACCGGCAACTACAAGTTTTCCCTTTTCTCCACTTGTTTTAAATTCCTTAGCATTGTCTACAGAAGTGATATATCCGTTGTCCTCTACAACCTTCTGTCCTTCTGTACTCATGATGTAATCAATAAAATCCTGTGCGAGCTTCCCCGGCTTTCCTTTGGTCGCAATATTAAACGGACGGGAAAGACTATATTTTCCATCTTTGATATTCTGTGCTGTCGGCTCTACACCGTCCACATTAAGTGCCTTTACTGTATCATTAAGTGATCCCGTTGAAGAATATCCGATCGCATATTCATCTCCGGCTACTGTTGTCATCATAATTTCCGTACTGTTGGAAATAATAGCATTTGATGTTGTATTATCTGTTTTATTCCCATCTGCATCCTTTTCCTCGACACCGGTAAGTTCCACAAAAGCTCCTCTTGTTCCGGAACCATCCTCGCGGGATACCACACTGATCGGCTGGTTTCCTGCTGCACTGCCCTGATCAGAAGATGCTGCACTATTGTTTCCACAGCCTGTCATCAGACCTGCCATACACATTACACTCATCGCTACTGCTAATAATTTTCTCTTTCTCATAATTATCCTCATTTCTGCACTGCACATATTAATATATATTTTGCACTTTGCATCCGGCAGTGCGCATATACAAAGCCCCGCCTTTACCGGCGATGACTATATGATAAAATGAGAAAGTAAAATCTGCTATCATTTCTAAGTCAAAACTACGTAAAACTTTTGTGAAGCATATCCTGTATCTCTGAGATCTCCAATGCCCTGTTGAGCTTTTCGCTTCTATGTATCACACTTTGATAAAACTGCTTTCTTTCAACCTCCGTCGGGAATACCTTCCTGACCATCGGACGTATCTGCCCCAGATTTTCATTTAACGCTCCATAATAATCCGGTATCTGTTCCTGTAGCTTCCTGCGCAGTTCTTTGATCAATGCAGGACTGTTTCCCCCGCTCGAAAAGCCTGCCACGATATTTTTCCTTTTTACAAGAGACGGAAAATAAAAGCTGCATTTTTCCTTATCATCCACGACATTGATCAATATTTTGTGCTGCCTGCATATCTCCGATATTTTCTCATTGCAGATTTCATCATCTGTAGCAGCGATCACAAAAAATACATCTTCTATATCTTTTTCACAAAATTCCCTATATGTAAAATGCAGTTGTTCCGGGTAACTATCCCTCAGCTGCAGGATTGATTCACAGATTTCTTTCGATACCACATGGATATCCACACCAAAAGGCAACAGCTCACGTATCTTCCGAAAGGCTACATCACCGCCCCCTACAATAAGACAGGTGCGTCCATCCAGTTCTATAAAAAACGGAAAATATGACATTCTGATTCTCCCCCATATCTAACGAAGACATATATAAACGACATATGTGGCATACACCAGAAGCATCACACCACCCTCCCAGCGTACCAGCTTCTGTTTCGTCCATGCGAAACAAAGGACAAGAATACTCATAACGACTAATACAACGATATCAATGATATTTTCCATTTGAAATGTCATTGGATGAATTGCCGCTGCAACTCCCAGCACGAATAAGATATTAAAGATATTGGATCCGATCACATTACCAAGCGCCATATCCACCTCGTGTTTTCTGGCAGCCACAACAGATGTAGCCAGCTCCGGAAGGCTTGTTCCGAAAGCAACGATCGTCAATCCGATCAGGTTCTGGCTCATGCCAAAGGATGCTGCGATCGCAGATGCTGCATTAACTACAAGCTGCCCTCCCACTGCAATGGCAGCCGCTCCGCCTAATATTAACAGGATACACTGCCAGACCGGCCGTATCTCATATTCATCCTGATCCGTATTCTCATTTCTCGCCTTCTGCGCTGAACGGATCATCCAAGTCAGAAATCCGGCAAAAACAATCAGCAAAACAACACCGTCTATATGTCCAAGTGACATCCCGATCCATCCAAGCACCATCAGCAGACCTGCCACGATCACAGAAAACGGAAACTCTCCGGTCAGAGTCTGCCGGCTGACCGTCAGAGGACAGAAAAGTGCACATACTCCACATACTACCATCAGGTTAAATATATTCGAACCTACCGCATTTCCTACGGCAACTCCTGTATTACCAGCCAAAGCCGCACTGATACTTACAGCACATTCCGGCAGACTTGTTCCCATTGCCACAATCGTAAGTCCAATGATCATAGACGGTACCCGCAGACGTTTTGCCACACTGGAGCTGCCATCCACAAAAAAGTCCGCCCCTTTGATCAATAACACAAATCCTATTACTAACAGTAAATAATCCACTTTTCTCCTCCATTTTCTTTCTTCTCTTGTTTATCTGCTAAAGTCTCCCGGGATCAATGCGAAAAGCTTTAGTTATTGTCTCAAACATTCTTATAACAGATGTCCCTCCCTTTGTCAATGCTATAACATATTTTCCAGAAACGTTGCGTACCCTCTGGTTACATCACGAACAAATACATGCGTAACTGCACCAATACATTTTCCATCCTGCAGTATGGGTGCCCCACTCATTCCCTGCACAATTCCTCCTGCTTTTTTCAACAATTCCGGATCTGTCACATGTATCTCCATTCCTTTATTATCCTCCGAGGACAGATTCACCTTCTCAATTTCCACCTGATATTCTTTCACGGTATTATCCAGCTGACACAAAATGGATGCTTTCCCCTTTTTTACATCCTGTTTTCTTCCTACAGCACACGCTTTATCTTTATCATATTTATACTCTTCACTTGTTATTTCTCCCGTAATTCCCAAAGATGTATTATTTCTGATCGTCCCCAGTCTGTTATCCATTCCCAGATTAACAAAACCTGCCAGTTGCCCCGGTGAGCCATTCTTTCCTTTAATAATGTGATCAATTCCCGCCGGATACAGCCCGCCATTCTGCAGCCGTATTAAAAGCTCTGTATCAATATCTGTAATACCATGCCCCAAAGCCGCATATTGATCATCCTCTGTGACAAAAGTCAGCGTCCCGATCCCTTCTGTATCCTCTCTAAGCCATACACCGATCTGATAGTTTCCATTTCCTGCCTGAACCGGCGTGATCCGCACTTTTATCCTGTTAGAATCCCTAAGAACTCCCAAAACAACCTGCTTGTTTCCTGATTCCCGGATCAGCCTGCTGATATCCTGAATGGTAACGACCGGTGTTCCATTTACCTCATAAATATAATCTCCTGTCCGGAGTTTTTTATAAGCCGGCATCTTTTCATTTCCTCCTGCAGCAGCAATCCTCCCTGTCCCCAATACCATCACACCATCTGCATGAATGTATAATCCCACTGCTCTGCCAACCGGCATTACCCGTGTTTCCTTACGCACATCGATCCGAAGCTTTTTACACGGAATCCAGCCAAACAGACGCACCTCTCCCTGCAGGGTTCCCGAATTTCCCGCTGTCACCGATAATGGTCCGGCCATACTGAATTCAATATTCTTTCCTACCTTTTTTGAATGGTCTATTGATGCCTCTACAGCCTCCGCATCCTTTTGACTGACACGGACCTGTGCAAAAGGAAGCTTCAGATCAATATCCTCTATCCTGTCCTCAAACAGCATGATCTCATCCGGAACTTTCTCTTTCATGCCTAAGTACCAATAAACTCCCGATGCTGTTAAAACGGCCATCAATATTCCTATCAGACATAACCGGTATATACACCTTTGTCTTCTATTCATGTAGAATCTTTTTTTCCCTTCGTATCCTCTGTAACCAGCTCGGATCTCCATTCCACCGCCCCTTCCCTCTGTCTGACAGATATTTTTTCTATGCTCTGAGTTTCCTATTTACCAAAAAAGAACGTCTGTATCTTCATTATGATACAAGACGTTCTTTTCTATACACTTTTACCGGAACATCGCAGATGAAATCTTTAATAGTTCCGTTAAAATACTGCCTTATTTATATTTCCATCGGAAATCATGCTCTTAATTTCTCTTTTGCTTTTTGGGCCATCTGTTTCATCTCTGCAGCACTCTCCCTGACAGAATCCGTAATCTCTACACCGCCCAGGATCCTTGCAAGCTCTCCACCGGATTGCTCTGTATCAAGCAGACGTATATCAGTAGATGTATGTCCCTGTCTGCTATTCTTTTCAATGAGATAATGAGCATCTGCCATTGCAGCGATCTGTGCCAGATGAGAAATACATATTACCTGATGGGTCATGCCTATATAAGCCATCTTCTCCGCAACCATCTGAGCTGTCCTTCCGCTGATACCCACATCGATCTCATCAAATATCAGTGTCGGGATCTCATCATGCTGTGCCAGCACCGCTTTTACTGCCAGCATGATCCTGGAAAGCTCTCCGCCGGAAGCTGCTTCTCCGATCGGCTTCATATCCATCCCCGGATTCGTAGAGAGCATAAATTCAACCTCATCCTGTCCGAAACTGTTCATCTTATCTAACGGCCGCACAGCAATCTCAAACTGTACCTGTAGAAAATTCAATTCCCGGAGTGCCTTTACGATCTCTTTTTCCAGACGCTGACTGACCTTTTTTCTGATCGCAGTAATCTCTCCGGCAAGCTGTTGCAGCTGTTCTTCCTGACGTGCCATCCTTCTCTGGAGCGTGGAACGATACTCCTCATACTCCTCGTACTGCTCAAGCTTCTCCTGAAGCTTCTTTGCGTACTCCTGCACCTGTTCCGTCGTAGCTCCGTATTTTGCTTTCAGACTACGGACCAGATTTAATCTGTTTTCCACCTGCTCAAGCTGCTCTGTTCCCGTATCAAATTCACTCATATAATCAGAAATATCCCGGTTAAAATCGGTAAGCAGTGAATCAATTTCCGATAACTGACCGCAAAACTCCTCCATCTGCGGACTAAACTCCGACAATTTATGTAAAATACGAAGGCTTTGTCCCAGCTGCTCCGCTGCCGTAGCATTTCCATCTGCCGTCATGGCATAGATCGCACCAAGTCCTTCTGCTATATCTGATGCGTTGGACAATTCCTTGTACTGTCCGGCAAGCTCCTCTTCCTCTCCCGGGATCAATTCTGCCTGCTCGATCTCCTCTAATTCATATTTCATAAAGGATATCTCCCTGAGTCTCTCCTCCTCCGGGATCTCCTGCTGCTCTAATTCCCTCTGCAGCTTCTGATATTCTTTATAGCCCTGTGCCATTTCAGAGAGTCTGTCTCCCATCTCCTCTCTGGCATAGCGGTCAACGATCTCCAGATGCTTTGCACTATGAAGCAGAGACTGCTGTTCATTCTGGCCATGAATATCGATCATAACATCCGCGATCCGGCGTATCATTGCCAACGTCACTGTCTCCCCATTGATCCTGTTAATACTGCGTCCGGCCATGATCTTGCGGGAGATCAATATCTCATCCCCCTCCATGGAAATCCCCATCTCCTCCACGAGTGCCCTCTGATGAGGATCCTGTGCCCGGAAAGTCAGCTCGACCAATGCATGATCGGCCCCCTTTCGTATCACATCCCTCGGACTTTTCTGTCCAAGAGCAAGATTGATCGAACCGATAATAATGGACTTACCTGCGCCGGTCTCTCCGGTCAATACATTAAGCTGATCAGAAAAATCAACCTCCACCTCATCAATAATGGCCAGATTTTTAACATGTAAATTTACTAACACCGCCTACTCCTTTCTGACAGAGCTTTCACTTCCCCACCCTTCAATAAAAAAGGGCAAAACCAGCGTTTTGCCCTCCAAGAATTGCTTCGCAATTCTCGTTGGCTTCTCTCTACGCTACGAGCATTTTCCTATACACTAAAAAAGTATAACATAAACAAAACATCCGTTCAAGACTTTTCTCGAACGGATGTTCTTTTTTCTTTTAGACTCTTTAATTTAATTTGGTGATCGTCACACGACATGCCACCTTGCAGCCATTTACAGTAGCATAAATATATGTGGTTCCCACACTTCTTCCGACAACCTTTCCATTCTGGACAGTTGCCACTCTGGAGTTTGATGAATACCAGACAGGTGTCTGTGTCGTGCCTTCCACACTTAATGTCTCTGTATCATACTGGCGCATCGTCAGGCTGCTCCTGTTCATCGCCACAACATTTACTGTTACGGTCGATGTCACTCCACCATCCGACATGATCGTGATCGTACAGCTTCCTGTCCCTGTTGCTGTCACCTTTCCGGCTGATGATACCTTGGCCACTCTTCTGTTATCAGAAGCAAATTTGATATTGTCTGATGAATTATTTGGCAGTACGGTATAGGATAACCGGGCCGAATCTCCCTGTTTCATAGTCATCTCTGACTGTGCAACTACAATACTTGTCGCCGGAACTTTCTCAGTTACCTTGACCACACATACCGCCTTTTTATTACTTCCATCCTTCGTAACAGCTGTAATCCTTGTCTCACCCTCTGCAATACCTCTGACAGTTCCATTATTCTCAACTCTGGCTATCGCTGTATCTGCTGATTTCCAGGTCACACCATGCAATGTCGTATTCTTTGGTTTCATCGTCACATGAAGCTTCCTTGTCCCTCCGACATAGCATACCGCATAATCCGGAACAATTCTTATGGATTTTGCTCTCTGGATCACCCGTACACGGCAATTTGCTTTCACCTTCAATCTGTCACGGGACACTGCTGAGATCACAGTGCTTCCTGCCTTCTTTGCTTTAATCTTTCCGCTTTGATTCACGGTAGCGATCTTCTTACGGGAAGTTTTCCAGCGAACTGCAGGTGTCTTTGTATTATTGGACCATATCTTGACCTTCATGCGATATGTGGAACCAACCCCCATCCGTATTCCGGTCTTTGCCAGCTTCACGGTTGTCCGCAGAGTTGCTACTTTGACCGTACATTTTGCTGTTACATTATACTTTGTCAATGTACATGATATCGTACATTTTCCTTTCTTTAATCCTGTAACCTTACCACTTTTGCTTACCTTTGCCACAGATGTATTCGAACTCTTCCAGGATGCCGTGGAATCGGCCTCTGAAGGTACGATAACCTTTGAGATCGTAAAGCTTTTGCCTACAGCAATCTCTCTCGTTGACGGTTTCAGTGTAAGCGTCACGCCCTCTATAACTGTCACATTACAATATACGACGATCTTTCCCTCTTCCGACTGACAGATGATCGTAGTATTTCCTTTTTTCACAGCTGTTACAAGACCCTTTTCATCCACTGTGGCAATGTCCGGATCTGCTGACTGATATGTGACATTCTGATTCGTTGCATCTGCCGGTGTAAATACTGCCGTGATCTGGAATGTTGACCCGGTTTCTACCTCCTGGGAGGTCGGTGTAACATTAAAACTGATCACATTGACATAGGCTTTTAACACCTTAACATTACAAACCGCAATGATATTTCCCTCATCCGACTGGCAGATGATCGTTGTCTCACCTACTGCCACACCGGTTACAAGACCATTTTCATCAACCGTGGCGATCTTCTCATCAGAGCTGGTATATTTCACCTTCTGGTTCGTTGCATCTGCCGGGGTAAATACCGGTGTGATATAGAACGTAGATCCCACTCTTACTTCCTGCTCCTTTGGCTCCACAGTGAAGTCCTGAACCGGAACTCTCGGAGGAATGACTGTAACTGTACAGGTTTCTACCATGTTCCCATCCTCGGAACGTCCAATGATCACTGCGGATCCTTCTTCTACACCTGTCACAACGCCATTTTCATCCACTGTCGCTACCGTCTTATCCGAACTGTAATAATGAACCTTTTGATTCGTTGTATCTGCCGGGGTAAATACCGGAACGATCTGATAATTATCTCCTTTATGCAGGTCCTTGTGCTCCGGTGTCAATTTGTAACTCTCCGCCTTTACTATGGCACTTTCAACCTTGATCTTACAATAGATCGGATTCCATACCGTTCCTGTGATCGGATCACGGTATACCGCTCCGATCGATACCGTTCCCTCTGCCACTGCAGTAACCTGACCGTTTTTATCTACGGTTGCAATGCTTTCATCTGTTGAGGACCAGCTTAAGTTTTGATAGGTTGCCGTCACCGGCTCAAAAACACCCTCGATCTGGAGCGTTTCTCCTACATGCATGGTAGCTTCTGAAGGCTTCAAAGTAATATTTTCTGCAGGAACATCCTGACTGATTACTTTAACCGTACAGGTAACAGCCCCGACAATCCCTAGATCCTCCGGTACACAAGTGATCCATGCCACCTCACCGGCTTTGATTCCCGTAATATTACCATCCTCATCCACTGTTACCGCATTGGTATTCGTCGATGTCCATGACACCTTTGTATTGACATGATCAGAAGGATCAAAGATCAATGCATTTTTCAGGGAAACTGTATCCCCCTCCTTTACCTCATACACATTCTGCGTAAAAGATACTGATTTCAGGCGGTTTCTGACATGCACCTTAATAATCTTAAATACGGTTCCGTTCGCAACTGTGATATTGGCATCACCAGGAGCTACTGCCGTAATGGTTCCGCCCTCTACACGGGCAATATCCTCACTATCCGTATTCCACAGAAGTGTTGTATCTGTGGCATCCTCCGGCACGATCGTTGTATTGACTGTATACTGATCACCGGCGATCATTTCAATCTCTTCTACATCCGTGATAATATCCGTTACCGGATTTTTCTTGATATTGATACAGCATCTTGCTACGAGATTGTAGGGATTAAATACAGGTTCTACTGAAATCCATACGGTATCTTCCTTTAAAAGAGTAACAACACCATTCTGGTCTACCGTTGCAACGGAAGGATCACTGGTGGTCCATTTTAATTGTGTATTCGTCGCATTCGATGGTGCATATTTCGCTTTCAGGAATACAAAACCTGCCGACAGGAAAGTATCCAGATTTTCGCCCTGCTCAATACTCAATTCGCTGATGGCTGCTGTTACCGTCACACGGCATGTTGCATATACATTGTTATCTTTATTTAATACTGTAATAGTCGTAGACCCTGTCTTTGTACCTGCTGTCAGCTTTGCTTTTGTATTTCCCTGCTGAGGCTCTACCTTGACCATCTCAGGATCTGCCGAGATCCATGTAAGATTCTGGGAACCGGTCAGACCGGAATCAAGATAATCAACACTCCCGACTTCCATCTCTAATTCAGTGCGGTCCAGAGGGATCGTTGTCGCAGAGGTCGTTACATATATCTTACAGCTTGCCACATGTGTTACCGCCTGATCATCTGTCCAGTACAGCTTAACAATAACCGGATTATCCGGAGTAGTCTCCTTCTTTGCCGTTACCGTTGCATATTGTGCATTGGAACTCATGGATATATATGTCTCGCTCTCATCACTTGACTCCCAGCGGAATGAATTTGAGTCCGTATAAACTCCTGAGCCGATAATACCTGTCAGATCTAAGGTAGATCCTACTGCCATTGTCGCATTCGTAACATTCAGCGAAAAGCTGTCTGTCACATTGATCCTGACAGTTATCTCCTGCCCCTGACTGATTCCCGGCAGAGACTCTGAAGGAAGTCTGTTGCATCTCACCTTAAATACGGCAGTACCTTTTGCGGCTCCTGTCATGATCCACTTATCATAATCCGCAGTAATCCAGTTTCCTGAATTGTTCTCTACCGATATACTAAAGTTATTTTTTAATGAAGCCCGGGAAATATTGAAAGCTTCTGACAGATCATAGCTTCCGCCAATATTCACCGTAACATCTTTATCCTCAAACTTGCCATTTACATCGGCATTAAAGTAGGATGGCCCGCACCCCAGGAAAATACTGGAATCCTGTGCCGTTTCAAAATCCGTATAAGTACCCTTGACATAGAACATAACAACATACTGTCCCGCCTTGGCATCCATACGGAATGTATTTGAAGTACTGTCATAGATAAGCGTTGCATCATCACCATTACTTCCCGTATTTCCCAGGGAATCTCTTACCAGAGTCCTTTTTGTACCACTTCTCTTTGCAATGACCCATGTCACCTTGTCCAGGATTCCTTCCAGTGGATTTGAAGAGAACAATGCCGGGATCCATATCTTATCATTATCCTCCATGGTAACGATACTGCTGCTATTATCTAAGCGGTTACCCGTAGAACCATCCTTTCGGATCTCCGGACGGACATATACTTCAATGGAATCATTATATTCGTTTTTTCCATCATTATAGGTGACAGACAATTGTGTATGACCTGCACCTACCGCCATTACTAAAGGTTCCGCTGCCTGGCTGCTGACACGGAGAACGTCCTCATTATTACTGCTCCACACCGCATTCCGGCTTGTTGCATCACCAAAGATCAGATTCAGCTTCCCCGTATCTGTCTTGGCATTTTTTCCCAGATATAATGTCTGATTATAATCAATGACAAGAGAACGTCTCGCATCCGTGCTATGGATCTTGGTCATTTTAGCTGGAGCACCTGATGCCAGAAATTCGTTGATAGAAAATACAACATCAATAGAAACATTACGTGTTTCCATACTGCCATCATTATGGGTAATTGTACAGGTCAGGCCGACTTTACCTGTGTTTTGAACAGAAACACTTACCTGACGCTGATTTGCCGTAGCCGGATCCACTGTCAATATATCTGTATTGGCACTTGTCCAGGAACAGACATCCCCTGCTGCATAATCTGACAATCCAAAGGTCGCTGTGGCACGACGCAGTTCATACGTCCCATTTACCGGATTACCCTCATCATCAATGATGTCATAATTGGCAGCCAGTGATGACCGGTTCATCCGATATCCGGTGATACCGAGAAAAACGCAAAAAAACAGGAGTACTATTCCCAGTATACATATCACTTTTTTCTTTGTACGGACTTGTTTTATCATTTCCTTCCCCCGTTCTCTGTCATGAAATTGTATCTGTTACTTATTCATCCCAGTTATGGTATACATTCTGCACATCATCATCCTCATCAAGAAGATCTAATGTTCTCTGCAGCTGTTTGATATCATTTTCGTCTGTCAATGTAACATAAGTCTGTGGCAGCATTGTGACTTCCGCACTCGCCATTGGGATTTTTTCTGCTTCAACAGCTTCTCTGACTGCACTGAAATCCTCCGGAAGTGTAATCACCTCATAGCTGTCTTCCTCCTCCGAGAAATCCTCTGCACCTGCATCCAGTACAAGCATCATCAGATCATCTGCACTCATGGTGATATCTGCATCTTCCAGCTCTTCCTTAGAAAGGATGATCTGTCCCTTTTCATCGAACATATAGGAAACACAGCCCTGTGTTCCGACACTTCCGCTTCCCTTCGTAAATGCATTTCTTACATTGCTGGCTGTACGATTTTTGTTGTCTGTCAATGCTTTAACGATGATCGCTGTACCGCTTGGACCATATCCCTCGTATGTAACCTCCTCATAATTTACGGAAGCAGCATCTCCGGCGGCCTTCTTGATTCCTCTCTCGATCGTATCATTTGGCATATTATTTGCTTTTGCCTTTGCGATCACATCACGCAGTCTGCTGTTATTGGCAGGATCTGCTCCTCCCTCCTTAACGGCAACGGCGATCTCTCGTCCAAGGATGGTAAAAACCTTTCCTTTCGCTGCATCGTTTTTCTCCTTCTTATGCTTGATGTTGGCAAATTTTGAATGTCCTGACATAATAAAACTCTCCTTTTATCTTTCTCTTCGTTACAGAAATATGTCCCGTAACTTATATATTTTATCACCTTTCACGTTTCCTGTCCATGGAACATTTTTACCGCTCCACGATCTGCCTGCAAAAGGGATCAGTTACCATTTAATTTATCTCTCATTTTCTTGTAAAAGCTCAGGCCGGACAGCTTGATCAATCTCGTCTGATCCTCCGGCACACATATCTCCAGCCTTTCTCCCGTAGAAAGTCCTCTGACCGTCCTTCCGTCAACTACCAATACTGCTGTATCCTCCTGAAACTCCTTTGTCTGTCCCAGCTCCAGTACGATCCTGTCTCTCGCAGATACCACCAGGCTTCTCTTGTTCAGTGAATGTGCACATATCGGTGTAATAACCGTGGCTTCCGTATCCGGTACCATAACAGGACCTCCCGCAGACAGATTGTACCCGGTAGAACCGGTCGGCGTTGATATGATCAAACCGTCTGCACGATAGATATCGGCTAATTCATTATTTATATACACCTTGATCGTGATCAGACGACAGTCTCCCCGCTTGCTCAGTACCACGTCATTAAGTGCATAGCAGGCCTTTCCTCTTTCTGCGTCGCTTTGCGTCAGTCCGCACTGACGCAGCATAATCCTGTTTTCAATGGTATACTTATCTGCCAGCAGCAGATCAAGGGCATGTTCAAGATTCTGCTGTTCCACCTCTGTCAAAAATCCTACGGTTCCCATATTGATCCCCAGTATTGGCAGTCTGGAGTGAACGAGATCGATGGCAGCCTGGATCATTGTGCCATCGCCCCCCAATACCAGAGCACATTCTGTCTCCTCCGGAATCTTGTCCGCATCCGTATAATGAAGTATCCCCTCAGAAATGACCCTGCGGTTTTCCAAAATACAGCATTTTCCGCCTTTTTGCTCCAGATATTCCCGGATATATACCGCTTTTTGATTGCTGTCCTCTTTGTCTCTGTTCGTGATCACACAAAAGCGTTTCATACGTTTTCTCCATTTCCATTATCATGATCAAGCTTTCCGTGAGCCGCATCCACCGTCTCCCGTATCAAAGTTCCATATCGTGACAAGAAGTTTTCTTCCGATATTTCCTCTTTTTCTGTAGTTTGAGGAATATTTTGTATATATAACAGATATTCAATATTTCCCTCCGGTCCCTTGATCGGCGAAAAGCTCAATTCCAGTATTTCAAAACCTATAGACAATACATACTGCATGATCTGTTCCAGCACTTCACGATGCACTTTGGGATCTCTGACAACACCTTTTTTCCCGACCTTTTCCCGGCCTGCTTCAAACTGAGGCTTGACCAGACATACTCCCTGCCCTTCCGGAGTAAGAAGAGCCTTAACCGGCTCAAGCACCTTTTTCAGCGAGATAAATGCCACATCCACAGAAAACAGTTCGATCGGATCGGCAATATCCTCCGGTGTCACATAACGGATATTTGTTTTTTCCATGGAAACTACCCGCTCATCCTGACGCAGCTTCCACGCCAGCTGATTTGTTCCCACATCTATGGCATATACTTTGGAAGCTCCGTTTTGCAGCATACAATCCGTAAAGCCGCCTGTAGAAGATCCCACATCCATGCATATCTTGTCCCGGATAGGTACCTGCCAGAGATCAACTGCCTTTTCAAGTTTATATCCTCCACGGCTGACATATTTCATAGGATTTCCTTTGATCTCTATCGTCACATCTTCCTTGAAGGTGCTTCCTGCCTTGTCCTCTCTCTGGTCATTCACAAAGACATTCCCTGTCATAATGATCGCTTTCGCCTTTTCTCTGGACTCTGCCAGATTTCTCTTTACCAAAAGCACATCTAATCTTTCTTTCACTCTGCCACCTAAGCCTTCCTATATTCATTTTCCCAGGATATGATCCTGTCAGCGATCGTTTCCTCGTCTAAACCATATTTTTTCTTTAATTCTCCCACGCTGCCATGCTCTATAAACTGATCCGGCAAAGCAATATTCATAACTTTCATCGGTGTTCCCTGATACCAGGCAGTCACAGCCTCACCCATTCCACCACTCAGTACACCCTCTTCCAAGGTAACGACTCTGGAATGTTTCTCTTTTATCTGTTCTAATGTTTTTTCGTCAATAGGCTTTGCAAAACGCATATTGACTACTGTCACTTTCTGCCCTTCTGCTTTCAGGCGTTCCCTCACCCTCATGGCAGTTTCGACCATGCTCCCCAACGCTAAAAGTGCGATTTCCTGACCATCACAGATCCATTCCGCCTCACCCAGGACTATTTCCTGATTATGATCAGCCAGTCCGTCCCAAGCTTCTCCCCGCGGATATCTCACTGCTGCCGGGCCTTTTTGTTCCATGGCAAACAAAAGCATCCGATGCAGTTCTCTGCCATTTTTCGGAGCCATAACTGTCATGTTTGGCATACTGCACAGATAGGCGATATCAAAAATACCCTGATGCGTCTCTCCGTCACTCCCCACCAGACCGGCCCGGTCCACTGCAAAGACCACCGGAAGATTTCCGATGCAGACATCGTGCATGATCTGATCATATGCTCTCTGAAGAAAGGTTGAATAAATAGCAACTACCGGTTTCAGTCCTCCTGCTGCCATTCCCGCAGCAAATGTCACTGCATGCTCCTCTGCAATCCCCACATCAAAAAAGCGTTCGGGATATTTTTCGGACAGAGCTGTAAGGCCTGTCCCTGACGGCATTGCAGCAGATACTGCTGTCATATCCTCCCTGTCCGCAGCCATTTGAAGCATTGTCTCACTAAATATATCTGTATAGGACTTTTTATCCGCTGCCACGATCCTGCTGCTCCCATCCTTTACATTAAAAGGAGACACTCCATGAAAATGAGACGGATTCTTCTCTGCCGGCCGGTATCCTTTCCCTTTCTTGGTACAGACATGGACGATCACCGCCTCTTTCATTTTGGAGGCACTTCGAAAGGCTGATACCATCTGCTGAATATTGTGTCCGTCAATAGGACCTATATAAGTAAGTCCCATATCTTCAAAAAGCATACCCGGAATAAATATCCTTTTTATCAGATCCTTTATTCCACGGATCTTATCCGTAAGCTGACTTCCCAGATGAGGCAGCTTTGATAAGGCTCTTTCCACATCTTCCTTTAGCTCTGTATAATTACCGCTTGTCCTTATCTTTCCCAAATAACTGGACATCCCGCCCACGTTTTTCGATATTGACATCTGATTATCATTTAATACGATAACAAGATTTGATTTCAGACGTGCCGCATTATTCATGGCTTCATATGCCATTCCGCCGGATAAGGCACCATCACCTATCACCGCAAAGATTGTCCGGTCTTCCCGGTGGATGTCTCTCGCCTTTGCCATCCCGAGTGCCACGCTGATCGATGTAGAGCTGTGTCCTGTATCAAAAGCATCACACTCACTCTCTGATGTCTTTGGAAAACCACTCATGCCGCCAAACTGCCGCAGATGCTCAAACCCCTCCTTACGTCCGGTAAGTATCTTGTGTGTGTATGACTGATGTCCCACATCCCATACGATCTTATCCTTAGGCAGATCACAGCACAAATGCAGTGCCATTGTTAATTCTACAACACCAAGATTTGATGCCAGATGACCTCCCGTATGGCTGATCTCATGCACCAAAAAATGACGTATCTCATGGGCCAGAGGTCTCCATTGGCTTTTATCCAGTTTCTTTATATCATTCGGTTTATTTATCCTGTCCAATATCTCCCCCACGATATCCCCTCATTTCTTTCAAATTGTATATCACTTTTTACGATTCACCAGATATCCGATGAGCTCTCTCATAAATGGATTTTCTCCCTGTATATGATCTAGCAGCTCTAAAGCCCGGTCGGAATACTCTTCCACTGCCTTATGGGCTTTCTCGATCCCGTAAAGTGATACATATGTTGTTTTCTCATTTTTTTCATCACTGTGCACAGGCTTTCCAAGCTCCTGTGTTGTACTGGTACGATCCAGAATATCATCCTGGATCTGAAAGGCCATTCCCACACAGCGGCCAATCTGTTCCATCGTCTCCAGATCACTCTCCCCGGCTCCCGCCAGTGCCGCTCCTACCATCAGGGAGCTTTCCAGCAATGCACCTGTTTTCAATGTATAAATAAATTCCAGGATTTCTTTGGTCAGAGGTTGTCCGGTGCGCTCTACATCAACCACCTGTCCGCCTACCATTCCATAAACTCCGGCCTTTCTGCTAAATATCTGAAATGCTCTTGCGGCAGCTTCCGGAGCATTCGTCTCGACAAGACCATGGGAAGCCGTCTCAAATGCATAATTTAATAATGCATCCCCGGCCAGTATTCCCATATCTTCTCCATAGACAACATGCGTTGTCTTTCTGCCTCTGCGATAATCATCATTATCCATCGCCGGAAGATCATCATGCACCAGAGAATATGTATGCACCATCTCCATCGCTGCCATAAACGGCTCTATCACCTTTTCATTCTCCCCGCCAAACAATATATAGGCTTCCTTCATAAGGATCGGCCGTATTCTTTTGCCGCCAGCCATAAGGCTGTATTCCATTGCCTCAAATATGGTCTTCTGCCAGCCCTTCTTTTCGGGCAGATAACTTCTTAAAACCCTTTCTACATCTTTCTGGCGTTCCTGCAATCCTTCTTCAAATTGTTTTTTGTCTGTCATACTGATATTCTTACCCTTCCTTCGGTTCTTCTCCGCCATTTTCCAAGACAATAAGTTTTTTCTCTACGCGGTCAATGGAGTCACTGCAGTTTTTGATCAGTTTCATGCCCTCTTCATATTTTTTGAAGGAATCCTCCAGCGTCATGTCCCCATCCTCCATTTCTGTAATGATCGTCTCCAGTTTTTGAAAAGATTCTTCCAGCGATATCTTTTTTGCCATGATCAGCCCCCCATATAACTCTTTGCTTTTTTCACTTTATCTACTGTGACTTCTGCCTTTCCGTCAATAAACGTAAGCGACAGCTTCTGTCCTTTTTTCAGGACACTTACAGAATCCACATGGTTTCCCGTCTCGTCTGCCGCATAATTATATCCGCTCTGCAGCTTCTGAAGCGGCGATACACCATTCATTTTTTCTGCATACAATGCCAGTCTGTGACGGGCCTGTGTGACCTTTTTTTCCATAAGACGCTGCAGACGTTCCTGACCGTCCGCCAGGTACAGTTTTCTCTGCCGGAGCATATCCTCCGGACTTACATGCTGTAGCAGCACCATATATTTCTGCAGTTCCAGCTTTCTTACTTTTAATTTCTGCTCCATCAGCCGTTTCAGATCATAAGAATATTCTCTGAGACCGATTTCCAGATCCCTGTGGGAATACACTGCCAGCTCCGCTGCAGCAGAAGGCGTGGGAGCCCTTAGATCCGCCACATGATCAGAAATCGTCGTATCCGTTTCATGCCCCACGGCAGATATGACCGGCTTTGTACAGGCAGCGATCGCTCTTGCAAGTTTTTCGTCATTAAAGCACCACAGATCTTCTACGGAACCACCACCGCGTCCTATAATTATCGTATCTACATCCGTTTTTTCAAAATAACGGATTCCATCGATCAACGTCCGGGCAGCCCCCTCTCCCTGCACCTTGGCAGGATACAGATATAGCTGCACATAAGGATTCCTCCTATAGGACACATTACAGATATCCCGGATCACAGCTCCTGTCTCCGCCGTGACAATACCTATCTTTGCCGCATATTTTGGAATAGGCTTTTTTCTTTGTTCGTCAAAAAGCCCCTCTGCTAAGAGGCGCTTTTTTAATTTTTCATATTCTTCATATAAACGTCCCACTCCATCCTGCACGATACTGCGGGCATAGAGCTGATATCTCCCATCCCTCTCAAAAACACTGATCTGCCCGGTCACTATTACGCTTTGTCCGTCCTCCAGCGTAAAATCGAGTCCTCTTCTCTGTGAAGAAAACATTACACAGGAGATGGCAGCTCCTGCATCTTTTAGTGTAAAATAAATATGACCGGAATAATGATATTTACATCCGGATATCTCTCCCTTAACCTGTATTCCGGATAAGGTATAATCCTGTTTAAAAAGATTTGCAATATACCGGTTGATCTGAGATACCGTCACCGCTCTCATATCTATTCCTCCGCACAGTCCCTGACAATAGAACCAAGTACACCATTTACAAAAGCCGGTGATCTATCTGTTCCAAACCGCTTTGCAATGTCAACTGCCTCATTGACTGCGACACCTGCCGGCACATCCTCGTCAAACAGGATCTCATATACTGCCAGACGAAGTATTGTAATGTCCGCTTTGGCCATGCGTGCCAGTGACCAGCCATTGGATTTCTCTTCTATCCTTTTGTCAATCTCCTCTAAATGCTCAGCAACGGAAAAGAACTTCTGCTGCAATTCGTCCTGTATTTTTTTCAGTCCTTCTTCAGATTCCTTTGCTGCCGTTTCCGAATTAACGGGAAGTTCCTCCAAAAAGACTTGAACCTGCCCCTTTAATTCGTCCTCCGGATAAAAATCCAACACAAACAGCATTTGGAATAAATGTTCTCTGACCTTTTTTCTCGTCATGATCTCGTACCCTTACCTTTATGAATTTTCAAGATTTACACCGGCAATGCGGACATTTACCTCAGAAACAGAAAGTCCCGTCATATTCTCTATCTGCTGACTGACTCTCTCCTGAACCTGCTCAGATACTTCGGGTATGCTATATCCATAATTAACAACCACCATCATATCTACACGCACAATGCCTCCCTCCATCAGGATCTTGACTCCCTTTGAAAGATTCTTCATACCCAGTTTGCCGATCAGCTCATTCGTCATATTTCCAGCCATGGCATGCACTCCGTCAACTTCCATTGCAGCCAGTGCAGCGATCACTGCTACCACATCAGAAGCGATCTTTACCTCGCCAAGCTCTTTTTTCTTCGTAATATATTCTCTTGAAGTCTGCTCTTTTGACACGACACACTACCTCCTTTGTTCTTTTTATAAAATATTGCCAATTAGTCTAGTTTATTATACCAAATATCCTCATATTTGCAAGCAGACTTATGGATTTATGTCATACTCATGCTCTATTTTACGGCAACCGGAGTGATCACAACATTATCCGCAGATATTTTTGTTTTGCGGGTCACAATGTCTGTAATCTGTGCCAGCTGCTGCTGTGTCAGCTCACCTGCATTTACGATGACATCTGCATTTCCCTTCTCAATGCTTACCACGGAATCTGCAAACCCCTTTGCTTCCAGCATCAATTCTGCCGCACTCTCCAGCTGTGCATTTTCTGTCAGCTGTGCCACCTGATCAATAGCACTTTTTTTATCCTTTGATGCTATCTTATCATTATTGATAATATTCATTAGTGTTTCCTTATTCTTGGCACGGCTCTGTTCTCTCGAAAGCTTTGCCGAAGAAAAATAATCTTTGCCCAGAGAATTAGAAACCATTACTGCCTCCCCCGGATTTTCTTCAGAAACTGATTTAAGCTCCCCGCTGTCAGCCACCGTATATCCACTGCTATCTTCCTCCGAGATATCAAGTGTCGTTCCATCCTCTGTCTTTGCCTGCTCTGTTTTTTTCTGATCCGCCTTTGCCTGCTTCTCTTTCTGCTTCGTCTCCTGTGTTGTGTCCGCCGGTGCGGCTGTCGCCTTCCCGCTCAGTGACATCACGCTTTTAAGACCATTTTTGTCAATTTCCTGTCCTGTAAAATTCAAATACCCCGCCACTGCCACCAACACAGCTAAAGCGGTAATGATCATTTGATTTTTTCGTGCAAATTTCTTCATCTTATTCACCATACCTTTCCAAAGATCTGCAGCTTCTAAGTCTGCAAACTTTTATTTCACGCTGCTATCACCCATTTTCATCACTTTTATCTTATGTGGTTCGATCGGAAATAATGCCTGAACTGCCGCAATTATTTCTGCATCAACAGCACCGGTTCCGGCTCCCTGTGCCACCACCAGCACCCCCTCTATCTGTGGCAGTTTCACCTGTACGATATAAGGTTCCTTTTGCTCCTCTCCCACTAATACGGGATCCTTCTTTTCATTACCGGATGACTGGCTTCTGTTTCCCCCGGAACTGTCTGTTTCATTCGAGGTACTATCAGAGCTGTCCTCCTGACAAAGTGCCTCCTTTTCCTCGGAGGCTGCTATCGTGACCATGACCTTCACGGTTCCGATCCCTTCCACCCGCGACAATACCTTTTCAAGCTTTTTCTCCCTGTTTTGTGCATACTGCTCCATATCAGATACGATCTCATCCTGTTTTCGGATTCCACCGGTATTTTCTTTCTCTGTCCGTTTTTTTGTACTATCCGTTTTTGTGGATAGATTTCCTGATGGCAGAGACAAGATCATCAACAGAACTCCCGTCAGGAAAATAATAACAATCTTTACAATTCCTGTCTCCGTCCACTTCTTTTTCTCCCTGTCATCCTTTTTTTCCTGTCTGTACAATCTTTTTAGTAATTGTTTCCACTTTTTCTCCAAACCATTACCTTCTTTCCCGAAAGCTCATATTTTTTGCATATCTTTTTTTTCATGCGTCTGGTTCCGTCATCTGTGTTTTTCCGGTTATTCTGCTGCATTGATGATCTCTCCTGATCACTCAGCACTTCTATTTCATCTATTTTTATCCGTGACCGGTCGTTTTGCACAGAGGCAGCCTCCGCCTCCGGTTCCAGCTCCAGCTGCACCTCCTGCAGACGAAATTCTCCTTTTTTGTCTTTATAAAGGCTGACATTTATTTTCTGTTCTTTTTCTCCTTGTTGTTCCACCATAGAGGATATCTGTCTTTCCAGTTCCTTCTGACATTCTTTCATCATGATCTCCTCCAGATTTCCCTCTGTCATTTTTAACTCCTGCTTCACCTGACTGATCTGACTTTGGTTTAACTTTTTTTCCAACAGCTCCTGACATACATTGCTGTCCGATATCACGGACAATACCGGACTGACGCACAAAAGGATCAATATCATCCCCCCTGCAAACCGAAAAATATCCCGAAATTTTTTATCCGATACAAGTCCTCTTAATATATTCATCATAACAACATAAACCAGTATATTCTGCACAAACTGACGGATCATACTGCCTCCTTTGAAAATACTGCTGCATCATGTAGTAAATGCACTGATAATGGCAATTGATGAAATAAAAAGCATCGCTCCCGCCCCCACGGTATATATGTAAAGATCCACGGCTCCCACAGCTCCTGTCAGCCCCCGTATAAGCCGTTTATCGGAAACAGGCTGCAGCACAGCAGATGCCGCCTGCAGTAATATCCTGCTGACTATCATCTGGATAAGCGGTACGGCACACAGAAAAAAGACAGCGATCACTCCTGCTACTCCGACAGCATTTTTTACAAGTTTACCGGCACATAATACTGTCTGCAGCACCGAATCAACCGAATTTCCCACCCCTGGTATTGCACTTCCCAGCCTCATTACGGCCAGATTTTTCACCTCAGCACTTACCGGGACAACCAGTCCCTGTATGATATTCATTCCCATCATCAGACCAAACACCGTCTTTACCCCAAAGCGGATGGCATCACGGATCAGCTCCGCCATCCTGGAAAACATATCATCCTCCGAAAACTGATTCACTACCTGCAGAAAAAAATACAAATGAACTGCCGGAAGTGCCAGTCCTGCCAACAGCCAGTCAGCTGCCATAAGCATGATCAGGGTAAATTCATAATAAACTCCGGCTGCCGCTCCTCCCTGCGTAAAAGAAAGACTGATCATAAAGGAAGGCACCATTGCTTTCATAAATGTAAACAGATTTTCCATTGTCTGCCCCGCTAACTGTGTAATATGTAGAAATGAAGATGCAAGCATGGCAAAAAAGAGCATATACACAATATAAAATGCCGTTTCCGCCACTTCTCTTCCTTTTAACAATTTTGAAAAGTTTGAAAATACTGCCCCTGCCAGTGCGATCACGACCAAAGACACAATAAATTGCTGATCCTGCAAAAAAGCAGATACCACTGTTTTTTTTAATGATGCAAGCATACTCTGTGCTGTATCTGCCCTGCCATTTTGAATAATCCCGCTCACTACATTCCCAAAGGAATAGCTTTGATCTCCCAGCATCTCATCCATCAGCTGCTGCAGCTTGTCATATGACAACTCGTCCATAAAATCATTGCAATAATCCATTTCATCCTCTGCTGCCATTTTCTCCTCCTTTCCTTATCCGGCCGGCACAAACTGCAGCATTATTTCAAACAATGATGCCAGCACCGGCAGACTGACTGCCAAAAGCATAAGCTTTCCGCAAAATTCAATCTGGGAAGCTACAGCACTATAGCCTGCATCCCTGCACAGATTTGCTCCCAGCTCTGCCATATAAGTGATCCCTATCATTTTAAACAAAATCTTCATATAGATCCCGGCAGATCCCAGATACTGCTGCAGTGTCCTCAGATACGACACCAGTTCCTTTATCCGTCCCAGTGCCAGCATACTGATCAGAAGACATGACGTAATGATCAGAAGCATGCTAAATTCCGGTTTGTCCTTCTTCAAAGGAATCGCTAAAAGTACTGCCATAATACCGATCATTACAATCTTTTCCATAAGCCCTCTCTCCCGGTCCAAACATTGTGCATCCTTCTTTCCCACGCAGCTGTCTATATTGCAAATAATTCCTGAATAGAACGGAACAATTCCAGAATATATGGGATTACCCACAAAAGAACAAGTATCAGCCCTGACAGGCTGACTAAAAATGCCTGTTCCTCTCTTCCTGCATGCTTGAGAACCTGTCCAAGTACAGATACCAGTATCCCTACCGCCGCAATCCGAAAGATTAAATTAATACTCATCTTTGCCTCCTCTCTACAACAGTAGTATAACTGTAAATACCCCTCCTGTAATTCCAACCAGCCGGTATATCTTTGCCTGTGAATGATATGCATTCTCTGCCTCCTGTATCCTCCTTTGAAGCCTTTCCTGAAGAATACAAAGCGTCCGAAGCTGTGTCTGCCTGTCCAGTGTCCCAAGATGCATTCCTATTTCCTGCCACACCTCCCTGTCTGCTGTTTCCAGACAGGCATATACAGGACTCCTTACCATTTCTCTTCTCCAGATCTCATATAAACCGGTGCCTTCTTTGACAGCAAGGACTTCATATATACTTTGAAAAAAATCAGACAGATACCACGTCTTTCCGGCCAGCTTTTCTAAAATTTCTAAAATGTCTGCTGCCGCATATTCGATCTCTCCTGCCATGAGCACCATCGCCTGCTCCAGTTCTCTCAGAACACGGATACGTTTTTTTCTGGCTGCAGCCATCCACAATCCACAGCCACAGCCCCCTGCCAGAGCCATTCCTCCTCCTATCAGTTTTATTATCATCTGAAAACCCGCCATTTTTTCCTCCCTTTCTCCTTAAACCTATTTTTCACTGCAGCAATGGGTCAGATATGTTCCCCTCTCATCAAATATTGCCTCCACCCTGCCTGCTTCCCCTGCGGACAGCAGTACATATCTCTGAAAAAACTTTTCCCTGACCAGCCTGCCAAGGATTGGTTTTTTACGGATCTCTTCCATACTCCTTCCATGCACGGTAGCAAGTATCTTTACCCCGCAATTCATAACATATTCCAATGCTTCCACATCCTCCTTAAAACCAATCTCATCCACTGCGATCACCTTTGGAGACATCGAACGGACCAGCATCATCATTCCCTCCCTCTTCGGACAACAGTCAAGGATATCCGTCCTGTATCCCAGATCATTCTGTGGCTTCCCCTGATAACAGGCTCCCAGTTCTGACCTTTCATCCACAACCCCCACATTAATCCCTCTGCGCTCTGCCGTTCCATTCGACAGCTGTCGTATCAAATCCCGCAGTAATGTTGTCTTTCCACACCGGGGCGGTGAAATGATCAGCGTATGGTAAATACTGTCTCCATTGAGCAGATATGGCAGTACCTGATCACCGCAGCCGATCAGCTGATGTGCCAGACGGATGTTTATAAAAGATATGTACCTTAGATTTTTGACCCGGTCGCGTTCCATTACGGTCTTTCCTGCCACACCTATCCGGTGGCCTCCACGTATCGTGATAAATCCCTGTTTTAATTCCTCCTCAAATGCATACATGGAATAATTGCTTATCCTTTCCATTGTCTCTTTCACATCCTTTGGTTTCACGATCACCGCCTGATCCATTGTTGTCATGATCTGCCCCTGCCGGCTGACAAAATACTCCACCCCCTGATATACCACCATCAACGGGGAGCCCGCCCGGATACGGATTTCCTGAAGCTTCTCAAAATCAATATCCATCTTTTCCACGGCCTGCCGGATATCCTGTGCCAGCACCGGAAGTATTTCTCTTCTCTGTCCCATTCCTTTTATCCTCCATTCTCTTCCAAGTATATGTTTGGGACAGGCAGATATTCCTATTATTTTTAAGGAATATTGATTGCAAATCCATCCAAAATGTAATAGAATAAAACTATCTGAGGTGAAAAAAAACCTCAAGAAGGAACGTTGCCATGAAGCAATGTTATTTTCGAAATATAACAAAGATAAGAAAGGATGATAAACAACAATGGAAAACATGCCAAAAATGAAAATCGGTATCGTTGCAGTAAGCAGGGACTGTTTCCCGGAATCACTTTCTGTAACAAGAAGAGAAAATCTCGTAAAGGCTTACGCAGACAAATATGACGCAGAGGATATTTATGAATGTCCGATCTGTATCGTTGAGAGTGAGATTCATATGGTACAGGCTCTGGAGGATATCAAAAAGGCCGGATGTAATGCACTCTGTGTATATCTTGGAAACTTCGGTCCTGAAATTGCTGAGACACTTCTTGCAAAGCATTTCGACGGTCCTAAGATGTTTGTTGCCGCTGCCGAAGAAACTTCCGCAAACGGCGGACTTGTCCAGGGCCGAGGGGATGCATATTGCGGTATGCTCAATGCAAGCTACAATCTGAAGCTTCGTAATGTAAAGGCATATATTCCGGATTATCCGGTAGGTACTGCTGAGGAATGTGCGGATATGATCCACGAATTCCTTCCAATCGCAAAAGCTGTATATGCACTGAACAACCTTAAGATCATCAGCTTCGGTCCACGTCCGCTGAACTTCCTTGCATGTAATGCACCGATCCAGCAGCTCTATAATCTGGGTGTTGAGATCGAAGAGAATTCAGAGCTTGACCTGTTTGAAGCATTCAATAAGCATGCCGATGATCCTCGTATTCCTGATGTTGTTAAGGATATGGAGGCTGAGCTTGGTGCCGGCAATAAGAAACCGGAAATTCTTAACAAACTGGCACAGTATGAGATCACACTTCTTGACTGGATCGAGGAGCACAGAGGCTATCGTAAATTTGTTGCCCTTGCCGGCAAGTGCTGGCCTGCATTCCAGACACAGTTCGGATGCGTTCCATGCTATGTAAACAGCCGTCTCACAAAGATGGGAATCCCTGTTTCCTGTGAGGTTGATATCTATGGTGCCCTGAGTGAGTTCATCGGTACTGTTGTCAGTGACGATACTGTGACCCTGTTAGATATCAATAATACCGTACCTGCTGATATCTACAACGAAGATATCAAAGGTAAATTTGATTATACACAGAAGGATACTTTCATGGGCTTCCACTGTGGAAATACAGCTTCTACCAAGCTTTCATTCTGTGAAATGAAGAATCAGATGATCATGGCCCGTTCTCTTCCGGAGGAGGTTACAAATGGTACTCTCGAGGGCGATATCATTCCTGGTGATATCACTTTCTTCCGTCTGCAGAGCACTGCTGATGCTAAGCTTCGTGCTTATATCGCAAACGGTGAAGTGCTTCCTGTCAAGACACGTTCTTTCGGTGCCATCGGAATCTTCGCTATCAACGAGATGGGACGTTTCTACCGTCATGTCCTGATTGAAAAGAACTTCCCTCATCATGGTGCTGTTGCTTTCGGCCATTATGGCAAGCAGCTTTTCGAAGTATTCAAATATATCGGTGTTGATGTAGAGGAGATCGGCTATAACCAGCCAAAGGGTGTTCTTTATAAGACAGAGAATCCATTCTCATAATATAATGAGCCCTAAAGGGCGGATTAACGGGCAAAATTTCTGCGAAGCGGAAAGCAAAGCTCTGCAAAGAGTGGTTTTTGCGAGTCTTCGGTGGAAATGGTTTTATAAAGGTTTCTTTGAAACCCCGGTATGTGCAAAGATCCTGCACAGATACATGTGAGCGGCGGCACCATGCCGCTGCTCTTTTCTATTATATAAAAAATTCGGGACATATTCTCCCGGTCTGAATTTCTAATCACTATATACAGAAAGGATATTATCTATGAATTATTTAATCGGTATTGATCTTGGTACCTCTTCTACCAAGACAGTTCTCTTTGATGAAGAAGGTACTGTAATTGCCTCTGCAGGCAAGGATTACCCTCTGTACACACCAAACAACGGATGGGCTGAGCAGAAGCCGGAGGACTGGCGTGATGCTGCTCTGGAAACCATTGCAAAAGTAGTAAAGGATTCCGGCGTAGCCGCTGATGATATCAAGGGCTTAGGTATCTCCGGACAGATGCATGGTCTTGTTATGCTGGACGAAGCCGGCGAAGTGATCCGCCCATCTATCATCTGGTGTGACCAGCGTACAGAAAAGGAATGTGAGGAGATCACAGAAAAGGTTGGAGCAAAACGTCTCATCGAGATCACTGCTAACCCTGCTCTGACAGGATTTACGGCATCCAAGATCCTCTGGGTCCGCAATCACGAACCGGAAAATTATGCAAAATGCAAGCACATCCTCCTGCCAAAGGATTATGTACGTTATATCCTTACCGGAGAATTTGCTACAGAAGTATCTGATGCATCCGGCATGCAGCTTCTGGATGTGCCAAAGCGCCAGTGGTCTGATGAAGTCTTGGAAAAGCTTGATATTGATAAGAATCTCCTCGCTAAGGTCTATGAATCACCGGAAGTAACCGGTACGATCCTGCCGGAGATTGCAGCAAAAACAGGTCTTTCTACTTCTACTGTAGTAGTCGGCGGTGCCGGGGACAATGCAGCAGCAGCTGTCGGAACAGGAGTAGTCGAAGACGGAAAAGCTTTCACAACCATCGGAACCAGCGGTGTTGTATTTGCTCATTCCAGTGATATTTCCATTGATCCGAAAGGACGTGTACACACTTTCTGCTGTGCCGTTCCGGGAGCATGGCATGTCATGGGCGTTACACAGGCTGCCGGCTATTCTCTGGCCTGGTTCCAGGAAAATATCGGAACAGAATATGCCCGCAAGGCAAAGGAACAAGGCTGTGGTGCTTTTGACCTGATCAATGCAGATGTCCTTAAAACTCCGATCGGCGCAAACCGTCTGATCTATCTGCCATATCTTAACGGAGAACGTACTCCTCATCTGGATGCCAACTGCCGTGGTGTATTCTTTGGACTTTCCAGTATGCATACCACTGCTGATATGGCCCGTGCCGTCATGGAGGGTATCAGCTACTCTCTGACAGACTGCAATGATATCATCCGTGAGATGGGTATCAATGTCACAGAGATGATGGCATGTGGCGGCGGTGCCAAAAATGGTGTTCAGCGTCAGATGATGGCTGATATGTTTGGCTGTGATGTCAAGACAGTGACTGCTACAGAAGGACCTGCTCTGGGTGTTGCCATCCTCGCCGGTGTCGGTGCCGGAATCTATGACAGCGTAGAAGCAGCCTGCCGCAAGATGATCCATACAGATCCTGAAAAGGAATGTCATCCTGACGCAGCTGCAACGAAGGAATATGACAAATTCCATCAGCTTTATAAGAAACTGTATACCGATCTGAAGGATGATTATCAGACATTAGCATCTCTGTAATCATTATAGGCTAAGGATAAAACCAGTGTTTTGGGAGCGTCCCAAAGTTTGTGTAAACCTTCAAACTGATGTAAGATAACATTACTCAGTTTGGAGGTTTTTATTATGGCAAGAAGAAAAAGTGATTCACCACAAAAAGCAGCAATGCGCGAAATGATGCAGGGATATCTCAAGGAGAATGATATCAGTATCAAAAGCGGAAACGATGTTAATTCCATCATGCGGGACATGATGTCTGTTTTATTGGAAGAAGCTCTTGACGAAGAGCTTAATGAGGAACTTGGGTATTCCAAATATGATTACCGCAATAAAGAGACCGATAACAGCCGGAATGGACATTCCAGGAAAACAATGCGTACCAGTTATGGGGATATGGACATTGCAATACCCAGGGACCGCAAAGGGGAGTATGAACCGCAGCTGATACCAAAATATCAGAATACGGTCACTCAGGACATGGAAGAAAAGATCATATCTATGTATGCAAAAGGAATGACCACGGGAGACATCGAAGCACACCTAAAAGAGCTTTATGATCTGGATATTTCAGACAGCACGATCAGCCGTATTACCGATAAAATAATGCCACTTGTAAAGGAATGGCAGGAGTGTCCGCTGCAGGAGATCTATGCTGTTGTTTACATGGATGCGATCCACTACCACGTCCGCAGTGAAGGGCGTATTGTGAAACGTACGGTATACATTGCCCTCGGGATCGATATGGATGGGAAATTTGTCCATCCGAAAGATCATCAAAATAATTTTCCATTTGTCCTCTTGTTTCCATATCTTCGTGATAATCAATATAAATGCTGTTCACCGCCACGCTAATAGGAATCGGATAGTAATTGTCGACATAATAGCTACTTAAAATTTCTTCGGTCTTTTTCCCGATCGAAATGATATCCCTTCGAGTATTGTTATTCTTAGTTATCTGATACATTGCAACAATATAATCTTCCCCGAAATCATCTTGCAATTCTTTTGTCAATTCTTCGGCATATTCTTTGATATTCATAAAATTCCCCCTTTGTTCTTCTTTAGTAATAGTATGACAGATAACCCTCCGTTATATTTTGATATAATTAATATGCAAGAATCATCATTAAGAGTGAAAAAAAGTAGCCGAAGCTACTTTTTTATTTGCTTAATTTTCCCCATAAATATGGATTGTATTTAGTATACTTTTTCTTTGCTACTTTCAAATGCTTTTTGAACATTTTATAGTAGTTATTTTTACTTAAACACTTAAATGTTCCATACAAAGTTTTGTCATTTTTGTCTTTCTTAATTTTAAAAACATCACCATTTGATATTGGGCCATCATATCCATTGTTCTGCTTCTGAAAAAGCTTGGTTAATTGCTTTTCCTTTTTATCAGTAATATATTTGCCACGACTCCAAACAGGGGAATAATAGTAAGCCCATTTAGAAACATGGAACCAATAAATTACATTACCCTCATTTACCACTGTATTAACAGGATATGGATAATCATAATACTTTGCTTTCTTCAATGTCTTTACTTTCTTTACAGGCGACCATTTGGTAGACTGTTTTTTTCCCTTTGTCGTATATGCACGAACACGCACATAATAAGTTTTATTCTTTTTCAGGGATTGAATTAATGTTGATGTTGCCGAATAATTTTTGAAACGTAAATTTTTAGCACCCTTCATCTTTTTATTCGTAGCATACTGCACCTGATAAGCAACGTTTTTGAAATTAAGATTATTCCATTCAACAATAAAAGATTCTGTTGCCTTTGAAAATTTTTTAATCTTTACCTGATAATTTGCCAATGGATCCTGAAGCAATGTCTTATCACTGGATCGCTTAATTGTAAAATCCTGCGTAATCATAATGTTATTACCCTTGTCGGAAACACACACCGTACCAGTACCAACATTAACATTGTTTTTATACGTTACATTAAACCATTCTGTGTCGTAATGGTTTTCATCATAACGGGGTGATACTTTATCCAAAGAAGTTCCAACCGTATAACGAATCTTGGGTTTAATAGGCTTCCCCGTGTATTCATATTCTGATTTTTCTAAGACAATCTGCAAGGGAACGACAACGACATTGTCATTGCAATCTACCCAGTATGGTTCGTTGATCCCATCATCGACATAGCGAAGCGACCCTGCTGTTTTTTCCTCAGCCGAAACAATCATTGATGGCATTGCTGAAATTACCATTGCTAAAGTAAGCAATAATGGAAAAATTTTTGAAAACATGTTGTGCATTGTGTTGTTATCTTTCATAACTTTCGTCCTCCCTCTTCAAAAAGCTAAAAAGCAATTAAAAACATCATATTATGAAAAGAAAAAGTTGTCAACACACATACCATGAATACCCTTGGGACTTTCTTTTTTGTCTATAGAAACGCAATATCAATGTGATTGCGGTGTCGAATGTAACTGAGTTCGGGGCGGCGCTCATTTTTTCGGTTAGCCGCACATTCTGTCCGTCTGTCCGACTGATTTCCAGAAAATAAACAACTATAAAAAAAAATATATATGTATATACTTTTATTTATATCTATATTTCTGTCCAGATGACAGGACATCTGGACAGAATCAATAAGAACAAAATAGAAATGGTTATAAATGTAACGATGAATTGAATAGAGCTAAATCAAACAGTTACACAAAAAGATTAGATCTGATTAGCATGATAGTTTCACAAGCAGATTAGGAATAATTTAAAATCCTGATCTTTTTTTATTATATCCAGTCGTTAAACTGCCGAAAATCCGCAACAACAATATGATTACTGTTTTCTTTTCGTATGGCTAGGACAGCCAAAATCTACGGATTATGTGCAATTTAGCTATCGCACCCCATATAGGTGCGTGAATTGAAACAAGTCTTGACTCCTTAATCTTCTTGCGATAAACTAAACACATTAATTATGATGTTTTGTTGAACTTCATACTATTATTAGCATTAAAATTTTGACGATTTGGAGGATACAAACATTACCTTCTTTTCGTCAATTTTTTTATGTAAAAATATTGATAAATTTGGAGGTAATGACTATGAAAAAAATTATACAAAAATTAATTACTATGGTTGTTGCGTCAGCACTAATCGTCCTATCAATTCCAGTGCTTAGTTGGGCTGCAGGCGAAAAGTATTCTTGTGACGTAACTTATACACTTGATTCAGCGAACAGTTATGTTGAGACCATAAAAGGTGGCTATATAACTGAATCTTCTGCAGGATTTACAAATGCGGTTATCCGTATTTATGATGCAAATCAAAAGGAAATCGATTCTGTAGAAGCGTCAGTTAATCAAGGTATAGTAACATGTTCTTTCGAGAATTTGAAAGTAAAACCTATGTCTGCAAAATGTACAAAGCTAGAAGGTAGTTATGATGTAATAAATAATGGTAGCCTTACTGATGATAACGGATTAAAAGGAACTGCAGTTATTTCAAATTTGAAGACCATTACACCTGCGGCAACAACAGAGCCAGCTATTACTAAACCTAACACACCTAGTAAGACAACAATAGAAACGAAACTAAACACAAAGTTGATTAATAATTGTCAATCGGATCGGGTGTGGGCAGGTAAGCATACGCCAAAAAAATTGAAATATAAAATTATTTCTAAAAGAAGAAAGGGTAAAGGAAAAGGATTTACCTATAACTACAAAGAAACTTTTGTTAAACTTTATTGGCGCAAAGTAAAAGGTGCCACAGGCTATGAGGTTTATCGTCAGGGTAATGCATCAAAGAAATGGATTCTAGTGACATCAACAAAGTCAAACAGAGCTGCAATCAATGAGGTGTCTAAGAATTACCAGGTAAGGGTTAAAGTTCGTGCATATAAGACACAAAATGGTAAAAAAACGTATAGTGCATTTTCAGGAATTAAGAAGAAAACATTCAAAAAGAATTACTATTATGACCAAGAAGGTCTTAAAAGATTCTACAGTGAAATTAATTTCTTGAAACAAAATTCCTACCGTAAAAAAGATAATGCAAAACCATTAAAGTGGTCAGAAGAATTGTATGAACTAGCCGCTTTGCGTGGACCACAGATGATGAAGAATTTCAGTCATTTTAAACCAGGTGGTGGATTATATAGCAAAGATTTGATTGTAGATAGATACGGAAACGATATTTATGAATTTTTGCATCAAAATAATTCAGTTAAATCAGCAGGTTCAAAACTTCTTTCTGCTCCAGCAAAAGAAAATATTCTAAATTCTGGAGGTCTAGCAGGTCCAGATACGATCAAAAGCCTTTATTATCATGATGGACATCATCAGACAGCAAAAGATACCAAATTTAGATATGGCGCAGTTGCAATTTATCAACTAGGTACAATTAAAAAAGATGGTGACAATTCATCTAGAATGTGCGCTAATTTTGATAAATCCAACTATGATGTCAGCACAGGCAACATGTATCAGTACGTCAAGACAAAATCAACCAAAGTAATAAAAAATTCACGTAAAGCTTTCGACAAACGAGGGATTACGTACTAAACCAAAAAAGATGATGGGAAACCGTCTTCTTTTTTTTATTATATCCAGTCGTTAAACTATCAAAAAAACCGCAACGACAATATGATTACTGTTTTACTTTTTGCCTGCGACATTTTTAGCTATATTTCAAAATTCAATTCTTATAAAATTCTATCATATTCTTTTTAAATAATTGTGACGTGAATATGATGAAAAATAATAAAAATGGGGAACCTCTGCGGATAAAGATCATTTCACACCCACAAAGGTCTTTTTTGTTTACGGTTCAGATATCATACACAGCCAAAAGAATATACCGTTTATTTTCCATAGAGGTCCTGATACTCTTCATACATTGTACGCAGACTTTTTTCATCATCACCCTCTTCTTCCAGCATACCTTCCTCGTCTAATTGATAAAAATATTCTATGATCTCATCGCATTGTCTGATCACTTCCGGATCATTCGATACTTCTTTTAATGCATACGCATTATCCAGTGACAGCATCGGATTATTTCTCTCATGCTTGTTAAACAGATAGATCATGATACATTCATAACGGTTACGAACATCTAAATTTCTCATCTGTGCCAGCTCCAGCAGGTGATTGATCTCTGCCAAAGTCATTGTCATCCCGACTCCGAAATCGATCAGCATATTCCGCTCCGGCAGGATCCCATGTCTTTTCAGTTTGGAATACGCAACTTCAAATCCCTGTGGTTTTATAAAACGCTGTGCCAGCTGATGAATACTCCTTTGATCCTCTTCCTCATAATGTCCTTTTCCACGCATCTGAATATATGATTCCATATATTCGATCAGTTTGGAATGAGTTCCGCGAAAAATATGAAGATGAGTTTTCATGAAATCATTAAAATCCTTTTGATTTTCCATGGTAAGTAACGCCTCATGCATTGCTGCCGTAGTTTCTCTTTCTCTGTACTCCTGATCAAATTCGTGGCCGTTTAAAAGCTGCGCATAAAGCTTTTGATATTCTGGTATCGCTGCATACTGATATGACGGATCCTCCGGATATTTCTGATGCTGCTGCAGCACATAAATGCAGATCGCATCATATACATCCTTTGCATATAATGCAGAATAGCCGCCATAATTTTGTAACAGCCGGTTAATCTCCTCTTCGTTCATCTTCATACCAAAGCCAAGCTTGATAAACTGCTCCCTGCTTCTCGGAAATATCCCCTGAACACACCAGCTTTTCACGGTATTTTTGCTAAACCCACACATCTTTCCAAATTTTTCATATGAAAGTTCCAGATCAAACAGACATTCCCGGATATAATTCTGCCAGCTTCTCTGTTTATTTTCATAAGTATCAATAAATGTCAGAAGTTCATGATCTTTATTGCATTTGTTTAATTCTTCAAATAAAATCATCGATGTATGCGATGCCATATTTCTATCCCGCTCTTTCTCTCAAAGCTTCTCCCATTTGATCACATCGGTGGAATGGCTTTCTTTGAGGTATTTTTCTTCTTTTGTGTATTCGAGCTGCCGGAACTTTTCCCGGTAGTTGAACTACTCTTTGATCTGGAATTACTGCTCTGATAACCGGTACTGCTCCTTTGCGTGACATTATTTTCAGATGCAGTGCTGCTCTGTGTCACCACCGGCTTTGCTCCTTTGCTGATCGCAATAGTAACTGCCTTTGCCTTTTTTACCTTTTTGCCGGCAGATACACTTTGCCTGATAACTCTGCCTTTTTCATAGGATGAGCTGTATTCTCTGACAACCGAAACTTTCATTTTCGCTTTTTTCAGTTTTTTGCGGGCCTTTCCCTCACTATCTCGAATCACTTTCGGAACCTTATACAGTTTCTCTCCCCTGCTGAGAACAAGGACTACCTGAATCTTTTCTCCCTCTTTCCATTCCGTCCCCGGATCAACACTTTGGGATATCACCTTCCCCCGTGCTGTCTGGCTGCTGTTTTTTTCCTTATATGAGATCTTAAGCCCATCACTCGCTATTTTTTCAAGCTTTCCTGCAGCCTCCTTCTTTCCAAGTCCCACGACACTGACCATCTGATAGACAGCCGGAGCTTTTGTTTCCATAGCCAAAGTCTCCACCGGTGCCTTCGCATCATTCCTGTCTGCGGCAGGCTTGTCTGCGGAATTTCTCATAAAAAAGACACCGCCCACAAGCAAACCGATCCCTATCGTACATGCGATCACCAGCACCGGAATGACATAGGATTTTTTCCGTTTTTGCCTTTCAAAGGATTTTTGTTCTTTCTGCCTCCCCACAGGAGCCACCGGTTTTCCCGTAATTTCCGGCTGCCGTACAAATTCCGTTCCCCTGATCTCCTCCTGAATACCTTCCGATACTTTTTCTGTTGACCGATACCCACCGGCAGTTTCGATCTTTTTTTCTATTTTAGGTTCATACAATGCCCTGTATAATTCCTCCATAGACTGATAGCGATTACCGATCTTCATGGCCATTCCCTTTTGAATGACATTATCCATATATTCATCTACTTCATCATTCCAATGAGACAACGGAACGAGCATATCCTCGCCAACCTCCAGCATATGACATATCCTGGCCTGGGATGTTTCTGCTGCCTTTCCTGCTACCAGATAATATATCGTTGCACATAATGCATATACATCCGTCCACGGTCCCTGTTGTTTTAACGATCTGCTTCGTTCATCCTCACCGGGCTTTCGAAATCTCTGCTCCGGCGGTGCAAATTCCACCTTCATGATCGTTGTAAACTGGGTCCGGTCCTGCTGTCTGGCTGCACCAAAATCCAAAAGTTTTACTTCCTGATTATTGCACAGCATGATATTATCCGGACTGATATCTCTGTGGATCAGTCCCTTTTTATGTACTTCCTGCAGAGACTTGATCACCGGTTCCATGATCTGAAGTGTCTCCTTCAGACTCATCTGATTATTCGGCTTCCTGTCACGATATTCCTTTAATGTAAGCCCTTCTAAAAGTTCCATGATAATATAAGAAGTACCATTTTCATCACCTATGATATTCTCTATATGAACAATCCCACGGCAGGAAGACAGGGAATAAAGTATTTTTGCCTCCTCCAGAAAATTCTTCCGCTCCCGCTCTACCAGCTCCTGCTTATCCTGTATGGTAACATTATTGGATAATGTCGTATCTCTGTCGACAAGTTCGGACGGATAATATTCCTTGATCGCCACCTTGTGCTCCAGCTCTGTGTCCCAGCCTATATAGGTAATGCCAAAGCCTCCCCTGCTGATCTTCTTTCCTACGACATATCTGCCTCTCAAAAGCTCTGTTCCCAAAGGCAGAACATTGATCCCCGCCTGATAATCCTCCCGGCGAAAACCACAGCACGGACAAAAGCCCTGTCCATCCCAGTCTTCCTCCTGTGTCATACATCCATAACATCGCTTCCATTCGGCCATCTTTTGTCAAACCTCCGATCAATTACCACATTTTCGCTTCACAGCTTTGCTTTAATGTCATCTTATCCCAGCCAAACATGGGAAATGTCAAAGGCACATCATAGGCTGCCTTAAATATGATCACATTATTTTCATTGCTTAGCTCTAACTCACCAGAATAGATTTTATCATAATCTACGAAAGATCTCAATCCCTTTATTTTTCCGTCGGAAAGTTGTTCACTCTGATCCTTCGCGATCATTTTCATCTCATTTATCACATCCTGTGCATTATCCGGAGGGATCGCCGTCAGAGAGATCTGCTTTACTGACTGGAGCATTCCGTGATATAACTGGTTCTGCACCACATAGACCTTTCCTATGTCTACCAGAAACATGATCAAAAAGATCGTCATGGTAAGTGCAAGGGTGGCATCTACTGTCAAAGCTCCTCTTTCATCGCTTATCCATTTTCCCATATCTTTTGCTCCTTCCCATTATCTTTCCATCATTTCGTTGTGTATATCGTAGCATACCGCACTCCCCTGTGCCTTGACAAGATACATGGTATCAAATCCAAAATAGGCACATGGATTAATAGACAGCACTTGATAATAACGGCTTCCAAACACCACTATGACCTTGCGGCTGCCCTTTGAAACAAATCTCGCTCTCACCATTTCCATTGATCTGTCCGGAACCTCAGCGGGGTGAAACAGCTCAAACTTTGTTTTGTCCTGCCTTATTTTCATATGCTGAAGCACTTCCCCAGGATCATTAACGCTTCCTATCCAATTTTGATAATCTCCTGCCAGCTCCACGGCAGCCTGATTGACCCAGACGGTAAACATTCCTCTCTGCATCACAAAGATAGCAATGTTAAGCAGAAAAAATATTACCATGACCGTTACTGCCATGACGATCGTTGCCTCCGTTACCATCTCCCCATTTTCATTTCGCAGCCATTTTTTCCATCTTTTCATTGATCTCTCCTCATCTGCCTGTCAATTATTGTGCAATTTCTATTTAAGCCCCTGCCAGGTGATCAATATGTCCTCTTGACCGTTATTTCCGGCAATGCTTCCTCCATCACCGGCTGATCTGCGACAATAGACGGCAGTGGAATAAGATTCTTCCAGATTCCCTCCATGGTAACCTTTATCTGGGTCGGTCTTGTTTCCAGAGAAAATGCAGGATCAGCTTCTTTCATGGAAGTCTCTATCAATATACCTGCCCGCTCTATAAGACTACCGCTGTCCACAGAATACATCATATTTAACAGCATCCGGTCATATGCATTTCCTGAATCTTCTCTGGCACTTTTTAACATTTCATTGATCTGTCCGGCTGCCTTATCCGCACATCCCATTTGGAATAAAAGAAGTGTCGTCAGCCCCTGATATTTATCCATATCCGGATCAATCTTTCTGCCCGGATAAACGCCAAAAGAATATTTTCCCAAATCTATATCATAATCTGCTGTGCTGACCGCATTTTTTAACAATTCATCCTGAGTAGACATATTAAGACAAAGCTGCATATAGAATATCTGGCGAAGTACACTCTCCAGAGATTTTTCTGTGTCCTCAATTCCGGACACCAAATATTCTTTTTCCGGTTTTCTTTCACTATCCTCATTTTGTTCCATGATATTGGTAAAGCGTTCCATATAAGAAACAACATATGCATTATTTTCTGTTGCAGAAACCCCTCTGCTAAATTTCAAATACCACCTCTGCACATCTACCATCATATCTCTCATATCTCTCGCAAAAAGAAACAATCCCTTCAGGGAATTATCCTTTGAATCCTGAAAAGAATACAACGAGATCTCTTTATCCGTGATATCGGACACTTCTGTTTTCAGATCACTTTTAAAGGCTTCTTCCAATGGATTAAAACTCTCCAGCTCCCGTTCCGGTCCAAAACTCTCCAGACACCTGCTGACATCGCCTGTCTGCTCTTCTATATCTTCATTCGTCTTCCAGTCTGATCGGATATTTTTTCCAAGCAGTATCCTCTTTAATACAGCTGTACCTCCATAACCCATACTTTGTTCCGGATATGACATTTCGTAATATTCCTGGGTATTTTTCATACTGATACCGTCATAAATAAATTTATCCAGCTTTTTGCAATAATCCTCTGCTACCGTCCGTATATCTCCATCCAGATTAATTTGTGTTAATGCACTCTTTTCTCTTTTCAGGAAGTTAATGCTGTTATAAATTACAGCAGCCATCTGACCAACCTCATAAGTCCGCAATTTTGCGATCAGCCTCCCGGAGATTTCTCCCCATTTCACATTATCCAAATGTTCTTTTGCGATGTTTAATGCAAAATAATCAGGAACATATTGATTATCAATCTTTGTTGAGAAAGTACCTACATATTGCTCCAGTTCCTGAAATTGACTTGTCTTTTCAAACAGCTCCTCATAATTTTTCAAAAGTGCATCCACCGATAATGCTGCTGTCTCTATAACTTCCTTCAGTTTCTCTTTCTTTTTTTGCCGGATCGCAGCGACAGAAACCTCTGATGCCTTCTCTGCCTTTGGTTTCCATTCCTTTTTTTCTCCGGTCTTCCACCCATCACAAAATGCTTTTGCATTTTTATTTCCGGCATTTTTTGCAGAATAAATATCCTTGAGATAATTGAGCAGAAAATAATACATCATCCCGTCGTCTACCTCACCACTGCTAAAGAAATCATAAACAGCCCCCCCAAGCGGACTATCGATCTCTTCACAATCCCTGAATGCGCCACCTTGCAATAACAGGGTCAGCACATCATCTGCATTCTCCAGAGAGCTGTTAAATACCCCTTTCCACAGATTTTTGATCTCTTGTTTCAAAAGTTTTTTTAATGCTTTTTTCTTTTTTTTCAAAGATTCCTTTAGTGCACTTTGTTTATTCTTTGGTACACCGGAAACATCAAATCCCTCTTCATCCTTGTTGTTATATACCCTTTCTGCATTTTTTTTCATTGCTTTCACAAAGATCGGATACTCCTGCCTTGTCAGTTTCTCCCTGCAATAGCTCACAAAGGTGTCCCCCACTGTGGCAACGTCTTCCCGTGCACAATATTCCTGAACAATCATTATATAGGATGCATACATGTAATCCTCGGCAGATGCTTCGAGACCGCCTGCATAGTTATTGCCGAGTCCGTCATCTATAGACCAGCTTTTTTTGATGTCATATCCGCCGGAATTATCCAATGCATGCAGCATATTGTATGCTCTTCGATACAAAAGCATATTTCCATATACAGTGACACAGTCATTGATCTCTTTGCGCCTTTGTTCCAAAATGCTCTCACCGGCTTCCAGATCATTTTTTACAGCCTGTATCCTGTCATATTCCTTGCCTGCATCTCCCTTTTCCGGTGAAGCCTGCCTTTCCAGCTCCCTCTGACAGCGCATGATCTGTCCCTTCAGAACTCCTGCATCAGACAGAGGGGCAGAAAGTTTAAAATCTTTCATGTCACTTTCTGATACGTCCATCAGACAATTAATCCCGGTTGCTCCGGTTCCTCCCATATTTGCCTGTAAGATCGATAAGAAAGTATCTTTCTCATTTCCTGTCTCTTTCAACGCCATCAATCCGTATTTTTCAAAAAGAGCCGTGTCATAATCTGCCAGCACGGCATTTTCAGATATATCCATTGCCTCTTCCAGGATCCCGAATGAGCTGCGATAATGAACTGCCTCTACACATACGGTGGAAAATGCCATGAGTGGCACCAGTATCATTGCCAAAAATACTGAAACCATCCCTCCCTGTTTCTTCATAAAAAATCTCATGACAACTCCTCCATTCTGCTCTTCTCTTTTCTCTAAAAGGCCTTCAAGACCAATACACAGATGCATCCCAGACATACAAAAGGTGCAAATGCCATTTTAAATTGTCTGCCCTCTCTGTGGACCAGCATATGATACATTCCACATACAAGAGCAAACAGCATTGCATAAAAAAGCGTATTATACGCCCCTGCAATGCCCAGTATATAACCGATAACCCCAAACAGCTTTACATCCCCGGCTCCAATCTGCTGTTTTGTCAAAATGCAAATAATAAATAACACACCAAAGCAGATACCCGCTCCCAGGATATCTTTAATCAGCACCATTCCGGCTCCTTCTTGGTCTATCATAAATTCCGGAATATAAATAAAACTTCGCAGTACGATAGCTGCCAGTAATATTTTGTTGGGGATGATCCTTTTTCGATGATCGATCCCCGCCACTGCCATAAGAAGTATCAGTAAAAGCTCCCACTTTCCGATTATTCCCAGTCCCATTTCACGGACACCCATCAGTATATTCGCCAGCTCAAATATCCCAAACACGCCCACGAAACAAATTCTTCTTTTCCAGGCACTTATTTCCAGCACTCCGTAGTGTTTCCATATACCTGCCACCAAAACGGCAGCCATGGCAGCCGCAAAAAACTCTGTAAAATAATTCCACATAACCAAAGTCCCTTTCTTTCGCTAACCCATTTACCTATAGGCGATCGTATTCATCCGGATAAAACTCCATTTGCCGTCGTCCGTCTGTACGGCTGCATAGCCCTCGCTGTTAAAGCTCTTGATCATCTGATAACATGGCTTTATTACCATTTCATCCTGCTCATTGATCACACCCCATTTGCCATCCTGTTTTACAGCAGCATACCCATACGCAAAGGAACCGGCTTCCTCGTATTTTCCATCTATCACAAGCTTTCCATTTCTGTCAGCAAATCCCCACCTGTCACTCTGCTTTACGGCAGCAGGCTCCTCTGACACAAACGGTTTCGCATCTTCAAAACTCTCTGCTCCCATCCTTTTTCCATCCCTGTTATACATTTGATATCCGCTGTCCTTGGTAGCAAACATCCTGTCAGCAACCATTCCCCGGCCAAATTCATCTCTTTTAATGTCCGAAAAACAGTACTTTGTAATTTCCTGAAACTTCTCAGCCGAAAATAATGCCCATTTGCCATCCTGACATACCGGAGCTGTTCCCTCCCAAAAACTCCCCAGCATATCAAAGCTTCTTTTGGATGTACGCATCGTCTGATTGATCCAGTAATACTTCCCTTTTATCTTTGCTGCCGCATAATGATCAATATACGGACCAGCCTCTTCAATGCCGGCATCCGGATTATTTTCTGTGATATTTCCATCTCCGTCGATCATACTCCATTGCTTTTTCTTGTCCTGCCGCAGCAAAAGCTCTCCCGGATGATCTGACATTACGATCCGTTCTCCGTTTATCCCATCAGCTTCAACTGTAGTCTGGCTGTCGAGGACCTGAAATATCTTCCCCGTCCGGTAATCTGTCTCTTCCTTCTCAGGTGTCAAAAAATTTTGCTGCTCTGTCTGGTTTCCCGATGTCTTTACGAGCGCATATCCCCGCAGCCAGTCCGAGATCTCGTCATAGCTTTCCCCGGACTGCGTATAGTCTTCTTCCAGCTTTCTATAAGCCTTGTGAAATATCTCTTCCTTCGGAAAACGCTTCTTTGTCTTTTTCAGAAAGGGAACCAGCTCTTTTATATCTTCCTTTGCCTGATAATATTTAAGCAGCTGCTCATATGGCTTCTTTTTTGACGGATAGTTTTTTATGAGATTTTTACATTCCTTTTCATAGGAAGCTGCGTCATTGAGCTCCACAGACATCTCCACGATCTTCATTCCTATGGAATATTTCTGTTTTTTGTCCGCATATTTACCAGCTTCTTCGTAATAATCCAACGCTTTCCGGTAAATCTGTCTCTCCTCATAATCTCTGGCACTTTCCATCGCCTTTTGGTACTCCTGCTTTGTCCTGTCCGGTCCCGTCAGCAGACTAAACCAGACAAATACGGACAAAAGAGTCATCACCACCGCTATCACATATTTCATTCCGTGCCGCCTTTCCTTTATTATTCAGTAAAATTGCCGGTCTTGGAATCCGCAAACACCTTTTTCCAGATGCTGTCAACTAATTTCTTGATATTGTCTCTAAAGATCACTGCCAGAGCGATCACAACCACCAGGATCAATACGATAGCAATGATATTTGTATCACCTTCTTCATTGCAAACAAATTCCTTAAATCTCCTTTTTGCCTTCTGTACCTTCAATACCATGTTTACCTCTGCTGCTAACATTTTCTCTCTCATAATAATTTCCTCCTTTTTTAACCTAATGAACTAAACATTGGCACCAGCACCATAAGCATGATGCCAATAAATATGATCAGGATCGGCAGCATTAATTGTGCCGATATCTGTTCACCTCTCTGTCTTACACCACTTTTTCTCTCCTGCCAGATCGCCACAGACATTTCCGTCAGCGAGCTTGCCATCTGGCTGCTTCCTTTTTCCAGATTCTGAATGAGTATTGTCGAAAATCTTCTGATCTCATTTACTCCGCATCTGTCTGCCAGATTCTGAATCGCCTGCTTTTCCGGAACTCCGTTTCGGATCTCATCCTGCATTCTTCCAAATTCCTGATACAACAGCTCCTCCTTGGCATATGCAATCCTGCCGATCACCTCATGAAAAGGCAGTCCTGCATTGATCAATAAAGCAATCTTGGACAAAACATGAGGAAATGTCCCCATGATCGCCTCTCTCCTCTTTTCGACCTTGAGCTTCATATCATATTGAAGATAAAAGACGAGAAATAATCCTGCGAAAATGATCAAAATACCAATTTCAAGCTGGGACAATACTCCCACGAAGCAGCCAAACGGAACCAGCGTCAAAACATATGTGAGCTGTGCCGCCAGATCTGTCTCAAAATACATCCTCGCCTTTGCCTGTCCATAAATTTCAGAAAACAGACGCAATTTTTCCAACGATTTCTCATTATAAGTGTCCACCCGGAACTGCCGCATAAAACCAAATCCAATAAAAAATAAAGATGGCAAAAAATACTGTCCCTTCGGGACATTCCGGATATATGCCCGAAACTCACTATGATATATCACAAAAAGCTCCAGCCAGATTATCAAAAAAACTGTTCCTACTCCTGCCATGATCCACTGAGCCACACACATCCTCCTCTCAGATCTTGATCTGTACCATTTTATGACCAAGCCAATATGCAAATATAAATGCACCCAGAGCAGCTGCCCTGCAGATGATCGTCACCATGGATGTTCCTCCTGTCGAAGAATTCATGCCCTGCATGGAAAATAAAACGATCAGAGGCATAAGGATCATGATATTCAACTCATTCTTGTTTCCGCTAATGATCGTGGCAAGCTCCATTTGTATATTGACCTTGTCCACAATAATGGTCTTAGTCTCTGCAATGACCTTTTTTAAATTGGCCCCTGCCTGGTTCGCTACCGTAAATACATCCGCAAAATTTTCTATATCCTCACAGTGACTTCTTTTTGCAAAATCCTGAAGCATCACCTCTATACCTGTGTCATTGTTGTTCATTCCCCTGCGGATAATATCCAGTTCCCTGACGATATACGCCTCTCGTCCATACTGCACCAGCATATCCTGATAAGCATCTCCAAATGCCCCCTGTGTATTTCTTCCGGCATCATATGATGTCGAGAGAGCTTCCAGCATATCGGAAAATTGTAAAAGCAATGCTTTCGCTCTCTGCTCTCTCCGGACATTTTGCAAAATCAGGATCCCCGCTGCCAGCCCTGCTACCGCCAGAACCGCACTAACGATCCGGTATCCAAAAAATATCTGGAATACCAGAAATCCTGCCGCATAACCACACCCACCCCCCAGAAGGATTCCACTCAGACTCAGCCGATAAACAGAATAATCTATGGCATTTCCATAAATTCCTTTGTACTCCTTTTTTTTCATCACCACTCCTCCAGATAGCCATTCAGTTGCAATTTCATGACATTGTGCAGCTTATTGCCGGTACGTTTCAAAGCACCTGATACCTTATCCAGTCTGGAATTATCATCTTCCTCAAAGACATAAAGCGGATTTAATTGTATCCTGCCGTCTTCATATCCGAGGACCTCCGTGATCTCCATGGTCCTTCTGGAATGATCACGAAGTCTGGATAGATGGATGATAATATCAATCGCAGAACCGATCTGCTGCCTGATCGCCTCCAAAGGCAGATCTGCCCCCTGGAGTACCATAGTCTCCAGACGGGAAAGCATGTCCTGATTCGAATTGGCATGTCCGGTGGATAGACTTCCATCATGCCCCGTATTCATTGCCTGTAGCATATCCAGTGCCTCACTGCCGCGAACCTCTCCCACTACGATACGTTCCGGTCTCATTCGCAGGGAGGACTTGATCAGATTCTGCATAGTGATGGCACCGGCCCCCGCTGAGTTTGCATTTCTTGTTTCCAGACTGACCAGATTATCTATTCCATGGATCTGAAGCTCCGCAGAGTCCTCAATGGTAATGATACGCTCATCCTTGGGGATAAATCCGGACATCGCATTTAAAAAGGTTGTCTTGCCTGAACCTGTACCTCCACAAATGAAAATATTGTATTTTGCCTCCACTAAAAGCTTTAATTTCTCTGCAATCTCCTCCGTCAGGGAACCATAACGGATCAACTGTTCGACTGTCATCGGTGTCTTAGAAAATTTGCGGATCGTAACGATCGGACCTTTCAGGGAGATTGGAGGCAGTACTACATTCACCCTGGAGCCATCTGCCAGTCTGGTATCAACAATAGGATTTGCCTGATTTACCTCACGTCCTGCTTTTCCTACGATACGCTGGATAATGTCCATGAGTTTTTCCTCATTTTCAAAGTGCATATCTACCTTTTTGACTTCACCATGCTTCTCAACAAAAATATCCCGGGGACCGTTGATCATAATCTCTGTGATCTCATCATCCCGCAGCAGCACATCCAGAATCCCCAGTCCCCGGATAGAACTAAATACCATTTGAACCATCTCTACCTTTTCATTGGTCGTATAAAGTCCCTCTCTCGTTTCCTCAAAGACCATCAATTCAATCTGCTCTTCCATACGGCTGTCATCTGCCAGAGACAGCTCCGGATCTGACACGATCCTTTCACGGATCCTTCGGATGATCTCATCTTTTGTAGAACACATACTCCTCCACCCCCATTTTAATAATATCTCCCTCGTTTAATTTCTTTGTCTGATTTTCTGCCAGACGGACATCATTAATAAATGTTCCATTTGTAGAATGTTCATCATATATATAATAGCTGCCATCCCGATCCGTAATCGTCATATGAATACCACTGATGCTTGGTTTATCAAGTACCATATCCACACGTTTTGGATTACGCCCTGCTACTATCTTTTCCCCTCGGATCATATGTCTGGTATTGTCTACCATATGAAGCAGATATGCCTGATTACTTATATCGTCCTGTTTTTCAGGCTGTGAAAAATCTTCCAGTGCATCTAATGCCAATAATGATGTATTACCGTAATCCTTTGCTTCTTCTACAGGCATAGAATGTATCTTTTCCTGCAATTTCTCCTGTTCCCTGATCTGGTCTCTTACCTTTTCCTCCTGCATCACCTCATCTTCACTTCCTATACTGATCAGTTCCTGATAAAACTGTCTGGGAGTGATCTGGGTATTTCGTTCTACAATGTCACCGACCTTGTCGCGGAAATTTTCAGCAAAACTATTATCCGGATTCATCATATCCAGCACATTCACCACAAATTCTCCAAAGGTAATATCCGTCTTATTCACTCCCTCTGCCGGAAGAAACAATATGCCGGGCTCTGTCCCACTCTCTCCTACAAAAAGCCATTCCGGATTTACGATAAAATGTTCTCTGTTCAAAAGATACTTTTCCGCTCTTTCTATACAAAGACAGAGGCTGCGCAGCAAATGATACATTTCCCCCCGTGTCCTCCGGCTCATAAGAAATTCCTGCAGACTGACACGCCCTGTAATATCAAACAAGTATTCTCCCTTGCCGTTTGTAATCCTCATTCCGGAAGTCACCAGTCCGGCAATGGCATTGTTGCGGAGCATATTGTATTCAATTTCATCAATCTGAAACTCTCCTCCACATTCATATACGGCAAACTTTTTGTCTGCATTGTCCTGCAGCTCCAGTTCTATCTTCTCGATCATCTGCACCCCTCCCTTGTATAACAATTATTTATAATCTCCAGCCGGTCCGTCAATGTAATATTTCTCTTATGCTCTATTGCAAGGAAACCTTGTTTCAGATATTTGATCCTCTCTATATCCTGCTCACTGTTATCACTGATGCAGATCAGACGGTCTGATCTCTCCAGAATATAGATCACGTCTGCATTAAATGCTATATCTGTATCCACAACCACCATATCCATAAATTTGGTCGCTGTGACCTGCTGCAACAGATCTTTCCATTCATCTGCTTTCATTTCCAGCAGATCCATCAGATTATCCGGTGTCCTCCAGTAATACACGCCTGATTCATCTTGGGTAAAAGAGCTTTCTATCTTTGCCGGGACATTTCCCTTCCCTGTCTTCAGATAAAACATGATATCTGAAAGGGGTACGGAAACCTTCGTCTCAAAATAGCGTTCATAGGAAGGAACCCTCTCTACAGACAAAAACAGGACTTTCTTTCCCTCTGCTGCTTTCTTTTTAGCAAAGTCCACGGCACTCGCTGTCTTTCCGACTCCACCGGAAGCAGATAGAAACGTGACAACCTTTGTTTCTCCGTTGTCTTCCATCCTTGCCTTAAATGTCTCCTGAAGCTCTGCCTTGACCACTGCCAGTTTACGGACTACGCTATCCATATTCTGGTACATAAAGATCTGATGTTCTCTTTCCGGAGTCTCTTCAACCAGCTTTATGGCAACCGCACTCCCCTCTAATCCCTCGTAGCCCTTTCCATACAGATAAATATCACATATCTCCCTCTGCATATATTCTTTTAAAGCATCCTTATCCGTGAAACATGCCAGATCAACCGTATCAAAATAATACCGCTGAAAACATTCTGACAGCTTATTGACATAGGACTTATTGTCACAGGCCAGCACCACCTTGATCATCATCTCCGCCACTCCCTTCTTTCCTTATACTTACGATATAGCTATAAGATATCATGATGAAAACAGTGCTTTTAAATGAACTGACCCTTATCCGTTTTTTAAAAAAGGTACAAATCCAAAAGGGCAAAACCTCACAACGTTTTGCCCTCCAAGAATTGCACCTTTTTATTTTATTACCGATATCTGATCGTTTTGCACCAGGAACTGTTTTTCAGACTTCCCTGGTAACGTTTTGTATCAAACCATTTTCCATGATTATATCCTTTCATCCTCAGCTGAAACTGATATCTCGTTTCTTCTGCTTTTTTTTACAGTGATCGCATATGTTGTTTTTGTTCCTTTGATCTGTACTACCGGTGTGATCAGTTTTTTATTTACAGTCGCAGACACCGGTTCGGAATATGTTTTTGTATTTCCGCTGACAACCTGCACTTTATAGTAATATCTTACTCCCTATACAAAAGCAGTATGCTTTTGCCCTTTTTACAGTCCCCTGATCGATTATCTGTCCCAGCCCTTCCACACATGGAATTGTCATTGCCACTGCCAGTCCCCAGGCCAGAATTTTATTTCATATTCTCCTCACTTGTTTTCTTTTCATTATAATATCCTTACCTCTTCTTTTACATATTGCACAGCTAAGGCTTCCCACACCAATAACGGAAAACAGCCCATAATATGTCTTATGTCCGGTTGCATGCAATAGCATTTTGCCTTTTCAAGCACTTTTAAATCCGTGAGCTCATAACCTTAAATATTTTTCTGTTGCAGTCCCTTTTAAACTATGCTACACTCTCCTTAAGCAGATAAAGTTATATCTATACTATTTGTTATCTATTTTATTTTTCTATTAATTAATCATTCAACTTCACTGCTTATTCTCAGTAAACACACACAAAGCAGGGAGGTTGAGAAAATACCTCCCGGAACGGAGGT
>JALFLW010000127.1 GCA_022774505.1 Lachnospiraceae bacterium
GTGGTATCCAGAGTGTCATCAACATCCCAGCCTACAATACAGCGGCTATACCAGTCAATAATGGCTGTCAGATAGAGAAAGCCATGTTTCATCGGAATGTATGTAATATCAATAGACCATGCCTGATTTGGACGATCTATAATGGCGTTGCGAAGGAGATACGGACAGACTTTTGCCTGTTTCATTCGCTTGGAGAGATTCATCTTGGGATAAATCGGTGTAATATCCATCTCGCGCATATATCTTCCTGCTTTGCGGCGTCCAACATGATATCCGCGCAGTTTTAATTGGGCAGACATCTGACGGGCACCCCAGGTTGGATTGTCAGTATGCAAATGGTCAATAATAGCCTTACACTCCAACTCTTCCTGTGAGACAGGAAGTCCGCCGTAGTACACACTGGTACGGTTGATGTCGAGAAGCTTCGCTCCTGTGGAAACGGGCAGTTCTTTAGTCGTCGAAAGGCTTCGGACTAAATTTACTCTCGTAGTCAGGTCCGACAATTTCTTCAGATTTTTTTCAACCAGTCAACCTGCATGGTTAACTGGCCAACCTTTTTTGCATACTCGGCTTTCTCTTTCCGCTCTTCCGCAAGTTTTTCGCGAAGGTTGTCCTCTCGTTTGTTATCAAAGGCAAGAGAGGCATTGGCAAGGAATTCCTTCTTCCAATTGCGGAGGAGATTTGGTTGTATGTCGTTCTCAACGGCTAAAACATTTAATTCTTTCTCGCCTTTGAGTAACTGGAGAACGAGGTTTGTTTTAAATTCAGCACTGAAATTTCTTCTTGATCTGGACATAATAAATACCTTCTTTCTTGTGTTGGTTATAGTATATCAGATTCATTAAGAAATGTCGCTTTCAGTGTCTTAATTTATGAGACCATTATACTCTCTGCTTTATGTTGTAAACCGAACAGCATTAGCAAGACAGATTACTCGCATGAGAAATGAATATGCAGAACAGCACCCTCTTGAGGCATCATATTTACTTTCCCACGTACATGTGGTCACATATCAAAAAATAGAAGCTATGCTTTCCTGCAATGCCATCCTCGATTATCCATACAACATCGCATGCTATCGTGGAGGTTACATTTGTCTGGATGAGTTTCATTATGTATGGCATGATAGCCTCTTTAACCCTAAAACACTGCTGTCATATGATTTTTTCACACAAGCCACCTCAGCTACAAGATTTTTCATGTCTGCTTCTTTAACATCAGACATGATATCCGCCTTAGAAAACTCTCTGATGGAGAATTGTCGAATCGGTGATTACACGTCACAATGCCGATCAAAAGGAAACCTTCTTTTTACTTCAAAGGTTTACAAAGAAATCAACTCCATAACACCTGATTATTCTTACCTTAATCTTGAAGCTTTCTCAACGATTGAGGAACTTCCAGAGTTGTTGAAAACAACTTCCGGAAAAACCATAGTATTCGTTTCTTCTATTAAAGAAGGAAATAAACTCATCTCACAACTGCAAGAATCGCTTCCTGAATTGAAATGTGATTTTCTATGCAGTGAGTACAGAAACAATACAGATATGGCTGAAACTATGTCAACAATCGTGAACAGAGACACATTCGATTGCGATATTCTTGTAACTACCACCGTAATTGACAACGGTATCAATCTAAGAAATAACGCAATTAAAAATATTGTCATACTCACATATAACAAAGTTGACCTGGAACAGTGCCTAAGCCGGCGTAGAGTCGACAAGGATGATGAAATAATCAATCTCTTCCTCTGCAGACGATCCGTAAAAAACTTTACCGACCTAAAGCAACAATACGAGAGAATCTGGCGTTGTTATGAGACAATGTCCTGCTTATCTCCCTTTTCTTGTTTGCAGAAATATTTTGAGGATCACGACAATTCCCGATTTTATGACAAAATCGGATTGTACCGTTCCTTTCCATACGGACAAGTTTTTCAAATCAATCATCTGTCCTTTGAATATCTTTGCTACGAACTGCAAAGTATTAATGAAATTATCTCACGGTTTTCTTCTGAAGGTAAGAATGCCTTTTTGGATATTCAGAGAAGTTGGCTTTCACCTGCTGGTACATTGCTCCCATATAGTGATCATACCCTTGCATCCACCACGGAACAATTCATTTCCATGTTAAACGATATTTCTAACCAAGAAATGGCTAGTCAGGAGCTTACCAACTGGTTAAAAAAAGATGATGTCAAAAAATGTATTCGACAGCTTAGCCCAGATAAGATATACGCTAGCAAGCCAGTTACAAAAGAGCATTTAAAAAAGCTCCTTGAAACCGGTGATTTCGGTTTTACGCTTAAAGAAACTCCTATAAATCCCAAGAAAACTGTTTATACCATAATCAAAAGCTAAGTTTTATTCTTTAATTACCAAAGGGATGATGGTAATTGCCATCATCCCTTCTATATTGTTTGTTCCACTCAACAATCCTCAAACATACTGTCAATCATAGTATCCTGAAATGCTGCGTCCAACTCCTCCTCTGGTTGAAATGTGTGATTCTTGTTATCATAATTTTCTGCATTTGCTGTAGATTTCCTACATTGTTCCAATATTCTATTACTAAACGTCTGCATTTCCTCATGAAGAATTTTCCGGAATCTCTGTTCCATAATTTCATTCTCCTGACTTAGTTCCTGTTTCTTCCTGCAATCCTCGTAGAAAAGGATTGCCCGCCGAATATACTCCGCAGAAGAACCAAACTCTCCCTTTCCCTGCTCAATGTATGAAGCAATTCGTTGATGATCCAGTTTGGACCTGCTCAGCCGGAAACTGACTACATCCTGATCCTTTTGCATCATAACATCCCCTTCTCGCTATAATCGATCAATGCACGCTCATATCCTCTGGCATTTTCTCGAACATCCAGCCAACACTCAACATTTCCGTATTTATGCTGTGCATACTCCTCCATAATGCTGGCACCTCCTCCTACATACACAATCCGGTGAAAATCAAATTCGATGTTATGCTCACGCAACAAGGCTTCTACATGGTCGGCATATTCCTGCAACTGTTCCTGGATAATATCCTCATATTCCGGTGTCATTCCACCTCTGACACCCGAAATGTAATCATCAATTCTTGCATCCGGGATACTTTTTCCCGTTTTAGAATACACAGCTCCTTTAATTTTCTGGTAAACATATCTTAAGCCATCCTGCTGTGTAAAGGAATCACTCTCCAAAGCCATTCCCTTTCTAATGTGGACACAATCAAGAGTTCGGCTTCCTATATCTACAAGATAGCAATCCGCATCTTTTCCTCGCAGTTTGCCATATGCTGCTGCATATCCCTGTTTAAACACATACACAGCCTTAATATTCACGTTCACCCTCCATCCCTCATATTCAAACTCATCAATACGATTTCGCAGAAAATACCTTCTAAACGTCTCCTTCTCCTCGCCATGTCTGGCAAACGGTAAGCCAGTTCCAAGAATCACATTCATTCTGGAGCACTGATATTTCTTAGCTGCTCTGCCGATAGCAGCCAATGTATTGATATACATTCTATCATCATCCACTTTGCTCTCTGCAAAATCCATGTTTCCTTCTCCTACCTTAAAATACTTCCCCTGCCAGAATAAGGTATTCTCATCCATTGCAGGCTTACTGCTACACTTTTTAACTCCATTTTTCATAATTGTATCTACGGTCTTAATCGTAGAATATCCGTGGTCAACCCCCATAATAAACTCTCCTGTTTCTTTCTGATACATAATGCACCCTCCTATTTCTCATTCTTATTTTTACTTGTTTCTATCATTTCAGCCACACGGCTGACACTTTTCACCTGAACATCATCAAAAAGGTGCGTATACACCTTTCCCGTCACAGCTGGTGTACTGTGTCCAAGCATTTTGCTGATATCATACTGCGTCATCCCTGCCTCATTGGCAATGGACGCTACTGAATGACGTAAGCCATGCAATGTAATATGTGGCAATCCATTGCCAATAATACATTTCCGAAAGCGCGAGGACAGATATCCCGGATTAACAGGCTTTCCAAAGTCACCCACCTCTACATAATCCGTGACCATATACATATCTCCTGCGAGTTCTGCGCGTTCTATCTGCTCCTGTCGGACCTCCTGCAATTTGTCGTATAACACGTCGTTAATGTACAGTTTCCTGGTAGAACTGTAATTTTTTGTATCCTTATCAACGACACTGCTTCCTGCAATCGTTCTAGCATGACGAACATAGATGACTCTGTTTTTCAGATCCACATTCTCCCATTGCAAGCCACAAATTTCCTCCCGACGCAGCCCAAGCATAGCTGCAAGGTAGCATGCCGGTTTTAATATTGTATCTTGATTGATCACCTTAAATAAGCGATTAATCTGCTCCGGTGTATAAAAGGAAATCTCTGGCTCAATGTGCTTTGGAGCCTCCACAAGATATGCCGGGTTACGGCTGATAATCTGCTGTTTCAATGCATTTTCCAGCACCGTCTTCAAAAAAGTCAGGTGCTTGATTGCCGTATTATTGGAAAGCTTATATTTTCCATCCGGATCAGTTAATTCATTGATATACAACTGGATATCCTTTGCCGTCAGCTTTCTAAGTTCGATGTCTCCCAGTTCCCGAATCACTCTTCGCGAGATATTTTTATATCCACTGTACGTCGTCTGCTCAATCTGCGGTTTCATAACTTCCTCTAGGGAATATTCCACCCATGTTTTCACCGTCTCAGTGTTCATCTTAGGCACCAGATTGACTGATTTTTCATACTCAAATCGTTTCAACCTTTCTCTTGCCTCACGCTTTGTAGAAAACGTCTCTGTTTCTTTCTGTGGTTTTCCATCCACATTTCCATAGTACAAAGTGACATAATAAAGCTTTCTCTTTGCATCATAGGAAATATTCTTTTCTACTCGTTGTCTTGCCATATTATACTCTCCTTTCTGCTGATTGCTTGTCTCATGTAATATTTTACGAACGTGCCTTTCAAAAACTGAAAAAAGCCCGTAAAACCAACCTTTCTTGGTCTACGAGCTTTTTGCTTTTACAGCTTATTTTCCCCTCGGCCCCCTGTTTATAAGGGCTGAGAGATATTTTTTCTACCAAATTTCTCTCAAAAACATTTTTCTTGATTTTTTTCTACCAATTTTTCTACCAAACGCCTTTTTCGCCCTCCCCGAAAAAAACAAAATCCCCTGCAGACCGCTGTCTACAAGGGATTGTCTTTACTGGGCTAACCAGATTCGAACTGGTGAATGCAGGAGTCAAAGTCCTGTGCCTTACCGCTTGGCGATAGCCCATTACTTATATTGTGCTTTTCTGGGATATGATCCGAAAAGCACCATTTATAACAAAAATCCCTGCTATATCGTATAACAAGGATTACAAGGTGGATACTGGGATTCGAACCCAGGGCCTCCAGAGCCACAATCTGGCGCGCTAACCAGCTGCGCTATACCCACCATAAATATAATGTAACAAACTTTTCGCTAGCACGAAAAGCTGCTTACTTAACAAAATCAGAGATACATGTCAAACGCCACACTCTCTGATCAACGTGCCAGAAGGGATTCGAACCCCCGACAAACGGCTTAGAAGGCCGTTGCTCTATCCAACTGAGCTACTAGCACAAAGAGCGGGTGATGGGAATCGAACCCACGTATCCAGCTTGGAAGGCTGGTGTTCTACCATTGAACTACACCCGCATAAATTGGAAAGCCCAAAATCAACTTCCCTATATTAAATTGAATCATATCGCGTCACAATCGGGGTGACAGGATTCGAACCTGCGACCCCCTGATCCCAAATCAGGTACACTAGCCAAACTGTGCCACACCCCGAAATGTTTATGTCATTTCCGTGACGCAAGTAAGAGTATATTATAGATTGGATAAAATGTCAACACTTTTTTTCAATTTTTTTTAATTTTTTTCATCTTTTTTTTCAACAAAACCACGAAAGCCCTTTTCTACCTGCTTTCTCGGCAACATCACACGATGTCCGCATCCCATACATTCCATTTTTATATCCATGCCAACCCTGACTAATTTCCAACGATTTTCACCACATGGATGCGATTTTTTCATTTTGATCACATCGCCTACATGAAGTTCCATGTCCATCCACCATCCCTTCTTATTTATTAACCCGGTCTCCCATTACCAATATTTGTCCTGCAGAGCAATTGTAACATATTTTATCAGCCACCTCAAATACATTGATTTTTACAAAGAATAAATAAAAAATAAACCAAAGATCAAACCAAAAATCAAAAATGGCATATTATGACTTGCATAAAACTCAAAAAGGATGTATATTATACCCTATGAGGTAGTTTTTATTACTACATGTATTATTTTCAATAACCATATATTATATATTCATCACTTATTTACCATTTAATTACCACTTTTCACACCTCTATCTGCTCCTGAGCAAAAGCAGATAGGTTTGATGAAAGCAAGGGATTCACATGGAGAAATGTTCCTTTGTCTCATCATAATAAATAAATGCTCAGAAACGAGGGGTATTATGACGACGATCACAAATTCACAATCTTATTCCGGAGAAGCTGCTATTTCACAATCTTCTGTAGTTTCCCACACCACTTTCCACCTAAAAGATCCTGCCAGTGCCATTACACATTTTATCGGTATGATCGCAGCTGTTTCCATTGCTCCATTCTTATTAGACAAGGCTTTTCATACGGGTCATATTAAAAGCATCATTTCATGTTTCCTTTTTATCCTCAGCATGATCCTGTTGTATGCCGCCAGCACATTTTACCACGCTGTCATCGCCAATGACAAAATCACCCGTTTACTTAAAAAACTGGATCACATTATGATCTATTTCCTGATCGCAGGAAGCTACACACCTGTGTGCCTGCTTGTGCTTCCATCTCATACCGGTATCCCTTTATGTCTGGTCGTCTGGTTCCTTGCTTTAGCCGGACTGTTCCTGACTATCTTTTGGGTTGATTCACCCAAATGGCTTAATTCTACGATTTATATTGCCATGGGATGGCTTTGCATTTTTGCGATCCGGAGCATTTACTATTATATGAATTTACAGGCTTTCTGCTGGCTCTTCGCCGGCGGTGTGATCTATACGATCGGTGGTGTGATCTACGCTCTGAAGCTCCCGGTATTTAATAAGCTTCACCCCGGCTTCGGTGGACACGAGATATTCCACCTTTTTGTCATGGGCGGCAGCCTGTGCCATTTTATCATGGTATATAATTATCTCTTAGTATAACTCTTATTATAACGAAACCACCCTTTAGTGACCGATCAATGGAACCGTTTTAGGGCTCTCTCGATCCTCTATCTCTAAAGGGTGGTTTTTTTATTTATCATTTGTATGATAATTCTTATTTCATCTCAACGATCTGAATGTCCTGCAGCCAGTCGTAATATGGCGTAATATCCTGTGCCACTGTTTCCAGATTTACTCTGGCAGAACTAAACACAGTCAGATTACGTTCCTGATACACCGGTACTTCTATTGCCCATTCCATGATCTTATTATAACTCTGTTCATAAAAATTAATGCTTCTTTTGAGCTTTACGGCATCCATCGCATCTTCTATATATTCATCCAGATCACTGTCCTTTATATGAAAATAATTTCTCTTTCCGGCTTTTTTATCTTTTTTCAGACGACTGTGATACATTCCGTAAAGATCTCCATTGACGGATGTCTCCTCTTTGCCACACCAGATCTGCAGCTTTCCTTTCTTTAAACCATTTTGCATTTTCTTAAGACTGTAATCTTCCTTCAATACCAGTTTTAATCCAATCTGTCTAAAAAGTTTCTGTGCATTTCTTACCAGTGTAAGCATTCCCTGCTCCTGCGTATCATCAGGAATATAAACGGTGTACTTTCGGAGCGTGTTTTCAGGGGTTTTTGTTATTTTGCCTTTTTTCACCTTGAATCCTGCTTTTTTCAAATATCCCAAAGCAGCCTTGCATGCGGCCTTAGAGCGTTCCTCTACATTCATATTACTGTTGTAAATTACTTTTCCATCGGCATCCTGTACATATGCCTGCTCATATTCCTCATCTCCTGATTGTGGTACAGACCAGGATACCTGGGATGCCGGATATTCTATCACTGCGGCTCCTTTTTGGCTTAATTCCACCATATTGCTTCGATTACAGCTAAAAAGCACGGCAAATGCTTTTCTCATGTTCTTGGACCGCGTACTGTCAGGCTTGCCATCCACACATACATTATCAGCATTCATTCCTATATAATGATAATAGGAGCCGTCCCAAAGCTTTCCACCGTAAATCCTTCCTGTCAGCTTTTCACTGGAGTTTGTATCTGTGATCATTTCTATCGCATCATTTGAACCTGACATGTCAGCTACGTCAAAATCGCCATTAGCTAAAGCTTCCAGTTTCTGTGTGTCACTCTTAGAACCCACTGCTTTTAGCTGTATAAATGCAGTCTGTGGGCATCCACGATAATATTTTTCGTTTGCCTCATAATATACGATTCCTTTTTCATATTTAATAAACTGGTAGGCACCTGCACCAAATGGGGCATTTTTCTTTTTGATCAAGTCGGAAATATCGCCTCTGGTAAATCCAAAGCTGCCCGCCAAAGCATTAAATTCCGACTTATCACCATAAAATTTCAATGAACAGATAGGTATGTTTAATGCATTCACATCATTCCTTCGATATCCCTTCACTGTCACTTTTACTCTGTATTCCGTTACTTTTTCAATTCCCTCTATATCAAGGACCGCCTTCTGATCTTTTTCCTGTTTATAATCCTGATCACGATACTTGTCCAATCCGATAATAGGCAGTTTTCCAAATTCTTCTATTCCCTTGTAGCTCTTATCCGCAAATGCATACATTGAAAATATTACATCATCGATCGTGACCGGATTTCCATCGCTAAAGGTCATATCCTTTCTCAGCTTTATAATATAGGAAGTTGTATTTTTGTCATGATTTCTCCGAATCTTTATATTAGCCGGTCCCTCATAAGAAAACATATCTCCATTAAAACGACGCTTTTCTCCCGTAATTGCATGCTTAACGACTGCCCCTTCTCTATCAAAGGTCAGAAGTCTTAACTGCGTCAGATCTACAGCCCTTTTATCTCCCTTATCAGATACGCTGAACGGATTAAACTGCTTTTTCAAAGAGTCACAGGCAATCACCAAAGGTACATCTGATTTATCCTTTCCCTTGCCTCCGGCCTCCACCTCCGGCAGTGTCGTAGCTTCCTCCGATGATACATCCTCTGTTACCGTCGGCTGCTTCTTTTTGTCCTTTTTTCCACCGGAACATCCTGTTATACTCAAAGACATACTAAAAACAAGTGCTAATGCAAGCCCTTTTCGCCATAAGCCTCTCATAATTACCTCCAAAAATTTATTTTTCCGTCCGTTGTCCGCCTCTTCGCAGATAACCTATACTATTTTCTTTATTTTTTAGAATACCATAGAATACATTTTAGGGCAAGCCGGCAGATATTTCTCCCAAAACACCAAAAAGGCTGCCTGACAGAAAACTCTGTCAAGCAGCCCATATACAATGAGAAAGAGAGGATTATTGTACTTTGGTACTGCCGGGCATCTACCCGGGTACAAAGGGCATCAGCCCTTTACACTACCTAATGCAACACCCTGTACAATATGTTTTGAAAGTACCAGATATACAATGACAACCGGGAATATAGAAAACGCGATCATCATGTAAACCTGACCCATATCAAACTTTAAAAAGTCTGCACTACGCAAGTTCGCGATCAAAACCGGAAGTGTCTTCTTCGTATCTTCCGTTAAGATCAGAGATGGAATAAAGTAATTGTTCCAGCTTGTTACAAATGCGAATATTGCCTGTACTGCAATTGCCGGCTTCATGATAGGAAGTATCATCTGATTGAAGGTACGGAACTCTCCTGCACCATCAATACGGGATGCTTCGATAATCTCTATCGGCAGTGATGATTCCATATACTGCTTCATATAGAAATATGTGACCGGTGAAGCCACAGCCGGTACGATCAAAGGAATAAAACTGTTTATTAAGTGCATCTTCATGATCAACTGCAGGAAACCGAGAGCAGTAACCTGAGTAGGGATCATCATGATCATCAAAATGAAAGTATGCATAAACTTTTTCAATTTAAATGTATACACATGAAGTGCATACGCTGTCATAGTTGAAAAATAAGTAGTTAAAAGAGCACTCAATGCTGCGATAATAACACTGTTGAGCAAGCCATTCCAAACCGGCTGGGAACCATTTATAATCGTATTATAAAAGTTCTTAGCAAAGTTTGTACCTGGCAGTGCATGGAAACCTAACTGTATCTCGCTATGAGTTCTGGTCGCATTTACAAAAAGTACATAGAACCAAAACAAACATAAGATCGTAATAAAAATCAGAAAGATATATGCAACTGCACGACGAGCATGAATGCCAAATCCCTCTTTTGTAATCTCATCACTTGGTGTTCTTGAATTCGCCATCGTTAATCCTCCTTTTTCTGTGCAAATGCCTTAAACACGATCAAGCTCAGGATACCCGTGATAATAAACATTACAACGGACAACGCGCCACCCATACCGTAGTTCTTACTGAACAGGTGCTTGTTCAAATACATGATCAGTGTCATTGTGGTCTGTACAGGCTGACCGGATCCATTTGTTAAAATCTGTGGAACATCGAACATCTGCAAACCACCAATCAAGGAAGTAACTAAAACGTAAACCATAATCGGTCTTAACAGCGGCATAGTAATCTGCCAGAATACCTGAGTAGATGTAGCACCATCCACCTCAGCTGCCTCAAACAGAGACGGGTCAATACCCATCATACCTGCCATCAACAGGATCGTAGTATTACCAAACCACATCAGGAAGTTCATGAAAGCAACCAATCCTCTAGCACTCCATACATGCGATAAGAACTGATATGAATCTTTCAGAATACCTGCTCCCTTCAACATAGCGTTTACAGGGCCTGTATCTGCAAACAATGCAAAGAACAGCATAGAAAATGCAGATGCCATGATCAGGTTCGGCAGATAAATAACAGTCTTGAAGAAACGGGAACCTTTAATATTCAGTCTCATATCTGAGAACCAAGCTCCCAGGATCAATGATACAATGATCTGTGGAACGAAACCAAGTACCCACATGATCAATGTATTTCTTAAATACAACCAAAAATATCCTCCAGCGAACAACTCTTTGTAGTTATCCATCCCTACGAAGTTCGGACCAACCTGAATGAGTCCGGAACGGAAGTTTTCAAAGAAACTGTTATAGACGGTACTGATCAAAGGGATCAGCTGGAAAATAACATATACAACAACAAATGGAATCAGGAAAATATAACCCCATTTATTGTGTTTTTCAACTTTTCCTCTTCTCTTTGGAGATGTACTCATTTCTTTTCTCCCCTTTTTTAGGTATAAAATGTGCCTGCCTACATCCGTAAGCAGGCACATCCAAAATACAAGTTACGCGATACTCGCCTGATCAATTAGTGTGTGAGCTCAGGGTACTTAGTCTGTACATTCTGATAGAACTGATCCAGAGCTGTATCATAATCAGCATTGCCATCGAAGTAATCCTTCATAGCCTTCTGGAATTCCTCGTTACATCCCTGATCATAAGATGACAGGTTGCTGAGGTCGATGCTCTCGATACCATCACAGAAGATTGGCAGTGGGTTCTGTCCACCAAGGATGCTGTTCTTGAATTTCTTATCCTTAGACATCTCATCCATAGCTGCCTTGTTGTTAGCGAAGTCATTATCCTTCTTAACAATATCCTTCATGATATCTTCGTCTGTAGTCATCTTCTCGATAATATCCTTTACGAGAGATGAGTTATCTGTGCCGTTAGCACCACAGATCCATGTACCACCCCAATAGAAACTCTGAGGTCCCTTGCAGAGAGCCCATCCGCCATCTTTACCAACAGAACCCTTCTTATCAGCGTTCATTGAGAAGTTGAAGAACCAAGCCGGTCCAAAGTATGCGAATACGTTACCGCTCTTCATGAAGCCCTTGCTCCAATCAGAAGACCAAAGATCATATGTAGCTGTCTCTTTGTTATCAACCATTTCCTTAGACATATCAACCCATGTCTTGATGTTCTCATCAATGTTGATCTTGCCATCCTCTACCCACTTAGATGTTACGTTGTTAGAGAATACACGGTATGCATCGTTTACAGATGCTGTTGCAAGATATCCTTTTTCTTTCAGCTTAGCAGCTCCCTCTTTGAATGCATCCCAGTCGGAGAAAAGCTCCTGAATCTTCTCAGGATCATCTGTTCCGAATACCTTCTTAGCAATGTCACGACGGTAGATCATACCAGCCGGGCAAGCCTGCCATGAAGATCCCTTAAGAGCTCCGGAAGAATCTTTTACGATATCCTGTGTGTACTTATACTGATTTGAAAGGGCATCCTCAGATACTCCCAAATCATTTACTACATCAACTGTGTAGTCTGAGTTTACATACTTCAATGCGTAATCAGCCTCTACAAGGAACATATCAACCTTGTCATCTGCCTTTGCATCGTTCTGAGCCATAAGAGCCTGATCCAATGCATCCTGATAAGCATTACCCTCGTTAGCAACCATTGTCCATTTAACCTGTACGTCGCCAATCTTACCTTTCCATTTACCAGTCTTCTTATAGCCTGGATAATGAGACTCGATACGACTCTTGAACTCATCGTTCCAAACACGGATGTTAAGAACTTTACCGCCATCAGATACGCTTGCCTTTGATTTTTTCTCAGATGTTGCACTTGATGCTCCACTAGTTGCATTGTCCTTTTTTGTGTCGTCTGAAGATCCACCACAGCCTGTCAGCATTGTTGCTGCCATTGCTGTACACAGAAGTACACTCAATACTTTCTTTCTCATAAAAAGCCTCCTCTAAATTAAATTGTTTGCTTTATATTTATGCTGCACCCACAGCAGAAATATCATGGCATCACCATTTTTTTCATGTAACCATCTTTACGAAAATGATTACGTTGTTTAGGAACGTTCCCTCAACTTTTCTCCGTAAAACTAATATAACATACCTTGGCAAATTATACAAGTATTTTTTTGATTTTTTTATTTTTGTTGTTATATTTGCCTACATTTTGTGATGAGAATGTGTCCCAAACCACATGATATAGGCGTTTTTTATAAAAATGTCATAAAACCTTGGATTTGTTAAACATTTTCGTACAGCATTTCCACGATACCTTCAAAATGCTACATACCGTAAAAATCAAATGCGGAAAATGTCCTGTTAGCTGCTATATTTCCTGCCGCAAATCCACATTCCAGATAAAGTTCAAAGTTCTCTCCCACATAGTAGGTGACTTCCTCTCCTGTATCCTGATCTGTCGCAGTCACCTCCTGCATCAGGATAAACTGGTAGAATACAGTACCCTCTTTACTCTCTGCAATAGCATATGTCACCGCTGAAAATGCATCTACACTTCCAAAGGATGCGTACTCATTTCCACAGGTCAGACCGATGCCATAATTATCATACAGATCCTCAAAACGCTCTTGTACGCTTGACCATTCCTCGTTTTCTGATGTATTTTTATTAACCTTTACCATGTATTCGCTCTGTGCCTGAGCTGCACCTTCCTCACTGATATACATTTCTTCGCCCTCGCCCAGATGGTACACCCGGTATGCATTCAGATATTCGGAGGACTCCTTTCCCAAAAACTCATTTATCCCGTCATAAGTACAGTTTTTCGGATAAAGCAGGCTGTCCAGATTTCCCAGAGATGTATCAAAGATCTGTATTCCGTATACCTTTCCGTCCCTCTGCCGGTCTGTCATTACATTAATATATTCCTTGTCCCCTGTCCTGGTATATATTGTGTAATTATATTTTGAATTACCGCTAAATCCGGCACTCAGCAACTTATCCGTATCATCTTCTGCCTGAACGAGATCTTCATAGCAGAAATATTTGGATATGGTTGACATTTCTACCACGGAGTCATTTCGATACTGCACTTCAATGAGATTTAAATAATTGTCTGAGGGATTATACATCTCTGCTTCATTCCCCTGTGGTGACGTTCCGGTAAGGACCGGTTGATCTCCCAGCATTTTTTGGACCTGACTCTTTGTCATACCCAGTGTGACCTCCAGATTTCCAATCGCAAGGGTATCCGCTGCTGCCTTTGAAGGTCTGACATCTACTGACTCGTATGAATCGTCATCCTCTGACGGATCCGTTGCAGGCTCTTTTGTCTGTCCCGGCCCACTTGTGTTTTCCGGCTGCTTAGAAGTCTCCGGGAGAATCGTTTCCTGCGGCTCCTGCGTATGATCCGGAAGCACGCTTTGCTGAGGATCCTGCGTCTTTGCCGGAGAAGATGTCTGTGTCGGAGAAGATGTCTTTGCCGGTTCAGGAGTACTCCCGGCTATAGAAGTAGCAGCCGGATCTGCGCTCGCTGCCGGCTTTGGTGTTCCCGCTGTTTCCGATGGCTTTGCAGATACCTGACTATCCGGCTTTTGCGTTGCCGTTGCCATAGGCTTTGCCGTAAAACTTCCCGTGGCCGCCGTAGGCTTTGGAGATGAGGTTCCTGCCGGCTTTACAGTAGAAGCCGGCATACCTGTTGCAGCAATCACCGGAGTCTGTGTCACATCGACTGTCTGAACCGGTTTAGAGGCGGCTTTTTTCTTTTTTACGGTCACTTTGCAAATAAATTTTTTCCCTTTGCATTTCGCAGTTATCTTGGTCTTGCCTGCTTTTTTCCCACGTACCACACCCTTTGCGGAAACAGTGGCGATCTTTTTATTGGCAGATTTCCACTTCACTTTCTTTTTTGCATTTTTCAGCTTTAGCCTGACACTTTTTCCCACCCTGATAGTCACTTTTTTCTTATTCAGTGACATTTTTTTGGCTGCTCCCGCGTTGTCAGGCACCGTGATCCCCGTAAGTATCATGGCTGCTGACAGCATAATTGCTGTTCCTTTTTTTAATCTTCTTTTTCTCATAGTTTTTTCCTTCCTTTGCTTTGTTCTATCTGTATAAAATAACAAAGGTCTGAACCCTTTTTATTATGATCACAGACCTTTGCCACTTTATTCACTCTAAATTTCCAGAAATCCAAAAGGATCTGATGGATTACTTTTTAAAAATGCCACAAACAAATATGCCGCTCTCAGAGATACCAATTCCTCCCGCAGTATCCTCCGTATCTCTTCCTTGTCCGCCACAAACACCTCAATATCTTCTGTCTCTTCCGGTGTCCTTTGCCGCATATCACCGTCTGCATACCCAAAGACTGTCACATCACATTCATCTGACATCCCCTGACTCTGCACAAACGGCCGCAACAATGCGGTATCATATCCTGTAAACGGAGTAAAATCAAAACCTGTTTCCTCTTTCATCTCCCTGGCGGCAGCCTCAACCGGCGTTTCTCCTGCATCTACCAGTCCTGCCGGCACTTCATATATATAATCATTCACCGGATAACGAAACTGCCGCAGTATTACCAGTTTATCCGGATCTTTTCTGTATACCGGATAGATCACAACCCCATCGGCACGAAGTCTGCCCGTTTCATACATGAGATCACCCGGCTGCCGTCTGGTCGCCATATAATATGGAAAATGGGATCCGTCCCTCTTTACGGCATCAATCTCATACATATTAAGGAATGCGTTATCTGTCTGACGTTTCAACCCGTTTCCATGTGCTCGTCCCATCTGTTATCTCCTTTTATCATTTTTCCTATGTTCTGTACATATTCCTTAATTCAAAACATATAGGTCTACTGTCATATAGGTCACCTTTTTTGTACTATAAGCAAATCCACATTCCACATTAAAATCCAGTGTTTCCCCTGAATCTCCGTTTGAATCCAGATCGGATGCTTTATCTGCGGTCAGATACTTATATATGGAGCTTACAGTTCCTGCTTTATCCTTCGGCAGATCGATCATATAGACAATGGAGCTGAATGCATCTGCACAATTATAACCTGTGAATTCATTTCCCAGATAACAGTTTCCATAATTGTCCTCAAAATATTCTCTGCTTGAGCTGCCGGCTGTCCACTTTCCTGCAGCTGCCATTTTTTCAGAGCATGCCTGCGCAGTCCCTGTCTTGCTGCAGGTCATAAGACTTAATCCCTTATATGCACGAAACGCATTTGTATAATCCACCATCTGTATCTGTGCAAGAGACTTTACATTTGCATCATAATTACACTCACTCGGCATAAGCAGCTTTTTCAGATTGGATTGCACGGTCTTATCAAATACCTGGATACCATATATCCCACCATCTCCCTGATGATCTGAAAAGACCATTACATGAGCATTGGTCTGATTATATTTGTATGCCGCCTTATATACTGAAAATTCCGTCATTGCCACAAATCCCTTTGCCTTGATCGCAGTCACACTATCCTTGGAGGACACGATCCCCGCATAACAAAAATAAGGTGATATCGTGGACATTTCCACTACTTTATCATTCTTAAACTGAATCTCAATATAATTTGTGTAATCACCCGATGGATTATAAATATAGCTTTCGCAGCCCCACGGGGAGACTCCTGTCTGATCCGGGTCTGCACCAACTGCTGACTCTACCTGAAGCTTTGACATTCCGAGGGTAATATTGATCTTTCCCACTGCAAGGGTATCTGCCTGTGCACCCGCAGGTACCTGATGGTACGCTGTCGTGGTTGCCGGTTTCCCTGTCGGTGCCCCAGATGCAACCGGCTGCTGTGACGGCTCTGCCGATGCGTCCGGTGACGGTGTCATCGTGTTCTGTACTTCTCCCGGCTTCACCGATGTATTCTTTTTTTTCCTGACAACAACTTTACAGATAAATTTTTTTCCACCGCATTTTGCAATAATACGTGCTGTTCCTTTTTTCTTTCCCTTTACTACACCTTTTCCATTTACGGAAGCAATCTTTTTTGCGGTAGATTTCCATTTTACTTTCTTTTTGGCATTTTTCAGCTTTAGCTTTACCTTTTTTCCGACTCTGATCGTCACTTTCTTTTTGTTCAGTTTCATCCTGCCCTTGGCTGTAGCACCATCCGGGCCGGATATTCCCGTGAATATCATCATAACTGCCAGAGCAACGGCCGCTTTTTGTCTCCATTTGAATTTTCTCATAAATACTCTCCCATCTGCCCTCAGGACTCTTCCCGTATGATATCTGCAAATTTCCCTCCGGTCACTTTCAACAGATCCTCCGGTTTTAGCAGGATCTGCTCTCCCAGCCGTCCACCGCTCACGATCATCTCGGACAGACCGGCTGCACTCTCATGAACTACCGTAGGAAACTGCTTCTTCATTCCTATCGGTGTACAGCCGCCCCGGATATATCCTGTCACTTTATTGATCTCTTTGACCGGCAGCATTTCCACGTTTTTCTCCCCAACTGCTTTGGCTGCCTTTTTCATATCCACTTCTTTGTCTACCGGCAGTGCAAATACATAATGCTGTCCACTCCTGCCGGTCATCACCAGTGTCTTAAATGAAATATCATAGCTTTGCCCCAGCTGGTCTGCGATCGTCACGCCGTCAATAAACTCGCCACATTCGTAGGTATTGAGCGTATACGGGATCTTTTGGCGGTCCAGTATACGCATTGCATTTGTTTTAACCTCTTTTCCCATAGATGCCTCCTGAATCATGTCATAAATTATAACCAGTCCATTCCATATAAATCAAACGCGGAGAATGTTTTATCTGCAGCTACATTTCCTGCCGCAAAGCCACATTCCAGATACATATCATAATTCTCCTCCAGAATGTACTTATAAAATCCACTGCTTGAAGGACGCGTTGCAATAGCATAGGTCGCTGCTGAAAAAGCATCCGCACTTCCATACGAATAATACTCATCACCCAGTACCACTTTACTACCGTATTCATCCTCAAAACGCTCCAGACACTCCTTTCCTTCCTTACTCGTTGTACTCGTATCATTAATACTTGCCATATACTCGCTTTGCGTCTGGGCTGCACCGACATTCGTAATCGTCATTTCATTATCTTCTCCCAGATGATATACACGGTATGCATTCAGATAATAGGATGTCAATTGTCCCTGAAACTTATTGACTGCATCATTGTAAGTGCAGTTTCTCGGATACAACAGGCTGTCCAAACTTCCCAGATCCTTATCAAAAACCTGGATACCATATGCTTCCTTACCACGCTGTTGGTCTGTCATTACATTGACAAACGCCCCATCTGCCTGTTTCATATATATTTTGTACTTATATGTGCTTTTTGCTGCAAAGCCATTTCCCGTGAGATCTGACACACTGTTTCCTGCCTTCGCAATATCTCCATAGCTAAAATTCTTGGAAATTGTTGACATCTCCACTACGACATCATCCTTAAACTGTACTTCCAGAAGTGATGAATATTTGCCTTCCGGATTGAATACACAGGATTCACAATTCTGCGGAGACGTACCGGTAAGGACCGGATCACCCATTGCCGCTTTTACTGCCGTCTTTGTCATTCCTAATGATACCGTATGACTTCCCACTGTCAGA
>JALFLW010000003.1 GCA_022774505.1 Lachnospiraceae bacterium
TGAGATATCCCGTGAGGAATCACATAAGACCCCTTAGAGACGATGAGGTAGATAGGGCAGAGGTGGAAGTGTGGTAACACATGGAGCTGACTGTCACTAATAGGTCGAAGGCTTATCCAAAAGAAACGGAGAGCTGGTTGCGAAGCATGCGTAAAGATGGAAGAAAGATCGGTATACAGTTTTGAAGGTACTAGTAAATCTCCTTTAACAGTAATGTTAAAGGAGATTTTTTGTTTTATAAATTTATATGAAACAAAAAATCTCCGGTTATGGTTAAAAGAATATTTAAATTTTATCGTTTATAAATCCTGCAATTTCGTTGACACATTCGCGGATCTCTTTGTCTGCACAGTGAATGGTAAGATCAGCATATTTTTCATAAAGAGGGATCCTCTCTTCGTATAAGGAATGTAATGTTTGTCCTTCACGGATGGAAACGCCACGCTGATTGAGATCTCCCAGACGGTTTTCCAGTTGTTTTTCCGGAAGCTGTAAATAGATAACGGTTCCGATTCTTTTAAAATGCATCATGGCATCTTTCCCGTAGATAACGCTTCCTCCGGTAGCGATCACGGCGTGATCAGCCTGAATTGATGCGTTAATCCTGTTCTCGATCGCATTAAATCTGTCTAACCCCTCCTCAGTTATGATCTCGTGAAGAAGCCGGTGCTCCTGTTCCTGAATGACCAGATCAGAATCTATAAAGTGGTATCCCAGATTTTTGGCTAATACAACACCAATTGTGCTTTTCCCACATCCGGGCATGCCGATTAAAATAATGTTATTCATTTCATTCCTCCATATTATCGATTTTGCTGTATAATATATATTAAGTGATAAATTTTAAGAAGTCAAAAGTTACTTGAAAAACGTAAATGGCTATTGTAAAATTAGAATATGATTTAGCTTTAGAGGAGGCATAAATGGATACAAATATTTTATTAGAGAGCGGAACAAATGAGCTGGAGATTCTTGAGTTCATGGTGAGCGGCAATTATTATGGGATCAATGTGGCAAAGATAAGAGAAATTATTTCCTGTCAGCCTCTTACGCCAATTCCGAACAGTCATCCGAATATAGAAGGAGCCTTTAGCACCAGAGGAGAGACAATATCTGTTGTGAATCTTGCAAGAGCCCTGGGGATGCCTGAGAAGATGGATGAGCCGACGCAGGATATGTTTTTGATCACCAATTTTAATATGGTAAGTACAGGATTTCATGTGCATGGTGTAGTAGGAATTCATCGCGTGAACTGGGGACAGATCATCAAACCGGACAGTATGATCTGCAATTCGTCAAAAAGCATGATCACCGGAATCGTTAATTTAGATGGCAAGCTTGTACTTATACTGGACTTTGAATCGATCGTTGCGGAGATCGCTCCGGAGGTTGGGATCAAGATGTCGGATATCGATGCATTGGGTGAGAGAAAAATAAATAATGCACCTATTTTGTTTGCGGAAGACTCGCAGCTGTTAAGTATGCTGATCTATGACGGTTTAAACAAAGCGGGATATATTAATGTGATACCATTAAATAATGGTTTGGAGCTTTGGAATCTTTTGCAACAATATAAAAAGGAAGGTTCTTTGGAGCAAAAGGTAAAATGCGTCGTTACGGATATTGAAATGCCACAGATGGATGGTCACCGTTTGCTGAAATTAATGAAAGAAGATGCCGAATTAAAAAATATTCCTGTTATCATATTTTCCTCTCTTATAAACGAGGAAATGAGAAAAAAAGGAGAGCAGCTTGGGGCTGATGCACAGCTTTCCAAAAGTGAAATGGGAGATTTTATCCGTGCCATTGACAAGGTGCTTCAGAAATAGGAGAATATTTGGCCGGAACAGATGGAGCAGCTGTCACGCATGATACAGCAGACGATCTAATTGTATCATCCCCCATCCCTGGCGGGAATGGTCATATCCCAGATCGGCTGCTGTATTTTTCAGATGAAGCTTTATCTCTCTGTTGGAAAGATATGGACGCTGCTGCAGGAGCAGAGCAATACAGCCGCTGACTACAGGTGTGGACATAGATGTTCCGCTGCGGCTTTGATATAGTCTGTTGACAGGAAGATGGTTAAAGGAGTCCCCATACATATTTACAAAAGGTGAAATCTGCACAGGCTGACAGCTGATAATGTTTGAACCGGGAGCGACGATATCCGGTTTTTTGATGCAGTTGTGAGTTGGTCCGCGGCCCGAATAGTCACGTCCGGTTCTGCTTTGTAAAACATCAGAAGCCCCCACGGTAATAATTTTCCGGCTGTTTCCGGGAGCACCTATACTTTGTGGCGAGGGACCGTGATTACCGGCAGCGGTCAGGACAACCAGGCCTTTTTCCCAGAGAGCCTCTACTCCGCGGACAAGAGGAGAGTTTTCACCTATATATTTTCCGCGGCTGCTTCCGACAGAAATATTCACGATTCGTATATTATATTCTTTATAATGGGTTATGAGCCATCGGATACCGGAAAGAACATCTTCGATATTTCCTTCGCCTTTTTGGTTGAGGACTTTGATCATAACAAAATGGCTTTCGGGAGCAATTCCACGGTATCTGCCATGGCTGGCAGTTCCATTACCGCTGATGATACCGGCAATATGTGTGCCATGACCGTTATCGTCATAAAAGTCATGACGGTGGTTGACAATATCAACAAATGCAGCGAGTCTGCTGTTTTGTAGTGTGAGGTCTGGATGAACACCGATTCCGGTATCCAGAATGGCAATACCAATATTTTTTCCGGTGAGATGTAATTTCCGGGCAGTATCCAGATGTATGAGAGAAGCGACACGCTGCATGATGGATGACCTCCTGTGAAAAATGGAGTGTTTTCTGTGATAATATATGCCCGAAACAGAAATATGTTATTATAATCTCTGTTCAATATATGGCACATTTGGTATAATATATAAAGACAAGATTATATAAATTAAAAAGGAGATTTCTTTTACACATCTATGTGTAAAGAAAGATATTAAATGAAACAAATAGGTTATTTGTTATATGCATGGATATACAATCTGTGCCGATTTATCTTTCCTGAAAAAAAGGGAAAAATTGTTCTCTGGAATGGACATAATCATGGTATAAACGGAAATATCAGAGAAATTTGTGATGCGTATAAAGAAATGGATGATGTGCATGTATATATAATGATAAAAAGGGATCTGTTTCGGGACACAATGACAGGCAGAAGAAAAAATATAGGTGGTCTGTTAGCGGATATATGCAGATTTTTTGTGATATTTCCTTATCAGATGGCTACCGCTGAGAAGATTTTTTTTAATGACAATTTTCTGCCACTTTGTTATATGCATACCGGGAAAGCATCGACACAGTTCGTGCAGCTGTGGCATGGGGCAGGTGTTTTTAAGAGATTCGGTCTGTCGACAGAAACGGATCACAAGACGTATGAAAAGGTAAGGAAAGCGAATTCAAAGATCACGCATTTATTTGTGACCTCTCAAGGTGTGAAACCTTTCTACGGAGAGGCGTTTGCAGTTCCTGAAGACAGAATATATGTCACCGGGCTGCCGGTTACAGATATTTATTTTGATGAAAACAGAAAAAATGAAAAAATAAAATCATTTTATGATAAATATCCGGAGTTAAAAGAAAAAAAGATATTATTATATGCACCAACATTTCGGAATACGGAAAAGGAAAATTCAGATATATTAAAATATTTTCAAATAGAAAAGGTTCATGAAGTTTTAGGGGACGATTGGGTAATTCTGGTTAAGTTTCATCCTAAATTTCCGGGAGAAGATCTGGTACAGAATAAATACTGTTATAATATGACACAATATAATGATATCACGGATCTGTATCTGGTTTCGGATATGCTTGTCACGGATTATTCCTCTTCCGTAGTTGAATATGTGCTTTTGGAAAAACCGATTGTTCTCTTTGCTTATGATCTGGAAGAATATGACAGGGGATTTTATTTTGATTATAGATCAGTAATGCCGGGGGAGATTGCATATACCGAAGAAGAATTATTAAAAATCATATCAAAAAGATGGAATAATATTCCCAAACGACAAGATTTTGTCAAATTTGAGTATGATAATATAGATGGAAATGCATGTAAACGCATTTTAGAAATATTAGGCTGAAAAGTCATTGTCCGGCTGTCTGTACTGTGGCAGTGGAACGGATGGGAGAATAAACAGTACAAGAAAGAGGAAGAAATGAAGAAAAAAAGAGAAATTCGAAAAATTGCATTGGGACTGGCAGTCATACTGACACTGCTTCAGATTATGCCGTCTTCAAAGATGGGAAGTACAGAGCATGTCAAAGCTGCCGGAAACCCACAGGATGTATCTACGATCATAGCATCAGGTGCGGCTGTGACTGTTGATCCTGTATTGGTGATGTCCGGAGTTACAGCAACGGAAATTACAAAGTACAGCATCACATATCAGTGGAGTGCCGTGCCGAATGCAACAAGTTACTATGTGTACAAGTTTAATGTCCTGACAGGTGGATATGAATATTATACGGCAACCAGTGGGACAGCAATCCAGGTTACTGATCTTCCGGCAGGTGAAGAGTGCTATATGGCGGTATATGCTGTAAATGATATTGTTAATGTCCGCAGTGAAGCCGTGGTTACCGGTTCGGTTTATACAAAACCGGAAAAAGTTATAGGATTTACGATATCCGATAATACATCAACAAGTGTTGTTCTTCGCTGGGCAGATCTGCCATCTGCATCCGGATATATTATTTATCGTGCAGGTACCGGCGGAAATTTTAAAAAGATCGGGACATGCGAAATGGCAACGTATAAGGATACCACGTTGTCAGCAGGTAAGACATATCAGTATAAGATCGTGGCTTATGCGGGAACGGTAGCGAATGTTGGTGAGGAGTCACCTGCTATTTTTACATGTTCTCTGCCGACTGCACCGACTCTGGTAGTAAAGGGTGGAAACAACAGAGTACGTCTGACCTGGTCTGCCGTAACAGGTGCAATGGGATACAAGGTTTATGCGAAAGAGGGGAAAGAGTACACCCTTGTGACTACATTAGAGGGAAAATCAAATAAAAAATTTATCCATACAAATCTGGAAAATAATAAGACATATACGTATCATGTGACAGCATATCGTTCATATGAGAATGTGGTATATGAAGGAAAGGCGTCGACAGATGCTGCTGCTATGGCTTTGAAGGTCGGCAGCACAAGTACGGCTCCAAAGCTTTTTAAAACAAAAGCGTTATTTAAAAAATCAGAAGCATGCAAGAAAAATAAAACGTTCCGACAGAAACTGGATTACAAAAAAAGTTTTCCGATTCCCGGAATGATCAGCACGAATGTTGCTGAATTTGGATCAGACACGATGATTCCTCAGGGAATTACTGTTGCAAAATCTCACTTTTTTGTCACAGCTTATGACAGCAAGAGTGTAGAAAATTCCGTTGTCTATGTATTGTCAAAGGATGACAGGACACTTGAGACGACGATCGTACTGCCGAATAAGTCTCATGCGGGTGGAATTGCTTTCGATGGAAAGAATCTGTGGATCACACAGGCCAAGACATTGAGAAGTATTCCATATTCAGATGTTCAGGAGGCGATTAAAAATGAGGAATCGTATATTGAGCTTAGTTCATATGGTGTGGAGGCAACTCTTCCACAGCAGGCAGCCACAGTGACATATTATAAAAAACTGCTTTGGGTTGCTTCTTATGATGAGTTAAAACCGGGTTATCTGGTAAGCTACAAAATATCAAACAAGGGAAAGAAACCACAGCTGACACCTCTTAAGACGATTTCTATGCCGACCAGAGTTCAGGGAATTGCATTTTCTTCCAATGGAAGACTGATCCTATCAAGATCTTGTCAGACAAATCCGAAACAGCGGGGGTATATGCATCAGTTAGATGTGTATAAACCAAATCTCAAGAAGGCATCTAAGGGAATCATCTCTCTGGGAAAGGTACGAAATACAGTTGCCGTGCCGACGATGAATGAGGAGATCACGATTAGCGGAAACCGTCTTTATATTGTATTTGAATCGGTATCCTTCTATACTGCAGAACAGCGTGTGGATCGTGTCTGTGCCCTGCCTGTAAGCTATGTTACAAAATTGAAAAAGAAATAATAATTCGGAGGATAAAAACACCGGAATAAAAACAGAGATTCGGCGAAGATCCGGAGATAAAAATGGCTGGTATTTCAAAATACATATGAAATGCCAGCCATTTATGGTACACTGTAAAATGTATATCATTTGCAGGGAGGATAGACGTGATAAAAGAAATAGCAATAAAACAGCATGAAATAGATCAGAAAAATAAAATTTTAAGACTTACGGTTTCCTGTAGGACGGATCAATCCAGCAAAGGCGAAAAAGTAAGAATGTCCCTATTGTTTGATGGAAGCAGTGGAAAGAGATATTATCCGGTATCGGCCGGATGGAAACAGGATAAGGGAGGGGACAGGATATACGAGGACGTTCTTGATGTAGAATTAGAAAATATCTTTTTTGAGACATACCCGCAGGAGGGAAAGGTTACGGTAAGCATTGCTGTATGTGATGCCGAAAGCTTTTGGACAAAGACGGAACCATTATTGTATCTGGATGGATCACTTTTTCAAAAGGAACAGAAAAGAAAAGGAAAAGCAGCACAGACAGGGTCGGTGATTCTGTATCTGCTCTGTACGCTTCTTTTGCCGTTTTGGATCATTGATGGGATATTGGCACAGCTGGGGCTTCACAAGCTTCATAAATCTGCAGAAGGACACAGTGGGAAAAGTGCTATATTTTATCATGCACACGGTCTGGTGAAGGATTGGACCGGACACGGATATAGCCTGCGTGAAATAAAGACGGACTATTTTAAAAGATGTTATGATCGTGCCTGCCGAAAGATTCCGCATACAGAGGGGATATTGTTTCTGTCAGAGCGCAGGGTAGAAGAAGGAGGAAATCTTTCTCTGATTCGCAGCAGGGTCAGGGAGAGGGGATGGAATTTTCAGGAATTTTTGGTGGAAGTTCCGGTTCACCGGTTGAAATACAGACAGATCAGGCAGTGTGCCGAAAAGGCAGCCACAGCCAGAGTAATTGTTTTGGAGGATTTTTATCCCCAGCTGCATGCACTTTCAGTAAGGAAAGATACAAAGATCCTGCAAATGTGGCATGCCTGCGGAGCATTTAAATTATTCGGACTTTCCGAACTGGGAATTGTAGATCATTTACAGCAGTCCACAAGAAATCATCGGAATTATGCGGCAGCTTTGGCGAGCAGCAGAGGGATTGTTCCGTTTTACAGTGAAGCATTTGGGATTGATGAAAATAAAGTCAGAGCGGCAGGTGTACCGCGAACTGATATTTTTTTTGATGAGAAATACAGAATAGATATCCGACGAAAATTATTGAAAAAATATCCGATGTGTGCGGATAAAAAGGTGATCCTGTTTGCACCTACTTTTCGGGGAAGTGGCAATAAAACCGCATTTTATCCGATGGAAAAATTTCCACTGGGGGAGATCATGGATTGTATTTCGCAGGACACAGTGCTTATTTTAAAAAATCATCCATTTGTCAGAGAAAAGTGGACGATAGAGGAAAAATACAGTCAAAGAGTTCTTGATCTGTCAGAGGGAGAAAATATTAATGATCTGTTGTTCATTACGTCTGTTCTGATAACAGATTACAGTTCTGTGATTTTTGAGGCATCTCTTTTAAAGATACCTATGTTATTTTATGCGTTTGATCTGAGGGATTATCTGAAAAAAAGAGATCTGTATTTTGATTTTGCGTCTTTTGTTCCGGGAAGGATCGTTGCGGATGTGAAAGAGCTTAAACAGGCATTAAATAATGTTTTGAAGCAGCCGGAGGAGCAGGAGAAAGCTTCCTGCATGAGCCGCGACAAATTCCGTGAATTATTTTTGGGGGCTTTGGATGGACATTCTACAGAAAGAACTCTTGAGCTGATCACGGAACTGCTGGAAACAGATGATTGACAGCAAACAGATAATTATTATATTATGATAAATAAGCATATGGATGAGCATGAAATGGAGGAACAAGATGTCAGAATATCCAAAATGGAACAGGGAACTGGACAAGCTGGAGGAAGGAAAAAGCCAGTACTGCTGGGATGAAATAGAGGAATTGATCACGGACGATCTTCAGGAGGAAAAGATCACGGAGGAGGATTTCGAGACATTGATGAGGCGTCTGATGGATATTGACTGTGAATTATAAGGGGGATAATGGATGAATAGTGGAAGAACAGAGGAAGAAGAGAGAGAATACAGACGATATCTGCATCGCTTGAAACGAAGAGAACAGCGGAGAAAAAAGGCAATGATTGCCAGAGCAGTGGTAGGAACTCTGGGAGTATTGTTACTGCTTTTGATTGTCGGTCTGGTACGTCTTGGAGTAAAAGCGGTTCAAGGTACAAACGGATCAAAGGCTCCAAAACAGATAGAGGTAAGTGTGGCACCGGTAGAAAAGACGCCGGAATACTCTGTCCCCGAGGGATTTGAAGAATATGCTGCCAAGCTGGAAACAATGAGAAAAGAATATCCACAGGTGGATAATATTTTAATGAATCTTTATGAGTATAATGAAAGTATGCTGAAACTTGCTTCTACCAATCCGGATGCACTGGATTTTGTGCAGGATTATCCGAAGCATAAATCAGATGTGAAATCCTCCGGTAGTGTGACACAGGAGGAAATTGATTCTGCTGAAAATGGAATCCCATGCTTTCAGCAGTGGGATGAAAGATGGGGATATCTCACATATGGAAATGATAATATAGGTATCAACGGTTGTGGACCGACATGTCTTTCCATGGTAGCTTCCGGTCTTTTAAAGGATACATCGAAATCACCGGATGCAATTGCAGAGTTTAGTGTGGAGAATAATTATTGTACAGTGGCATCAGGTACTGCCTGGACGTTGATGTCATCAGGAGCCAAAAAGCTGGGACTGAAATCGGAATCAGTTGTTGTCGGTGCAAATTCTCTTAAAGCTGTACTGGAAAAAGGACAGCCGGTAATCTGCAGCATGAAACCCGGAGATTTTACAACGACAGGACATTTTATCGTGCTGACAGGTATTACAGATGATGGCAGGCTGATGATAAATGATCCGAATAGTATAAAGCGGAGCAAGAAAAGATGGAACATAGATAATGTGGTGGGGCAGATAAAATCGGCATGGACATATACGGTGCCATAATAGGGATTGTCTACAAAATACATAAGAATCTGAAAAGTTTAAATGCAGAATGGAGTGACTGGATATGGATAAAAACGGACCTGGGATCAAGATAGACAATGGAGAACTTGCCACAAGCACAATACCGGAGGATTTTACAGAACCACAGATATTATATGACAAATTGATCAAGATGATCAGAAGATATCATCCTTCCGATGATATTACCATGATCGAAAAGGCGTATCATGTAGCCTATAAGGCACATGACGGACAGCTTCGTAAATCGGGAGAGCCATATATTATTCATCCGGTATGTGTCTGTATTATTTTGGCAGAGCTTGAGCTGGATAAAGAGACCATTGTGGCAGGAATGCTTCATGACGTTGTGGAAGATACTGTCATGACCAGTGAAGAGCTGGCTGCAGAATTTGGCGATGAGGTTGCACTTCTGGTGGATGGTGTTACGAAGCTGACGCAGCTTGATTATGTAGCTGATAAGGTGGAGGTACAGGCAGAAAATCTCCGTAAAATGTTTCTTGCTATGGCAAAGGATATCCGTGTGATCCTGATCAAACTGGCAGACCGTCTGCATAATATGCGTACCATGCAGTATCAGACACCAAAGAAACAGAAGGAAAAATCAAGAGAAACATTGGATATATATGCTCCGATCGCTGACCGGCTTGGAATTTCCAAAGTAAAGGTTGAGTTAGATGATCTGGCATTTAAATATCTGGAGCCGGAGATGTATGAACAGCTCGTATCAAGCATTGCCAATGGCAAAGAGCAGCGAGATGTCCTGATCCGCAAGATCGTAAATGAGGTAAGCCATCATATCGAAGAAGCAGGGATCAAGGCAACAATAGATGGTCGTGCAAAGCATTATTTCAGTGTGTATAAAAAGATGGTCACTCAAAATAAGCGGCTGGATCAGATATATGATCTGTTTGCAGTGCGTATTATTGTAGAAACAGAGCGTGACTGTTATACGGCATTGGGAGTGATCCATGAGATTTATAAACCGATCCCGGGTCATTTTAAGGATTATATTTCTATGCCAAAGCCAAATAATTATCAGTCTCTTCATACCACGCTGATCGGTTCCATGGGACAGCCTTTTGAGATACAGATCCGTACTTACGAAATGCATCGGACAGCAGAATATGGTATCGCTGCTCATTGGAAATATAAAGAAAATCAATATGGAAGCAAGGACAGGGATAATGAGGAAGAAAAATTGGCATGGCTGCGCCGTATTCTGGAATGGCAGAGGGACATGTCAGATAATAAAGAATTCTTAAGCTTGTTAAAAAGCGATCTGGATCTTTTTTCTGATCATGTATACTGCTTTACGAAGGACGGCGATGTCAAGAATCTGCCTGCAGGGTCTACAACGATCGACTTTGCCTATGCAGTGCACAGTGCCGTAGGCAACAAAATGGTTGGTGCCAGAGTAAATGGAAATCTTGTTCCGATTGATTATAAGATCCAAAACGGAGACCGTGTGGAGATCATGACCTCGCAGAATTCACGTGGTCCAAGCAGGGACTGGCTTGCTCTTGTGAAAAGTCCTCAGGCAAAAAACAAGATCAATCAGTGGTTCCGTTCACAGTTTAAAGAGGAAAATATAGTACGTGGAAAGGAGCTTCTTGCAAATTATTGTAAGGCTCAGGGAGTCGTTTTATCCGATCTGTTAAAACCGGAATATACAGAATATTGTATGAAAAAGTACGGATTTAGAGATTGGGCTTCTGTGCTTGCCGCATTAGGTCATGGCGGGCTGAAAGAGGGACAGATCATTAACCGTCTCCAAAACGCATATGATAAGAAAAATCCGAAGCATACCACAGATCAGGAAATTCTGGATGCAGTTGCAAAGAGCAATGAAAATACAGAAACTGCCAAGCCGGCTGCAGCAGTAAAATCAAAGAGCGGTATTGTTGTGGCAGGACTTTCCGATGTATCAGTGCGTTTTTCAAAATGCTGTAGTCCTGTTCCGGGAGATGAGATCATAGGTTTTGTGACAAGAGGAAGAGGAGTATCCATTCACCGGACTGATTGTGTGAACATGATGAATCTTTCGGAAGCGGATCGTCAAAGGATCATTGAGGCAGAATGGAGTGTTGATTCACAGGGAACATCGGATGAGGATTATGATGCAGAGATCGTGATCTATGCGTATGACCGCATGGGAATCCTGATGGATATTACAAAGATTCTGACAGAAAATAAGATTGACGTGAAAGCGATGAATACAAGAACCAGCAAGCAGGGAATTGCAACGATAAATGTCAGCTTTGCTGTCAAGGGTGTAGAAGCATTAAATGAGTTGATCAAAAAACTGAGAAATGTACCGAGTGTAACAGATATACAGAGAAGCCGGGCATAGCAGAGTGAGGAGAGAGATGAGCGTATTAAAATGTGATTTTCGTGTCGTTGGACCGATCCAGACAAACTGTTATTTCTTATATAGAGAGGATACCGGAGAATGTCTGATCATTGATCCGGGATATGAGGCTGATAAGATTGAGGCATATATACAGAAAAAGCAGTTGAAGGTTACGGGGATCTTATTGACACATGGTCATTTTGACCATATTACGGAAGCAGATGAGGTGCGAAAGAAGTATCAGGTGAAAATCTATGCCTCTGCCGCAGAAGAAAAACTGATGGCAGATCCGCAGATGAATGTTTCTGTCATGATGGGGGACTCTGTCAGTATCAAGGCAGATGTCTTATTGCAGGACGGACAGGAGCTTGAGCTGCTTGGCGAGACAATGCGGTGTATATTGACACCGGGGCATACCAGTGGAGGAATGTGCTTTTATTTTCCCGGTGCATGTATGCTGTTTTCGGGAGATACATTGTTTCAGGAGTCCGTGGGAAGAACGGATTTTCCGACGGGAAGCAGTCGTGAATTGATCCGCTCGATAAGAGAAAAGCTGTTTCAATTACCGGATGCTGTCAGAGTTTTTCCGGGGCATGGTCTGATGACGACGATCAAGGATGAAAAAATGTTGAATCCCTATGCCGTAGAATGACCGGTTATATGAGAAAGAATGGAATGAGAAGTTAAAATGATTGATATAGTATTGTCGGAACGGGATTTTGATTATGAATTGCAGGCTCTTGTTACAGGTTTCTTCCCGGGAGTGCGCAACAGAGTGGTGATACAGGATCAGCAGGAAGAAAAGGAAATAAAAAAGCTGGCACAGAAGGAGGCTGAGGATGGAGTCTCTTTTCTGGTTGGAGTTTTTTTGGGTAAATATGAGATAAAGGTGTGGGCATTTGGAAAAGGGGAGATTGTGTACAATACCGTAAATGTGACAGGAGAACAGGATTTCCATAAACATCGGGACAAGACTACCCACCCATACAGGACTGCATATAAAAACAAATTAAAAAAGGCATTTTTTGTCCTGTTAAGGGATATAAAACAAGAACTGCTGCCTGGGGAGGCTGTGCGCAGCATTCCTGTCTGGGGGACAATGACCGGAGTAAGACCAACCAAAATCCCCATGAATCTGTTACTGGCAGGTGAACCATTAGAGAAAGTTTCGCGTAGTATGGAAGAGGAATACTGCTGCAGCACACAAAAGTCACAGTTGTGTATGGAGATTGCAGAGAGGGAGGCTGATCTTCTAAAAAAGGCCGATTATTTAAGTGGTTATAGTCTGTATGTAGGGATACCGTTTTGTCCTTCTACCTGTCTGTACTGTTCGTTTCCGTCCTATCCCGTGGAGCAGTTTGGAAAGCTGATTCCGGATTATCTGGAGGCATTAAAAAAAGAAATCCGGTCCTGCGGAAAAATGCAGCAGGGGAAAAAGCTGACATCTGTTTATATAGGAGGAGGAACTCCGACAGCACTCTCGGCACAGCAGCTGCACGATATGCTGCAATGTCTGTATGAAAGCTTTCCGGTAAGAGATGCTGTTGAGATGACGGTTGAGGCCGGACGGCCGGACAGCATTACAAGAGAGAAGCTGATGGTACTGAGGGAGTTTGGGGTGGAGAGGATTTCCGTAAATCCGCAGACGATGCAGGAAAAAACGCTTCAGAAAATCGGCAGGCATCATACAGTTAGGCAGACGCAGGAAATTTTTACTTTGGCAAGAGAATGTGGTTTTCAAAATATTAATATGGATCTGATCATTGGTCTGCCGGGGGAGACGGTGGAAGATTTCAGAGATACTTTAAGACAGTTAAAGGAGCTTGCTCCGGACAGCATTACAATACATTCGCTGGTAGTAAAACGTGCTTCGCGCCTGCGCAGACTTCTGGATGAAGGAGCCGTTCCGGAGGAGGAACGAGCCCGGAGGATGGAACAGATGATGGATCTTGGACAGCAGTTTGCAGCATATAACGGGTATAAACCGTATTATATGTATCGTCAGAAAAACACAGCCGGTTATGCAGGCAGTTCTGGTCAGGAAAATATTGGATTTGCAAAAGAGGGAAAAGAGTGTCTGTATAATATTCTGATAATGGAAGAGATGCAGAGTATTGTGGCACTTGGTGCAGGAGCAAGTACAAAGAGATACGATAGAGAACATCATATTGTCAGCAGGATTGAGAATGTGAAAAGCGTAACAGATTATATTGCTCGTATTGATGAGATGCTTCAAAGAAAAAAGGTTAATGGCTTGGGGGATTAAAAATGGAAGAGGATTATCTGGAACAGCTGGTAATGGGTAGCCCATCTCTGACCAGTCGTTTAAGGGAATATATATATATTGAAATGAGTCACGGTATTAAGGTGAGTAATCTGGCAGGTGCTGTAGCAAGAGAGCTGGGAGAATCAGAAAAGTTTTGTGAGGATATCGTGGTAGCGGGACTTTTGCATGATATTGGCAAGTTATGGGTGGCGAAATATCTGGAATCTGCGGGAAATGAGGAGACGCTTTCTATTGAAAAAATGAAAATTGTCAGAATGCATCCAACACACAGCTGTAATATACTGAAACAGAGGGGATATTGTGACAGGATCACAGAGGCAGTTTATTATCATCATGAAAATGTAGATGGAAGCGGTTACCCGGAAAATCTGCAGGGAGATCAGATACCCTGGATGGCACGTATTCTAAGAATATGTGATGTCTATTGTGCCCTGACGACAGATCGCAGTTACAGGAGGGCCTTTGAAAGGGAAACCGCCATGGAGATAATGATCGATGAGGTGGAGGATTATGATATGCGGATATTTCTGGCATTTCAGAGGGTACTTCACAGTGACGAGGCGGGAGAGAAGCTTCGTTCAATCTGCACAGTGATCTCACCGCTGCAAAAAGAGCATCTTCCTCTGTTTGTGAAGGAAGCGGAGAGATTGTGATAAAATCGAATAATAACATTTGAAAGCGGTAAGAGGGAAGCGGAGGGATTTATAACCGTGGCTTGCATGTTTTGGGGATTCGGTGTATTATTTAATGCGTATGACTGATTGAAGTAAAAAATAAAAGCTACAATGAGATTAAATTTATTACAATAAATGGAGGATTATCATGGCAGAATCAATGAGAGGCTTAAAGCGTACCTGTCGCTGTGCCGAGTTAAGTGAAAAAAATATCGGACAGGAGGTTACGGTGATGGGCTGGGTACAAAAGGCCCGTAATACCGGTGGTTTAATCTTTGTAGATCTTAGAGACCGCAGTGGACTTCTTCAGATCAATTTTCAGGAGGAAAAGCTGGGACAGGAGCTGTTTGACAAGGCATATAAGCTTCGTAGTGAGTTTGTCATTGCTGTTGTAGGTACAGTTGTTGCAAGAGAGGGTGGCATTAATAAGAACCTTCCTACCGGAGCGATTGAGGTGGTCGCTACCGGGCTTCGGGTGTTATCTGAGGCACAGACCCCTCCGTTTCCGATTGAAGAGGATATTAAGACAAAAGAAGATCTGCGTTTAAAATACCGTTATCTGGACCTTAGACGTCCGGATCTGCAGAGAAATCTTATTATGAGAAGCAGAATCGCCACATTGACAAGACAGTTTCTTGCTGATGAAGGCTTTCTTGAGATTGAGACACCGATGCTGAATAAGAGTACACCGGAGGGGGCAAGAGATTATCTGGTGCCGAGCCGTGTGCATCCGGGATGCTTTTATGCTCTGCCACAGTCACCGCAGTTATTTAAACAGCTTTTGATGTGTTCCGGTTATGATCGTTATTTCCAGTTGGCAAGATGTTTCAGGGATGAGGATCTTAGAGCTGACAGACAGCCGGAATTTACACAGATTGATATGGAGCTTTCTTTTGTGGATGAAGATGATGTTATGGATGTCAATGAACGTCTTCTTCAGAAGCTGTTTAAGGAAATACTGGATATAGATATTAAACTGCCGATTCAGAGAATGACATGGCAGGAGGCAATGGATCGTTTTGGAAGTGACAAGCCGGATCTGCGCTTTGGCATGGAGCTTACAGATGTGTCTGAAGCAGTGAAAGGCTGTGGCTTTGGTGTATTTACGGGTGCTCTTGATAATGGAGGTTCTGTCCGCGGTATCAATGCAAAAGGACAGGGCAAAATGCCTCGTAAGAAAATTGATGCACTTGTTAAGTTTGCAAAAGATTTTGGAGCAAAAGGACTTGCATACCTTTGTATTAATGAGGATGGCACTTATAAATCATCATTTGCTAAATTTATGACAGAGGATGAGCTGTCTGCACTTGTAAAGGAAATGGACGGACAGCCGGGAGATCTTCTTCTCTTTGCGGCAGACAAGAATAAGATCGTATATGATGTGCTTGGAAATCTTCGTTTGGAGCTGGCAAGACAGCTGGATCTTCTTGACAAGAATGAGTATCGTTTCCTTTGGGTTACAGAATTTCCTCAGTTTGAATATTCGGAGGAGGAGCAGCGTTATGTAGCAATGCATCATCCGTTTACTATGCCAATGGAGGAGGATCTGGATCTGCTGGAGACAGAGCCGGGAAAAGTTCGTGCCCGTGCATATGATATTGTATTAAATGGTACAGAGATCGGAGGAGGATCTATCCGTATCCATCAGGATGATATTCAGGAGAGGATGTTTGAGGCATTGGGATTTACCAGGGAGTCAGCATATGAGCAGTTTGGATTCCTGATGAATGCTTTTAAATATGGTGTTCCGCCACATGCAGGACTGGCCTATGGACTGGATCGTCTTGTGATGCTTATGGCAAAAGAGGACAGTATCCGTGACGTGATCGCATTCCCGAAGGTGAAAGATGCTTCCTGTCTTATGACAGAGGCACCATCAAGGGTGGATGAAAAACAGCTGGAAGAGCTTTGCATTGGAATAACAGAGACAGATGACAAAGAATAGTTACAATAAATGCATGAAATGGACAGAGGACAAGTTGGGAATTCATACGGTTCGCCGTCTTGTTCAGTGGATTACAGGGATTACGGCAGCAGTTTATATTCTTTTTGCCATATGGCTTTTATGGCAAAAAGATATGCGTCTGCTCAGGTTTCTGATAGTTCCGGCTGTGGGTTTCGTGGCAGTTACGCTGTTGAGAAAGCTGGTGGGAGCATCACGGCCTTATGAAGTGTATGATTTCATTCCGCTGCTTAACAAGGATACAAAGCGTAATTCGTTTCCGAGCCGTCATGTTTTTTCAAACATGATCATTGCGTCGGCTGTATTGTATATAAATGGACCGGCCGGTATATTTATGGCAGCGTGCGGCATGATACTGGCGGTGCTCCGGGTGATCACCGGTGTTCATTTTCCCAAGGATGTTATTGCAGGGGCTTTACTCGCGGTATTGTTTGGCTGGATAGGTTTCAGGTAATGCCGGAGGGCAGCAGTTGACAAATAGAATAGAGTATAGTACAACAAAATAAATCAGGATACCCGGTTGATGATCAGGTATTCATTAAGCAGAATTGGAGGATTATCATGGCAGAAATGTACAATCACCATACGGTGGAAAAGAAATGGCAGAAAATCTGGGAGGAGGAGAAGGCATTTCAGGCTTCAGATGATTACAGCAAGCCCAAATTTTATGCTCTGGTAGAGTTTCCGTATCCTTCCGGGCAAGGTCTTCATGTAGGTCATCCGAGACCGTATACCGCTTTGGATATTGTATCCCGTAAGAGAAGAATGCAGGGATATAATGTATTGTTTCCAATGGGATGGGACGCATTTGGTCTGCCGACAGAGAATTATGCGATCAAGAATCATATTCATCCAAAGATTGTAACAAAAAACAATGTTGGCCGCTTTAAAGGACAGCTTCAGTCTTTGGGATATTCCTTTGACTGGGACAGAGAGATCAATACAACAGATCCGGATTATTACAAGTGGACACAATGGATCTTTTTGAAATTATTTAATGCCGGACTTGCATACAAAAAGGAAATGCCGATCAACTGGTGTACTTCCTGCAAGGTTGGTCTGGCGAATGAAGAGGTGGTAAATGGTGTCTGCGAACGCTGTGGAGCTCCGGTAGTGCGTAAAGTAAAGAGTGAGTGGATGTTAAAGATCACAGAATATGCAGACAAGCTTATTAAAGATCTGGATGATGTAGATTATATTGAAAAGGTAAAGGTTTCACAGAAAAACTGGATCGGACGTTCGGAGGGGGCAGAGGTTGACTTTGCACTGAAAGGCAAAGAGGAGAAGCTTCGTGTATATACAACCCGTCCGGATACATTGTTTGGTGCTACGTATATGGTTATCTCCCCAGAGCACCCGCTGATCGACAAATATAAAGAGGAGATTACGAACTGGGATGAGATCCAGAAGTATCGTGAAATGGCAGCAAGAAAGTCTGACTTTGAGCGTACAGAGCTTGCAAAGGATAAAACAGGTGTTGTGCTGGGAGGAATGTCAGCAGTTAATCCTGTAAACGGCAAGGAAATACCGGTATGGATCTCCGACTATGTATTGATGTCTTATGGAACCGGTGCGATCATGGCAGTGCCGGCACATGATACCCGTGACTGGGAATTTGCCAAGAAGTTTGATCTGCCGATGATCCAGGTCGTAGAGGGAAAAGAGGGACCGGTTGATATTAATGAAGCAGCATTTACGGATGTGGCAACCGGCAAGATGATAAATTCCGAGTTTCTGGATGGCTTGGAAGTGACAGAAGCAAAAGAGAAAATGAAGGATTTTCTCGAGGAAAAGGGAATCGGTAATCGCAAAGTAAATTATAAGCTTCGCGATTGGGTATTCTCCAGACAGAGATACTGGGGTGAACCGATTCCAATCGTACATTGTGAAAAGTGCGGATATGTGCCATTGGATGAGAGCGAACTGCCACTGCTTCTGCCGGAAGTAGACAGCTATATGCCGACAGATAACGGAGAGTCTCCGCTGGCTGCAATGACAGACTGGGTGAACACAACATGTCCATGCTGTGGTGGCCCGGCAAAGAGAGAGACTGATACAATGCCTCAGTGGGCAGGATCTTCCTGGTATTTCCTGCGCTATACAGATCCTCATAATGAGAAAGCATTGGCAAGTCCGGAAGCATTAAAATACTGGCTGCCGGTTGATTGGTATAACGGAGGTATGGAGCATACGACACTTCATCTGTTATATTCACGTTTCTGGCATAAATTCCTGTATGATCAGGGGATTGTTCCGACAAAGGAACCGTATCAGCGCCGTACCTCTCATGGAATGATCCTGGGCGAAAACGGTGAGAAGATGAGTAAGTCACGTGGCAATGTGGTGAATCCGGATGATATCGTGCAGGCATACGGAGCAGATACTCTGCGTACTTATGAAATGTTTATCGGAGCTTTTGATCTGAGTGCATCCTGGTCTGAGGATGGCGTAAAAGGATGCCGCCGTTTCCTGGAACGTGTATGGAAGCTGCAGAACATTATGACAGAGGATGAGAACTACTCTGACGATATGGAGATAAAGATGCATCAGACCATCAAGAAAATAAGTCAGGATTTTGAAAATCTGAAATATAATACAGCGATAGCTGCCATGATGGCATTGATCAATGATTTCTATAAAAAGAATGCAGTCACAAAGGGAGAATATAAAACACTGATCACATTATTGAATCCTGTGGCACCTCATATTACAGAGGAGCTGTGGCAGATCATCGGTGGAGAGGGACGTGTATATCAGAATACATGGCCGGAATATGATGAAACGAAGACGGTAGAGGCAAATGTTGAGATTGCTGTTCAGGTGAACGGAAAAACCCGTGCAACTCTGATGATCGGTAAAGATGATGCCAAGGAAGAGGTACTTTCTAAGGCAAAGGAAACGATTGCAGATAAGTTGGAAGGAAAGAATATCATTAAGGAAATTTATGTTCCGGGACGCATTGTAAATATAGTTGCTAAATAATCATTTGTGATCAAAATATTATAAATATAAAAAAAAGATAAAGTCGCTTGACTTTATCTTTTTTTGTCCTATAATAATAATCACGCCTATTGTTGAAATGGAAACAATCCACTTTTCAACAGTTAAGGGGGAATGTTACAGGATATACATAGATAGGAGTGATAATCCAATGAAAAAAGATGCAGCACTGGGGATGGAGATCAATTGTGTCTCAAATTTGATCAGGAGAAGCATTGATCAACGCATTTCCGGTATGCCAGGAGAAAAGCTCAGCAGGGTGGACAGCTGGATCATCCATTATATGCTGGATCACCCGGAAGAGGATGTGTTTCAAAAGGATGTAGAGCGTGCATTGGCCATGACCAGATCAAATGTGTCCAAGGCAGTTGATCAAATGGTGTCCAAGGGGTTGATTGAGAGATCTCCCGTAGATTATGATGCACGTTTAAAAAAGCTTACACTGACACCTAAAGTTTTGGAAATACACCGGCAGATCGAGGCGGAGATCGCTGAGTTTGAAAAAATTCTGACGGAAGGGTTCTCCGCACAGGAGATTGATCAGTTTAAAAGCTTTCTTGGAAGGGTTGCCGAAAATATTAACATGAATGCCGGCAGACAGAAGGAAGAAAAGAAAAGGAGGGATTTCTGATCATGCTTAAAACATTAGGATCGCAGATTAAGGAATATAAGAAAGCATCTATTGCTACTCCGATCTTTATGATTCTGGAGGTTATTATGGAGACTGTGATTCCGCTTATGATGGGATCTATTATTGATTATGGCGTTAATGTGGGAGATGCAGGACATATTTACCGGATGGGGGCATTGATGCTGATTGCAGCATGTTTTAGCCTTTTTTGCGGGTTTATGGGAGGAAAGTATGGTGCTAAAGCATCTACAGGCTTTGCAAAGAATCTGAGAAAGGCAATGTACGAAAATATACAGACATTTAGTTTTTCTAATATTGATAAATTTAGTACAGCAGGACTTGTGACGAGACTTACGACAGATGTGACAAATATTCAAAATGCATACCAGATGTTGCTGCGTATGTGTATGCGTGCACCGTTCAGTCTGATCTGTGCCATGGTAATGTCCTTTGCCGTCAATGCAAGGATCGCGACGATCTATCTTGTTGCAGTACTTCTTTTAGGTGTTATTCTGGGGATACTTGTTACAAGGACGATGAAATATTTTAATAGTATCTTTCAGAAATATGACGATCTGAATGAAAGCGTACAGGAAAATGTGTCAGCAATACGTGTGGTAAAGGCTTATGTCAGGGAAGAACATGAGAAAGAGAAGTTTACAAAGGCCAGCGGAAACGTATATAAGCTATTTAAAAAGGCAGAGGCAATGATCTGCCTGAACATGCCGGTGATGCAGTTTGCGGTATATTTCTGTATTCTGTTGATCAGCTGGCTGGGAGCTCATATGATCGTTAGCGGTACATTGACGACAGGTAATCTTTCTACGCTGTTGGCATATTGTATGAATATCCTGATGAATCTGATGATGCTGTCAATGATCTTTGTTATGGTTACGATGAGTGTAGCAAGTGCCAGACGTGTATCCGAGGTGCTCAATGAGAAGCCGGATATTACAAATCCTGAAAATCCTGTGATGGAAGTAGAGGATGGTTCTATTGAATTTTGTCATGTGGATTTCAGCTATAAAAAGGATGCCAAGGAACCGGTTTTGAAGGATATTAATCTGAAGATCAATTCCGGAGAGACAATCGGTATTTTAGGTGGTACAGGAAGCGGTAAATCAAGTCTTGTTTCTCTTCTCAGCCGTCTTTATGATGTGACATCAGGAAGTGTTATGGTTGGAGGACGTGATGTCAGGGAATATGATATTGAGGTGATACGAAATCAGGTAGCAGTCGTATTGCAGAACAATGTTTTGTTTTCGGGTACGATCCTGGATAATCTGAGATGGGGAGATAAAGAGGCAACAAAAGAGGAATGTATGCATGCCTGTGATCTTGCCTGTGCAAGTGAATTTATAGAGAAAATGCCGGATGGATATGATACGTATATAGAGCAGGGCGGAACCAATGTTTCAGGTGGACAGCGGCAGAGACTTTGTATTGCGAGAGCACTGTTAAAGAAACCGAAGGTATTGATCCTGGATGATTCCACCAGTGCTGTTGATACGGCGACAGATGCCAGGATACGTAAAGCGTTTGCCGAGGAGATACCGGGGACTACTAAGCTTATCATTGCACAGCGTGTTTCCAGCATAGAGAATGCAGATCATATTATTGTAATGGAAAATGGAGAGGTTCATGGATTTGGAACTCATGAGGAATTGATGAAAAACAATGAGATATACCGTGATGTATATGAGTCACAGACATCAGGAAATGGTGACTTTGATGAAATGTAACAATAAAGTCTGTGGACCGGACTGGTAAGTCAAAATAGAAGAAAGGTGGCATGAGCAAAATGGCAGAAAATCATTCAGAAAGACCTAAGGGACCGAAGGGACCTGGTGGACGAAGAGGGATGGGACCAAGGATAAAGCTGGAGCATCCGGGTCAGACAATAAAGCGTCTTTTAAAGTATATTGGAAAAAGCTATGGTATTTATCTTGTACTGGTTTTGGTATTGATCGTGGTAAGTGTACTTGCAAATGTACAGGGAACCATGTTTACAAGGAACCTGATCGATGATTATATCACACCGTTACTGAAAGCAGAGACAAAGGATTATGGACCGCTGCTGCATAAAATTTATCAGGTGGCATGTTTTTATGGTCTTGGAGTATTTTCTACCTGGGCATATAACAGGTTGATGGTTAATGTCACACAGGGGACACTGCGAAAACTCAGGGACGACCTTTTTGTACATATGGAGTCTCTGCCGATTAAATACTTTGATACCCACTCACACGGCGATATCATGTCAATTTATACAAATGATATTGATACCTTACGACAGATGATCAGTCAGAGTATGACGCAGCTTTTTTCAAGTGTGATCACTATTGTGAGTGTTTTGGTGGCAATGATCATGATCAATGTACCTTTGACGCTGATCACATTGTTTATGGTTGGTGTGACGCTGGTGGTAACTAAAAAAGTGGCCGGGTTATCAGGAGCTTATTTTATCCGGCAGCAGAAGGATTTAGGAAAAGTTAATGGCCATATCGAAGAGATGATGAACGGACAGAAGGTTGTTAAGGTGTTCTGCAGGGAGCAGGAGAGTATTGATGAGTTTAATGTATTAAATGATGAACTGTTTCATAGTGCGGACAATGCGAATACCTTTGCAAATGTTATGGGTCCTATCAATGTACAGCTTGGAAATGTCAGTTATGTGCTTTGTGCCATGATAGGTGGTCTGCTGGCATTTAATCATGTAGCAGGTTTTACGATAGGTGGTCTGGTTGCTTTCCTGACATATAATAAATCCTTCAGTATGCCGATCAATCAGGTCAGCATGCAGTTAAACAGTATTGTAATGGCTTTGGCAGGTGCAGATCGTATCTTTGCCCTGTTAGATGAGAAACCAGAAGTAAATGATGGTTATGTTGAGCTGGTTCGGGCCAGTGAGGATGCACAGGGGAATATCACAGAGAGTGAGAAGAGGACAGGGCTTTGGGCCTGGAAGCATTATCATAGGGAAAATGATACGGTAACATACCAGAAGTTATGTGGAGAGGTCGTTTTTGACCATGTGGATTTTGGATACAATGATGACAAGATTATTCTCCATGATGTGGAAATGTATGCAAAGCCGGGACAAAAAATCGCATTTGTAGGTGCTACCGGGGCCGGTAAGACGACCATCACCAATCTGATCAATCGTTTTTATGATATTCAGGATGGAAAAATACGTTTTGATGGGATAAATGTTAATAAGATCAAAAAAGAAGATCTGCGTCATTCACTGGGCATTGTTTTGCAGGATACGCATTTATTTACCGGAACCGTCCGGGATAATATCCGTTATGGAAAATTGGATGCCACGGATGAGGAAGTTGTAGCAGCCGCAAAGCTTGCGAATGCGGATGGGTTTATACGTCATCTGCCGCAGGGATATGATACAGTACTGACAGGGGATGGCGGAAATCTGAGTCAGGGACAGCGTCAGCTGTTAGCTATTGCAAGGGCTGCGATTGCAGACCCTCCGGCATTGATCCTTGATGAGGCAACCAGTTCGATCGATACGCGTACAGAAAAACTGGTGCAGGATGGTATGGATCGTCTTATGAAAGGAAGGACGACATTTGTCATTGCACACCGGCTGTCTACTGTCCGCAACAGTGACTGTATCATGGTACTGGAGCAGGGAAAGATTATTGAGAGAGGAACTCATGATCAGCTGATCGGCCAGCGGGGAAAATATTATCAGCTCTACACAGGAAAGATTGGTACAGGTCTGGCGTAGTAATAGGAACATTCGTATTGGAAACAAAAAGGGGCAAAACCGGTGTTTTGTCCCTTTTGTCATACTATATCTATGGGAGGTTCAAATTTTGAATCTCCCATTTTGCGGAAAGATCAGTTGGTTATTCTGCTAAATATTTTTCATATGTTTCAATGACCTTTGTCATGGCATCCGGTCCGGGTGCCCCAATTGTATTTCGCTTGTTGACGCAGGTTTCCATAGAGATCGCATCATAGATATCTTCCTCAAATACCGGGCTGATCGATTTATATTCCTCCAGACTCATTTCGCCCAGAGAGATCCCCTTGTCGATACAGTGAAGAACAAGCTGACCGATGATACCATGTGCATCACGGAATGGAACCCCGTGATTGACAAGATAATCGGCAGCATCCGTTGCATTAGTGAAACCACCTTCTGCACTGGCACGCATGCGGTCCTTGCGGAAGGTCATTGTATCAAGCATACCGTGGAAAAGAACAATACATCCTTTGGTAGTATCAATAGCATCAAAAACAAATTCTTTATCCTCCTGCATATCTTTATTGTATGCCAAAGGGAGACTCTTCATGGTGGTGAGCAAAGACATGAGGGCACCATAGACACGACCGGTTTTGCCGCGGACAAGCTCTGCAATATCAGGATTTTTCTTTTGTGGCATGATGCTGCTTCCGGTAGAGTAAGAATCATCAATATCCACAAATTGGTATTCATTTGTATTCCAGGTGATTATTTCCTCACAAAAACGAGAGAGATGCATCATAATGATTGACATATCATTTAAAAATTCGATCAGATAGTCACGATCAGATACAGAATCCATGCTATTTAAGGTTGGTCCGGTAAATCCGAGAAGACGGGCTGTTTCCTCGCGGTCTAACGGATACGTTGTACCGGCAAGAGCACCGGAGCCAAGAGGGCAGTAATTCATACGTTCCAGAGTGTCAGCCAGACGGGAGCGGTCCCGTTTAAACATCTCGAAATAAGCCCCAAAATGATGGGCAAGAGTGATAGGCTGTGCTTTTTGCAGATGAGTAAAGCCGGGCATGATCGTGTGGAGGTTGTCCTTCATGATGTGCAGGATACTTTCCAACAAACCTTTTAACAGGTCATTCATTTCTTCAATTTCATGACGGGTATAGAGCTTCATATCCAGTGCGACCTGGTCATTACGGCTTCTTCCTGTATGGAGACGTTTGCCGGCATCTCCGATCCGTTCGATCAGATGTGCTTCCACAAAGCTGTGGATATCTTCGTGCTCCTGGGTAAATGTTAATGTTCCGTTTTCAATATCCCGGCGTATTCCATTCAGTCCTTCGATAATACTTTCTTTATCATCTTCTGAAAGTATTCCCTGTTTGGCAAGCATTGTAACATGAGCAATACTTCCCTCGATATCTTCTTTGAAGAATTTTTGATCAAAGGAAAGAGATGCATTAAAATTGTGTACAAGCTGATTTGTTTCTTTGGTAAATCGTCCGCCCCATAGCTTCATAATAATCCTCATTTCTGTGCTGCGGGTATTTTGGTAGATATTTTATACTATATCTGAGACAGGCAGCACTCTGTCAGAATCCGTTTGCTATAAACTGGCAAAAACAAACCGAAATGGGAGTCCATTTCGGCTTGATATAGTTCCTTTTCGTGAAAAGGCCGGCTGATCAGTTCTCAGCTTCCGGTTTACTGTCGGAAAACTCGATGTAATCGTCATCGAAATCATCCTCATAGTCATCATCGAAATCGTCAAGATAATCAGGTGTAAAATAACGGTATACTGCATAAGCAATCGCAGCAACGGATGCGATTGCACCAACTACGGCAAGAGCAACAAAAATCCCGTTTTTATTTTTTTCTTCTAACTCCTTTTTATGAAGGAGTTCGTTGATATGTGCGGTGTTTAAAAGTTCTTCCAGCTTTGAATTATTCATGATTCAATACCTCCAATCCAACTATATATTTTGATAATTATATCATACCTTTTTAAGCTTTGCAAATGAAGATAACATTTTGCGGGTGTTTCCATTGTCAAAGGCTACAGTCACTTCAAAATCAGAACCGCTTGGTGAAATTGTCTGTACAACGCCATCGCCAAAACGCATATGATGAACGCGGTCTCCCTCCGAATATGTTAGCACAGGTGCGGCTTTCGGCTGATCGGAAACCGGAGTTTTGTATGAGGTGCCAAATCCCTTTGAAATCAGCGGATTACCGGCCAACAGATCCAGACCGCTTTTGGCACGGGTATGTCCGGATTGTTTTACCTGCTGTTCGGCAGCAGGATTCCAGGTGCCGGTGCCATAGGAACGTCCGGACCCATAGCTTTTACCGGATCCAAAAGAAGGATTGCCCGGCTGATGCTTTAAAAATTCTGCGGCACTGACACCGGTGGAAGCAGTGGAGGAGTTGCTTCCGGCATGGAGCAGATAACGTGGGATCTCGCTTATAAAACGAGAGGGACGGTTGTACTGGTGTTCTCCGTTACGGAAACGGCTTCTGGCACAGCTTAAGGTGAGTTTTTTCATGGCACGGGTGATACCGACATAACAGAGGCGGCGTTCTTCCTCCATTTCCTCTGCTGCCTGTTCCGGATCTTCACCATATACAGCCATGGCACCGGGAAAGATCCCATCTTCCATGCCCACGAGATAAACATAAGGAAACTCCAGACCTTTGGCACTGTGCAGTGTCATAAGCAGGACAATATCTGTACTGTCATCTACATTATCTATATCAGCGACAAGTGCGACTTCTTCAAGAAATCCACCTAAGGTTGCTTCATTTTCTTCTGCTTCCTCTTCAAAGGAGGCCGCTTTATTGATCAGTTCTTCTATATTTTCCAGTCGTGCCTGAGCTTCCTCACTGTCCTCATCTGCCAGCATGGCTTCATAGCCGGATTGTTCTACAACATCGCGGATAAGCTGTTCAATAGAATATCCGGGATCTTCCAGACTGGTGCGGAAAGACTCGATCAGGCTTACAAAGCTGCCGAGCTTTGAAGCACTTCTTCCGATATTTTCAATATATTCATAATCCTGAAGTGCATTATAAAAACTCAGACCATGGATGATCGCATAGTTACTGATGCGGTCAATGGTTGTCAGACCGATCCCGCGTTTTGGAACATTGATGATCCTTTTGACGGAAATATCATCCATTCCGTTTTCGATGGTCCGCAGATAAGCAAGGATATCTTTGATCTCCTTGCGCTGATAAAAGTTCACGGCACCGACAATACGGTAAGGAATGTTATAATTGATCAGTTTTTCTTCAAAAACACGGGATTGGGCATTTGTACGGTATAAAACAGCAAAGTCTTTATAGGAAGCATGTCCGTCAGCCACAGCACGGGCGATGGCGGAGGAAACGGCCTCGGCTTCTTCATACTCATTTTCAAACTGCGAATAATAAATGGAATCTCCTTTTTCCTTTTTTGTCCATAATGCTTTTTCTTTTCGTTTTGTATTATTATGGATCACCGCATTGGCGGCATCAAGGATATTCTGGGTAGAACGGTAGTTTTCTTCCAGACGGATCACTCTTGTATCAGGATATTCCTGCTCAAAATTCAGGATGTTCATGATATTGGCACCGCGGAATTTATAGATGGACTGGTCATCATCACCGACTACACACAGATTATGCTCGGTTGTACCTTCATCAGAAGGAGTACTGGCCATCAGACTGATCAATTTAAACTGTGCCGTATTTGTATCCTGATACTCATCTACCATGATATAACGGAAACGTTTCTGATAATAGGAAAGGATGTCTCTGTTTTCCTGAAACATCTGTATCGTCTTACAGATCAGATCATCAAAATCCAAAGCATTTGCATCATGAAGACGTTTTTCATATTCCTGATATGCACGTGCATAAATTTCTCTCATTTTATCACCCTGGGCACGCCGGGCATATTCCTCCGGACCGATCAATTCATCCTTTGCGTGGGAGATGATATTCAGGAAAGCACGTTCTTTGTATTTTTTTGGATCAAGGTCAAGGAATTTAATGATCTCCCGCATTAATGCTCTCTGGTCATCAGCATCATAAATCGTAAAGCTTCGTTTGTATCCGAGGACTTCGATATAACGTCGTAGAATCCTTACACAGGTTGAATGAAAGGTGCTGACCCAGATGTTTTCTGAACCAAAACCGACAATCTGGTCTACACGCTCCCTCATTTCTCCGGCGGCTTTGTTCGTAAAGGTCAATGCAAGGATATGATAGGGATTAACATCATAATGATCGATCAGATAAGCAATCCGGTGAGTGAGAACTCTTGTCTTGCCGGAACCGGCACCTGCAAGGATCAAAAGAGGACCCTTAAAATGTTCTACGGCTTCTTTTTGCTGGGGATTTAATCCTTCTAATATATTCTCCATAATATATGAAAAGTTCCTTTCTATAATAAGTACAAAGATAGTCTGTTTTACTTGGCGTTGTCCGGCTGTGCAGGAAAAAGCTGATCGCGGTATTCTTTGGCGGATGCAAAGAAATCTTCGATCTCTTTTTCATTTCCGTCTCGGATGGCGTTTTCCATGGAAGACAGCAGATCCGTATATTCCTTTAGAAAGTCAAGAATGGCTTCCTTGTTCGCCAGACAGATGCTTTTCCACATTTCCGGAGAGGAAGAGGAAATTCGGGTGATATCCCGGAATCCGCCTGCTGCAAGAAGTTTGTACATTCCTTTTTGATCTCTGGCACGTACTGCATTTACAAGAGTGGCAGATATAATATGAGGTGCATGGCTGATGCCGGCTGTTGCCTCGTCGTGTTCGGCGACATCGATCGTAACACAGCGGGATTTTGTGACATTCGTGACAAAGTCCTGCATCCAGCGGACACTTTCGTCAGGAACACTTGTGGTAGGTGTCAAAATATAATAGCAGTCCTTTAAAAGACCGGCAAAGGAATATTCATAACCGATGTGTTCTGTGCCGGCCATGGGATGTCCGCCGACAAAGCAGTGGTCAAGTCCCTCCTTGCAGACAGCCTGATAGATTTCGCCCTTTACGCTGCCTACGTCTGTCAGGATACAGCCGGGGCGCAGCCAGGGTTTAAGTTTTGCAAGATAAGCGGTATTTGTGCGTACCGGAGTACATAAAAAAATAACATCCCAGTTGCTGACGTCGGATATATCTGTAGTAATGTCTGTTAAAACTCCGTCAGCAAGAGCCTTTTCAAGACGTGGATGTTTTTTTGTTTCATAATAATTATAAGCAGATATCTGTGCATCAGGGATTTCATTGCGGATGCACCGGGCTACAGACCCGCCGATCAGTCCGAGACCGATAAACCCAAAATGTTTTCGTGTATGTAATAAATCCATAAGTAATCATGCCTTTCTGAAAGTTTAAGCAGATAACAGTTAAATTTAGGTAACTGATCCAAATTGTATTTTAATCGACATATTTTTGTGTGTCAACTTGATAATTCCGTGAGATAGGGTTATAATGGAAAAACGTTTGAAAAAGGATAAAATGCTTCGGAATGGAGGAGCTTGAATGAGTAAAACTTTGAATCGTGTAAAGGTAGGAATTAAGGCTGTTTTTGGAGTGATTGGCGGATATTTGGGAGTTATTTCAACTATTCTTGGGACAATGCTTGGAATTCTGGCATCTATTCTTGTAATCTGCCTGATCGCGGGAATCTGTATATATATAAAAGTACTTCCTATGTTTACGGAAGCGAGAGAAGTGGTTTTTGATAATCTGGTGAATATGACGGAAGAGGATTTCGTCATGAATGAAGATACACAGGTATTTGACAATAAAGGAAATAAGATTGGGACGGTTAATGCAGGGCGGTTTAAATATACAAAAATATCAAAGATTTCTCCATATATATATAACGGATATATTGCCGTTGAAGATAAAAGATTTAAAACGCATGGTGGTGTGGATATGCTCGCAACCATGCGTGCAAGCGTAGCTTTGTTGAAAAACAGAGGGGAGATCACGCAGGGGGGAAGTACGATTACACAGCAGGTGATCAAGAACAATCTTTTGTCACAGGAACAGACATTTACGAGAAAAGTTGCGGAGATCCTTTTGGCACCGACGGTAGAACAGAAATTTGGCAAAGATAAGATCATGGAGTTTTACTGCAACAGCAATTATTATGGAAACAGGTGCTACGGTGTAGCATCGGCAAGTAAGTATTATTTTGGAAAAAAACCGGCAGATCTTGAGCCGGCAGAGGCAGCAATGCTTATTGGACTGTCAAATTCTCCATCGGCATACGATCCGGTTGCAAATCCCCAAAATGCCCGTAAAAAGCGTAATGAAGTCCTTCTTAAGATGTACGAAGGAGGAGCGATCACCCGGAAGGAATATCGTCAGGGAATAAAAAAGAAACTAAATGTTCTCCAGGTGACAGAAAAGACATCGAATGAAAGCTATCTTATCAGTTATGCAGTGCATTGTGCCGCAATATCATTAATGGAAAAGGATAATTTTGCTTTCAAATATACCTTTGATACAAAAAAGGAATACGAAGAGTATCAGGCAAAATATGCGTCCGCATACAGTGCAAAAAGCGATGATATCCGTTCAGGAGGTTATAAATTATATACTTCTCTGGATACACGAAAACAAAAAAAGCTGCAAAAGTCTATTGACAGTGGACTGGCATATAATACAGAAAAAGGGGCAGATGGCAAGAAATTTGCACTGCAGGGGGCAGCCGTCTGTGTTGATAACAGTACAAATTATGTGGTTGCCATTGTAGGCGGCCGTGGAACGAAAGATGCCTATAACCGTGCATATCTGTCTGCACGTCAGTCAGGAAGTTCCATCAAGCCGTTGATCGATTATGCTCCGGGATTTGAATCAGGAAAGTTTTCACCGTCTACGGTGGTGAATGATCATGCGATCGCAAATGGTCCGAAAAATTCCGGCGGAGGATACCGGGGAAGCGTCCATATACGAGAGGCTGTAGCACGATCTATTAACACGATCGCCTGGCAGGTGTTAGAAACCATTACTCCGGAATACGGTTTATCTTTTCTGGATAAGATGCGTTTTCACAATCTCAGCTATGTGGATAATGGAAATATGGCATTGTCATTAGGAGGCTTTACAGAAGGTGTCCGTGTTGTGGATATGGCAAAGGGATATGCCACACTGGCAAATAACGGAGAGTACAGCGACAGGACATGCATCAAAAAGATCACGCATGTGTCAGATGGTGTGATATACAAAGATGCTGAAGAGAAGACCCAGGTATATTCTAAGGGAGCAGCCTGGATGATGACGGATGTGCTGAGGGGAGTTTTTGAGGAACCATATGGTACAGGTAGAAGTCTGAAACTGAATGGAGGACAGATTACTGCCGGCAAGACAGGAACTACGAATTCAAGCAAGGATGTATGGTTCTGCGGGTATTCTGCTTATTATACGACGGTGGTCTGGTGTGGTTACGATACACCACGGGCAATGCCGGGAACATATGGTGCGACATTATCCGGAGCTATCTGGAAGAATTTTATGAATCAGATCCATGCGGGACTGGAGCCAAAGGAATTTGCAAAGCCGGAGACAGTCTGTCTGGCCAAATATGACAGCAGAGGGCGGATCATAGAAGGAACAGAAGTAAGCGGCAGCCAGAAAAGAAGCTATGGAATGGATTATTTTGCAAAAGATATTTTGCAGGATACTACAAAATATGTAGATAAAGAAAATGATAAATCAGCACAAAAGGCGGTCCTTAAGAGTCTGCAGAAGTTTGAAAAGATGACGATCACCAGTATGGCAGATTATTATACATTTATTCAGACGTATAATACATTAAAGGACAAGATTGCCAATATTCAGGATGATGATGTGCGCAAGGAGTACAGCACCCGTTGTAAGGATAAGTATGACAGCCTGAAGGATGAATCGCTGAAATGGAAAGATGTTGTTAAAGCATATCAGGAACAGAAAGCGGAAGAAAACGATGCCCTGGCAGAACAGTCAGCACAGCAGGCTGAAAAAGCGAGAAATGATCAGTTAAAGAAAACGAGACTTGCTTTGGCAAATACACGGTTGAAAAAGCTGCAGGGGTATGTATATCAGCCCGCTAATATGGATGAGCTTCTCAAAAAAGCAGAAGAGGCAGTGGAGGCATGCAAAAAATATGCAGATTATGATGAGCTTCGCAGTCAGTATACACATTTGAGGGACAAGATGTTGGTACTTCCTACAAAAGTACAATATGAAAATAATGCGGACAATGAAGTACAGACAGATGATAATACAACGCAGCAGAGATAGGAGTCATCTGGCAGACAGGGAGGAACAGCGTGGAAAAAAAGGAACAGGAATCACTGATCGCAAGACAGGAGAGGGCAATACGCCAGCAGGAAATGCTTGAAAAAAAGAGGCAGGCGAGAGCGGAATATAACACCTCGTCTTCTCATGGCAATATTGTGAAAGATCAAAAAAAACAGGAAAAATTACGCAGGAAGCAGGAAAAGGAAGCCCAAAACCAGCTTCATCGGAAAGAAAAGAAAAAAAAGCGTTTTAATCAGGCTTATCAGAATGCGGTGGCATTTGATGATGCAGAGGGAGTCACTGTCAGTGAGTGGTTTTTGAGCATATGCTGGATCAAGATACCTATAGTTGGATTTATTTATATATTGATCCTGGCATTAAGCAGGAAAACGCATCAGGCAAAGAAAAATTTTGCAAGGGGATATCTGATCTACCGATGCCTTGTGATCATATTGTCTGTGACAATATTATATGTTTTGTATCAGGTTGGATTAAGCTTTGTGGATGAATTATTATCTTTTGTGAAATAAAAAGGTATAGCCGTCAGGAGACAGTCATAAGCTGTATAAAAAACGGAGACAGGTATGGGGATTGTTGCTATTTATGCCAGAGTGTCCCAAAAAGACAATACGATGGCTGTGACAAGCGGAAGCCTTAAAAATCAGATCCTGCTTGCAGAAAAATATATCAAACAGGATAATGAATTAAACAATATGGAACAAAGAATATTTATGGATGATGGATATTCCGGGTCTGATATGGACCGGCCGGCAGTTCGAAGGATGCTGGCCGGTATTTTTATTGGAAATGTACAGGCAGTGGTAATAAAGGATTTTTCGAGATTATCCCGTAACCATATAGACATATCACGTCTTTTGGAATTTATTTTTCCTAAATATCATACAGTTATCATCTCTGTGGCAGAAGAGTATGACAGCCGGAAGAGGCAGATACACCAGGAGGATGCGCTGAGAAATATCTTCAATGAATATTACTGCAGGGATATTTCGAGAAAAACAGGGAAATCTCTTTTGGAAAAAAGAAAAAGTGGGAAATATATTTCTGCAAGACCACCATATGGTTATAGAAAAAATGGTGACAGTCTGGAGGTTGATCAGCAGGAGGCAGAGATCGTAAGACTGATATACCGGTTGTCAGCAAGCGGAAAAGGAAGTCCTCAGATCGCAGAAATCCTGAATCAGCAAGGAATGAAAAAAAGAAAAAAACGGTGGCAGTATCCGGATATCTGGAGAATCCTTCATGATCCGGTCTATTTGGGAAATGCAGTTTATAATCGCAGCAGAAATGAATTTCGAGACCGGTTTGTCACTGTATACACTCCGAGAAATGCCTGGGGGATCGTACCGCAGAATCATCCGCCTCTGATCGAAAAAAAGCAGTATGAGCTGTGTCAAAAGCTGCATCCGGCTACGGCAGGATACGGAAAGAAAAAGGGAAAAAGGCATGTCTTTCATGGGATAACAAAGTGTGGAATCTGCGGAAAAGCACTTTGCAGACATAGGAGCAAAAATAATCTGCTGGTGTGCAGTGGGGGAGGGAAACATGCAGAAATTACGATTTCCATGTCTTGTCTTTGGAAGATATGCATGGAAATATTTGCTTTTGATCCGGAAAAGTCAGGGGAAAAAAGCCGGAGAATTTTTTTGGAAAATTTTATTTCTCAGATTGTGGTAGATAATGCAGAAATAAGGATTATGTCGAAAGTACTTCTTGAAAACAGAGGGGCTACATGATATAATATTAAGCAATTGTAAACATTTTGAAAACGGTCAATGAATGTTCTCAAAATGCTACAAAATAATATTAAAGGAGAGAGAAAATGAAGCATACGAAAATTGCAAAACGTGCGCTTGCATGTGGTCTTGCGGTTGCTATGGTTGTGACCGGCGGTAATTATTCCACAGTGAATGTATCTGCGAAAAAGACCAAAGCCAAAAAAGCTAAGGCGAAGAAATCAAAGGCGAAGAAATCAAAGGCAAAATTGTCTAAGACAAAAGCAAGTGTTATAGCAGGCCAGACAGTGACCTTAAAGGTGAAAAAAGCCGACAAAAAGGTTAAATGGTCTGTGAAAAACAAAAAGATCGCAAAGATCAAAAAAACAAGTGGTAAGAAGAAAGAAACTGCTGTTATTTCAAGCTTAAAGAAGGGATCGACGGTTGTTACGGCAAAGGTCGGCACCAAAAAGCTGAAATGTAAACTGACTGTTAAACAGAATAATATCCAGTCTGTTTCCGTTGACAAACTTGATTATTCTGCATTGACAGTAAAACTTGCAAAAAAGACCGCATTGAATGTAACGGATGTTAAATTATCAGCAAAGAAATATGGAGATGGTTCTTATAATACCAATCCTAAGGTTGAGGCATTGTCCACAACCGATCAGAAAACATATCGTCTTTATCTGACTTCTCCGGTTTCATTAAACGGATATGTAAAGATACAGATTGGTAAATTTACCAAGGAAGCACAGAATAAACAGGCTTTCAAGGTGGTTAAGGAACAGCAGACATGCATTTATGAAAAGGATACCACGGTTGATAAAAGACTTGATCAGTATTTCCGTCAGGCTGTTGGTAACATTTCTTATTCCCTGAAGAGTGGAAGCAAGCTTCCTAAGGGACTGAGCCTGGTAGGAAAAAGAGGTATCCTCAAGGGAATCCCTTCTGAAGCGGGTCAGACGGAAACTACGATCGAGGCGAAGGATGAGGCTGGCAGAAAGGCATCTCTCAAGATTACCTTTAAAGTATATGATGAGTCTGCAATAGCTGTTGAGGATCGTCTGGATGAGGAGATTGTTTTAGATGATTATATGGTATCATTGAATGCCAGTAAACTTGCGACTGCTGCACCGACAGAGGTGCCGACAGCGACACCGGTAGCATCAGACGAAACAGATGATTCCAATATTCCTGCACCGGTAGTATCAGCTGCTCCAAGTGTGGCACCTTCTGTAAATCCTGAAGTTACTCCGGATCCGGAAAAGATTTATACGACATATGAGATCTCACCGGTAGGTGGTTCAGGAAGCTACAAGTATGATCTGGTGCAGACAGGTACAGATGTGGGAGTATCTCTTTCCACAGATGTGACAGATTCAAACAATCAGGTTACGAAGAAAGCTGCAGCAAGCACAAAGATTTTTATTCCATATGGTCTTTCAGCTGGTGAGCATACATATTCCATTACAGTTACAGATGCTGCTGACGCAACACGTACAACTACGGCAACTGTAAAGGTAAATGTTAAGGAGAGATTTAACATCAGCGGAACGATCAAGGATTCTATGGAGAATGCTCTTTCCGGAAATGAAAAGCTTTACTTCTATCCGGCCGATGCAGTAAATGGTGCAGATTATATTACCGGTTATACATACCTGAAGAGTGTTGAGAAGCTTCTGAAGAATGGAAGATATACAACGGAGTTAGTCGGCGGTAATCACTGGAGAGGTTATGATACATTAGGTGAACCGTCATATAAGGACTGCGCAAATGGAGATTCTTATGTTCTGTATAAGCACAGCAGTACCTCTATGGTTGGTCCACTGCCTACAGCAGTTGTTCTGACAGCATCTCCTTCACCGGTACCATCTGCGGCAGCTGAGACAACTCCGAATCCGGCTGCTTCTCCACAGGCAACAGCATTTAGCGTAGCACCTGTAGAGGCAGGTAATTATGTGGCAGAGGTTCCTGCAGGAAAATATACGGTAAAGGTTCTTGCAAATAATGGTGTAAAATATCAGCTTACAGATACTGTAGATATTACAGCGGATGCCGTTGGAGCTGCAAATCTGACACTTCCGATCCGTTTTGCAAATATCAAGGCAGTTGCAAAATATGCGAATGATAAGCCGGTTGCAAATTCAGCTGTCCGTTTTGAGACAGATAACAAACAGTACGAAGGCTGCAGCTTTGTTGCCAGAACAAATTATCTGGGCGAATTCACAGCTTCTCTGCCGGCCGGTACGTATAAGATGTACTGGATCGATGAGAATAGTCAGCGTCAGTACTTTGCAAATCCTGTAACAGTACAGGATGGCACAAATGCAGAGATCGGTGATCAGAAGCTTGCCGTTTCAAGATATGAAGTGAATGGTTCCCTGAAAGTCCGCAGCATTGGCGAGGATGGCAATCCGGTTGAGGCAATGGAAGGTGGAGCTGTCTTAAGATTTTATGATGTCAACGGAAATGTGAAATCTGTTTATACCAAGTATGACAGTAAGTACGATGTAAAGCAGGAAAAAACAGTTGACGGACCGGATCATGGTAAGTTTGTACGTCCTCTGCTGTTAGATAACGGAACATATATTGTTCGTTACAGCGATGATTCCAATGATCCAAGTGAGTTGAGGACGATCGGAACTGTTACGGTAAATGGTGCCGATATAGCACAGGATTTCGTATATGATGACACGACAGATGGAATGAAGAACGAGTTTGCAAATGCACAGATGCTTACTCTGGAGCAGGAGAGTGTATTCACTTCTACAGGAAATAACGATATTCTCGTTAAGTTTGCAATTCCGGAGACAGCAGGTCAGACATCTGTAAATTATGACATGTCATTATTTATGAATGAGAATGAAAAAATGCCGAATTCGGTAGAGATCTATAAGGAGCCGGCCGATGGAAAATCTGAGTACACGTCCGTAGGCGATGTAAGAGGTAAGGTTGTGAAATCCTTTAGTACCGGTACTTATGTAATGCGTATTACACCAATTTCTTATAGCGACTTTAGTCAGTTAAAGGGAAATGTGAATATCAAGATTTCAAAGCATCTTGAAGCATATGAGAAGAATTCTACGGCATTGCAGCTGAATACGGCAGCGACTATCACATGTGCAAAGAATGTACAGGATAAGGATCTGCAGAATAAGGCATATGTTAAGATCCCTGTAGAGAGCGGTAAGACATATGTTCTCAGTTATGCATCTAAGACAGTCGCACCTGGAGATATTAATATATCATGTGCAAACAATCTGATGATCTATACGGACACATGGAATAATGACACATCAAAGACCAAGTGGGAATATAACGCAGATGATGATGATGATTATGATGGAAACATGTATTATACAGGTGTTGCAGATGGTTGTGGAAAGGTGACTTTTGAGGCAGCAGCTTCAGGTGATGTATATATTCTTTTCAGTACTCCTTCTGTACTTTCATCAACAATTGATGTGAGCGTAACTGTGAAATAGGACAATAACAAAGATTTGTAACAAGATATTGCTTCATTAAAAATAAAGGAGATGAACCGATGAAATTAAATAATTTCGAAAAGCGTGCATTTGCTGTTGGTTTAGCTCTGAGCATGGTGGTAACCGGAAGCAGTGCTGATTTTGGCACTGCTGTGGCTGCCAAAAAGCCAAAGCTTAGTAAAAGCAAACTGACAGTAACCGTTGGAAAGACAGCAACCCTGACGGTAAAAAATGCAAATAAAAGAGTAAAATGGTCAACAAACAAAAAGAAAATTGCCAAGGTTGCATCCAAGAGCGGTAAGAAGAGCGAAAAAGCCGTTATCAAGGGTGTCAAAGTGGGAAAAGCTGTAATTACTGCAAAAGTCGGCAAGAAAAAGATTAAATGCAAGATCACTGTTAAGAAGCAGGCTCCGAATTTTAAATCCGTTTCTGTTGATAACTTTGATAGAAGCTGTCTGGTATTAAAGCTGAAGAAGAAAGATACTTCCATGAAGGTTGTTGATTTCTCTGTAGTGACCAAGGAACAGAATGCAGGTGCATATAACAAAAAGATCAATGTAGAAAAGGTTGTTCCTGTAAATGGGACACAGTATCGTATTTATCTGCAGGATGCGATCCCAAATGGGTCTTATGTACAGATTACATCCGGTAACAGTAAGGCATCTTCTCAGTTTAAGGCTCCGTTCTATGCTGAGGAAGACGAAGTCAATTATACGATCGAAAAGGGAACAAATATCGATAAGAATTTTGGCAGTCTCTTCGGAAATGCTATCGGATCTGTAAAGATCAGTACTAAAAGCGGTAAGCTTCCGGATGGTCTGGCAATTGACAAGAAAGAATATAATGTAAAAGGAATTGCAACGACGGCCGGAACATCTCAGGTGACACTGCAGGGTGTTGACGAGATGGGAAGAAAAGCTTCCGTAAAAGTGAATTTCTTAGTTTATGATGAGAATACACTGGCTGTTGGAAATGACAGTTATGATATTAAGTGGGATAAGTCTATGAAAGAAAATGCAGCCGCTCAGGCAGCTGCCAATGAGACGAAGCTTGATATGGATAAGGTTGCAGATGTTAATGGAGGCAACTATTCCAGGAGCTATGCTGCAGTTTATACTGTAGAGCCTGTCGGTGGTTCCGGTCATTACACATTTACTCTGGATACTCCGGATGATGCAAATGTGAGACTGTCAACTGACAAGGTTTCGGATGATGCAGCGAAGACAGTGACAAAGCAAAATGCAACAAGTACAGAGCTTTGTATCCCTTATACCATTTCTGCAGGAACACATACCTATAAGGTGACAGCCGCAGATGTGACAGATGCACAGCGTACCTGTACAGCAACCATTACTGTTAAGGTAATCCCATATTACAATCTGAATGGTGTAGTAAAGAGTAGTAATGGTCTGGCGATCACAGGTGCTGATGTGGAACTGATCCCATCTACAGCAAAACAGGGCGAAGACATTATTGAAACGACGAGCCAGTCTAATTATAATGGACGTGGACAGTGTGTCGGAGAATATGATGTAGAAGTGCCGGCCGGAACATACACGGTAAAGGTTGCCGGCGATGTAGCTTATGAGATGACACAGAAGATCAAAGTAGCAAAGGCAGATAAGTCCGCTACAATATCTGTTCCGGAGAGATTTTATGCAGTAAGCGGCAAGGCAGCATATTCTAACAGCAGTAATAAGTTAGAAAGAAAGAGGGTTTATTTCGAGTCATTAAATAACCAGTATGAAACAGAAAGTGGTAATTATTCTGTTGATACAAATTCAACGGGAAGCTTTAATGTAGCACTCCCGGCTAATACATATGTTGCATATGTATTGGATGAAAAAGGAAACAGAAAATACATGAGCAGCAAGATCACAGTAACAAAGGATATGTCTGTGGGAACGCTCAAGGCAAATCTGACACGTTATTCTGTGGAGGGTATTGCTTTCAATGGAACAGCCATTGATGCACAGACAAATTTTGCGGATAAGATCACAGACGTAACATTAAAGTTCTATGATGAAAAGGGCTTGTGTGTTGCAGCACCAAGTACAGATTCTAAGGGATATTATAAAGTATTCCTTCCGGGTGATAAGACATATACCGTGAAAGCATTTTTTGCAGGTGCAACCAGAACAATGGGAACAGTAACAGTTGCAAAAGAGAATGTAAAGGGTGCTAATCTTACCTACAGTCCGGCTACAGAGATCGCCGGAGCAACAGCTTATGCGGCATCTCCACTGGCTCCGGAGTCTGTATTAAATTCTACGGGTGGAAATGATGTGATCTGGAGTTTTGCTCCGACACAGAATGGACGTTACAGCTTTACAGCAACTTCTGCAGTCAACAAGGGTGTTGAACTTGCCCTGTTTGATGCAAATATGCAGTTTATCGCTTCAGGAACAATAGACAGTCTGCAGGCTGCTGTAGTGAAGACGGAACTGAAGGATGTAGAGCTTGAGGCAAATAAGACGTATTATATCAAAGCACTTCCTACCGGAATAGAAGGTAGAGATGGAAATTATTCCCAGGCTCAGGGAGAGGTTAAACTGGCTATCGTAATGAAACAGCAGGCAGCCACACCAACACCGGTACCTCCTGTAAGCGGATCAGCAATAACTAAATAATCGTCTCTGAAATTTCGTTTGACAAATTTGTTGTGAAAGGGAGCAGCTGTACAATGTGCAGCTGCTCTTTTTGAGTGTATAGGAAAATGTTCGTAGCGTAGAGGGAATCCAACGAGAATTGCGAAGCAATTCTTGGAGGGAAAAACGCTGGTTTTTCCCTTTTTGAGTGTATAGGAAAATATGATTCCCGATTATTCCTTTAAATCATACATTAATACTATGGTAAAATTGTTGGATATAGGATATAATAAGCCCTAGAAAAAGCAAGCGACAGCAAAGCTGGCATTTGCTTTTTTGGGCGAATTAACGAGCAAAATTTCTGCGAAGCAGAAAGAAAAGCTCTGCAAGAGCGGTTTTGCGAGTCTTAGGTGAAATTTGTGATATAATAACCCCAAAGGGCTCATATTAGGAGTTTCAAAAAACTCCGCTATGTGCAAAAAACGTGCACGGAAATGTACACAAATAAATAGATAAGAAAGGATTGGCGATTTAAATGAAAATATCATCAAAAGGCAGATATGCATTACGTTTGATGCTGGATATAGCACAACACGATAATGGAAAACCGGTAAGGATTAAAGATATCTCTTCAAGACAGGAGATATCGGATAAGTATCTGGAGCAGATTATATCTATATTGAACAAGGCAGGATTTGTCAGAAGTATCCGCGGACCTCAGGGAGGATATCTCTTGACACATCATCCGGAAGAATATACAGTAGGAATGATACTGCGTCTGACAGAAGGAAGTCTTGCCCCGGTAGCTTGTCTGGAAGGAGAGGTAAACAGTTGTTTAAGACAAGAAAACTGTGTGACGCTCCGGGTATGGGAGGAGCTGCGGGATGCGATCAATGGCGTAGTGGATAGGATAACTCTGGCTGATCTTTTGGAATGGAGCAGGGAGGGCGGAGATAATTATTGCATATGATCCACTTTCGTAATTAAGTTTTTTATTACTTTAATATTCACATTTTATACAAAGAAAGTTAATAAAATTTTAGATAAAAAGGGTTGATTTGCCAATAACGATTTGTTACCATTATAAACATGAAGCTTATAATAGGACTTGCAAAACGGACCATGCATGATGGTGAGAGGACTAAACAGATATACTAGGAGGAAAGTTAGTTATGAGAGCAATACCATTAACGGAGAGCGAAAAGATCACTATGAAATGCGTATGGGATATAGGGGATGGAGCAAGATTGTCACGTATTATGACATTAGCAAATGATAAGTATGGCAAAGCCTGGAAACCACAGACAGTATCAACATTCTTAGGAAAATTAGTGCGTAAAGGATTCGTTGAGCAGTATAGAGATGGACGGTATTTTTATTATCGTATTTTGATTGATAAGCATGCATATCGTACCCAGATGATACGTGATGATGTTGAATTCTGGGATGATGACAATTTAGAGACTTATTGCTCTGAGCTTTTTGATAAAAAAACCTTTTCTGTAAAAGAGCGCAAAGAATTAAAGGGCATTATTGAAAATATAAAGGATTGATCTATTTAAGCATAGAAGCTATGTATATAGGAAATTGCAGTCTGCTATGTGTTGTTATGTGGGCAGGAAACAAAAGAAAATATTAGTTGATCGACGGGAATCTTTCTGAAACAGGGGGGTTTCCGTTTCTTTTTGTATGAATTTGTGGTATAATAACTCCAAAATTCAGATGATTCGCATCTGTCTGCTTAAGGGCAATGGCAGGCAGAATGGTGGTAGATCAAAATGGTGTATGTTAAAGATTGTCATTTTTATAAATTGTCCGGAAATGAGGAATAGAATGAAAAAACGGATTTTATTGGCAGCCGCAATGATAAGTTGTGGTATGATGCTGACAGGATGTGGATCTGCAGAGAGCATATATAAAAAAGGGATTACCGCTATGGAAAGCGGAAGATTAGAGGAAGCAGGAGATCTGTTTCAAAAAGCCATTCAAAAGAATGGAGAGAGAGCAGAATATTATATTGCATATGGAATGTATCTTAATAAGCAGAGCAGATATGAGGATGCATTAAAACAGTTTGAAAAAGCATATCAGGATACAGAAAATGCAATTGCAAATGTAAACAACAAGCAGGTATATCTCGGGGAAGCCATTGCTTATTATCATATCCAGAAATATGACAGATCTCTGGAATTATGTGACAAAGCATTGGAATTAAAAAATACGACATCCTTAAACAGCCATATTTTGTGCAGCAAGGGTGTTGTGCTGGAGGCGTTGGGCAGGAGTGAAGATGCTTTACAGGTATATCAAAAGGCAGTAGATTCTAACAAAGAAAATTGGCAGGCATATTTTAGAATGGCGGCTATTTATCAGGGAAATGGAAAAACAGGTGGAGAGCTAAAGGATGATGATGCGGCAGGACAGGCAAAAGAAATACTGCTGTCAGCTTATAAAAAAGGAGAAAAGGATACATCTTATTATCTGGGGGCATTAGCATCAGCGGGTGCGGATGTCTCTGCTGCTGAAAAATATTTCAAAGAATATGTAAAAAAGGGAAGTGGCGAGTACCTGACAGATGCATATGATCAGCTGGCGTCTATAGCGATCAATGCACAGGAGTATGAGACCGCTGAAAAATATCTGGAACAGGGACGTAAAAATGCAAGTGGTGCTGCAGAGGTACAGCTATGGAAAAATCAAGTACTTTTGATGGAACGTCAGGGACTTTTTGGGGAGGCATTGAAGCTGGCAGAGGAATATCTGCAGCAAAATCCGGATGATAAGGCAATGAAAAAAGAATGTCGATTTCTCAAAACGCGCGATGCGGTTGCAAAAGGAAATGGGGCATTGGACAGTACTGTGGGTGAGCCTGATACGCAGCCGACGGGAGATCCTGATGACGGGGACAATGCAGTGGTGACAACACAACCGGAAGCATCCTACAAAGCAGCAGAGGATGGAAAAAATGTCAATAGAGAAGAAAGTACAGTAACCCCATCATCGTCTGCAGCAAAGGGAACAGACGACAGGCAGAGAACAACACAGCCGATGCCTACGTCAAAGCCGGAAACAACGAGAGCTCCATATACAACAGTAAAACCGACAATTTCTGCTGCAACCCGGGAACCGATGGTTAAAACACAGGAAAGGGTTGACTAGTAGAGCGAAATATTATCGGAAGGACAATATATTCGTTATATTAGGATTTATGGTAAAAAAATGATAGAAACAAAGGAAAGACAGGAACGGATTATTTTGGTCGGGGTGGAAACTGCGGAGGGAGACGATACCAGAGAGTCTTTAGAGGAACTGGAGGAACTGGGACAGACAGCGGGAGCCATCACGGTGGGAATGGTTATACAAAAAAGAGAGCGTATGCATCCCGGAACATATATTGGAAAGGGAAAAATCGAAGAGGTAGCAGAGCTAGTCAGACAACTGGATGCCGATACGGTGGTATGCGATGATGAGCTTAGTCCGGCACAGTTGCGAAATCTGTCAGATGCACTGGGCGTTAAGGTTATTGACAGAACGGTTATGATCCTGGACATCTTTGCCCGCCATGCAGTCACAAACGAGGGAAAGATACAGGTAGAATTGGCACAGCTTCGCTATCGTTCTTCTCATCTGATCGGTGAGAGGACAGAGCTGTCAAGGCTTGGTGGTGGAATTGGTACAAGAGGACCCGGAGAGCAGAAGCTGGAGCAGGACAGACGACTGATCCGTAATCGAATCTCGCAGTTAAAAAAAGAATTGGATCAGGTTACAAGGACGAGACTGCTCATGCGAAAAAAACGTCAGGAAAATGCCATTCCGGTCATTGCTATTGTGGGATATACCAATGCCGGAAAATCTACATTATTAAATTATCTTACCGGAGCAGGGGTATTGTCCCAGGATCAGTTGTTTGCAACACTGGATCCAACGACAAGAAAGCTGGAAACGCAGGAGGGTGAGGAGTTTCTTTTTACAGATACCGTAGGATTTATCCGTAAGCTTCCTCATCATCTGATACAGGCATTTCGGAGTACATTAGAGGAGGCAAAATATGCAGATATCATTTTGCATGTGGTCGACTGCTCTAATCCGGATATGGATGCACAGATGTTTACGGTATATGAGACCCTGCAGAGGCTGGAGGTAGGAGACAAGAAAGTCATTACTGCATTTAACAAGATCGATCTGAGAGAAGAAGCAGGTGTTTTAAAAGACCTGAAAGCGGATGAAACCGTGAGGATCTCTGCCAAAACCGGAGAGGGTATTGATGAACTGCTCTGTGTAATTTCCAAAGTGGCAAGAGAGGGAAAGATTGTAGTGGAAAAGACTTTTCCGTATGCGGAGGGATCCGTTATAAACCAGATCAGAAATATAGGAAAAATTTTAGAAGAGGATTATAGGAACGAAGGAATCTATATAAAAGCAGAGATTCCACGAGAATATGAATACATGTTTGGAGTAAAGAAAAAACAGGAGGAATGGTAATGCAGTTGATCGCAGCAGTGGACAGCAATTGGGCTATAGGAAATAAAGGGGAACTGCTGGTGAGTATTCCACAGGATAAAAAGCAGTTTCAGGAGCTGACAATGGGAGGAGTGATCCTTGGAGGACGCAAAACAATGGAAGGCCTTCCGGGGGGAACCACTTTAAAGGGACGCAGGAATGTCATATTGACAAACAAAAAGGATTATCATTATTCTGACGGAGTCATTGTGCATAGTATCAAAGAAGCCTTAGAGGAATTGCATCATTTTCCGGATGATCAGATATATATTATAGGTGGAGAGCAGATTTATCGTCAATTTTTACCGTATTGTGACAAAGCATATATTACAAAAATTGATTACACTTATGAGGCAGATACGCATTTTCCAAATCTGGATGAGGATCCGGCTTGGGAGATGACGCATATTTCTGAAGAACAGACCTACTATGATCTGGAATATCATTTTACGATTTATCAGAGAGTGAACAACGCATAATAATTCTGCAATATCTGCAATATCATAGAAAGAAATGGAGAAGATAGGATGAATACATCGGTAAAGGAAGAGAGTAAGACAAATGTAAATCAACTGATCAAACAGGGGATTGCCAGAATGTATGATCCGCAGCCGCAAATGTCTGACTTGGAAAGAGAGGAATATCACAACAGGATCCTGGCCAAGATTGAAAGTGGAAAAAAGCTTAGCCCGCAGGAAATGGCTTATCTGAGAGCAAATGATACGATTTCCTATCAGAAAGCACGCCGCATGGAACAGAAAAGGCAATGGCTGGAGAATCAGATGAAAAAATGCAGATCAAAACAAGAGGTTAGAGAAACGGTGGAGGATGCGATCGTAGATGTTTCTCAAAAGGATCCGGATCGAAATGCAATTATCGCAACATATCAGGATGCATATCAGGAATTTCGCAAGACATCAAAATATCGTAGACTTCCGGATACCCGGAAAGAGGCACAGGAAGAAAAAAAGTACAGGAAAAAGAGCAATTCTGGTTTGGACGGAGAAGAACGGGAGATGCTTGAGACAACACCGCTGGTAGAAATTTATGATGAGCTTCCCAAATTTGATACTACAGGATGAATAGTAATATAAAAAATGCTGATCCAAATGGATCAGCATTTTTTAGAATATAGCAAAACACCTGTCTTGCCTTTTATAGATCGGTAAAGAAATTTTTCAGCAACAGGATCGAAAAATTATCCCATTACAACAGTTACATTGTATTCTGTCTTGCCCTTTTCGTAAGGTACAACAGTTGTTCCTGTAAGTTCTTTGCCATCTACGATCAGTTTTGCAACGCCCTTTTCAACCTTATTATCGTTTTCAACAGTGATATTATAGACACCCTCACGATATTTTCTGGTCATTGTAAACTTCGTACCCATCTCAGCAGGGATGCATGGATCGATACTGAGACCCTTCAGTGTAGGAACAACCCCGAGAATGTACTGGGATACATTGACAAATGTCCATGCTGCAGTACCTGTCAGCCAGCTGTTCTTTGCCTGACCAAAGAAGTGGGCATCCTTACCTGCGATCATCTGAGAATATACATATGGCTCAGTGCAGTGGATCTCGCTGATATCTTCAATGTATGCAGGGCATGTCTTGCGATAGATCTCAAAGGCACGGTTTCCACGCCCGATCACTGTCTCTGCACAGGAAACCCATGGGTTATTGTGACAGAAAATACCGGCATTCTCTTTATATCCAGGTGGATAAGAAGAAATCTCACCAAGTTCAACATGATATTTTGTATATGGCGGCTGCAGCAGAACGATTCCGTATTTAGAATCCAGTTTTTCTTTTACAGAATCAAGAGCTTTCTTGGCTTCGCCGGATTCTACGCCGACACCGGCCAGAACACAGAAGCCCTGAGGCTCGATATAGATCTGCCCCTCTTCACATTCTTTAGAACCAACCTTATGACCGTGGGCATCATAGGCACGTACAAACCAGTCACCGTCCCAGCCGTCTTTTAAGATGGCATCATTCATGGCTGATACCTCACTGCGGGCACGGTCAGCTTCATCCTGCTTCCCGATAAATTCACAGAGATCAGCATATTCCCTGCCGTATTTTACAAACATACCGGCGATGAATACAGATTCTGCAACAGGTCCTTCGCTAGGACCAAATGTCTGGAAGGATTCTCCGGGCTGCTCAGAGAAGCAGTTTAAGTTCAGACAGTCATTCCAGTCAGCTCGTCCGATCAATGGAAGCTTATGAGGTCCCTTGTGGTTTACGATGTAATCAAAGGATCTCTTCAGATGTTCGAGAAGTGGTACTGCAGTTGACTCATCATTGTCAAAAGGAACCATCTCATCCAGGATTGAGGTGTCACCCGTTTCGCGGATGTAAGCAGATACACACGCAACCAGCCACATTGGATCATCATTGAATCCGGAACCGATATCTGCATTTCCTTTTTTCGTTAATGGCTGGTACTGATGATAAGCACTTCCATCAGGGAACTGAGTAGATGCAATATCAATGATTCTTTCACGTGCACGCTCCGGGATCAGATGTACGAAGCCGAGGAGATCCTGACAGGAATCACGGAAGCCCATACCACGGCCGATTCCTGACTCGTAATAAGAAGCAGAACGGGACATATTGAAAGTAACCATACACTGATACTGATTCCAGATATTTACCATACGGTCCAGTTTTTCTTCGTCGGATTTTACTGTAAATTTGGAAAGAAGCTCTTCCCAGTTTTCCTTCAATGCTGCAAGAGCGGCATCGACCTGTTCGTCAGTCTGGTATTTCGCAAGCAGCTCATCAGCCGGTTTTTTATTAATAACATTAGGAGCGGTGAATTTCTCATCCTTTGGATTCTCGCAGTAGCCCAGAACAAAGATAAAGCTTTTTGTCTCGCCCGGTTCCAGCTCTACGTTGATCTGGTGAGATCCGATCGGATACCATCCGCTTGTGATCGAATTATGGGATTTTCCTTCTTCTACAACCTGAGGTTCTGTTACACCACGGTAAGCACCGAGAAATTCATCACGGCTTGTATCAAAACCATCAACAGGAGTATTTACGGAATAAACAGCGAAATGATTACGACGCTCACGGTATTCGGTCTTGTGATAAATTGTAGAACCGATCACTTCTACTTCACCGGTGTTAAGATTACGCTGATAGTTTGTCATATCGTCCATGGCATTCCAAAGACAAAATTCGATGTATGAGAATAAGGTAAAGGTCTTTTTCTCAGATGTTGTATTTGTAAATTTAATCTGGTTTACCTCGCAGTTGTCATTCAGAGGAACAAAGGCAAGAAGAGAAGCTTCCAGACCATTCTTTACGGATGTAAAACGGCTGTATCCCATACCATGACGGCACTCATAGGAGTCAAGCTCTGTTTTTACAGGCATCCAGCCCGGATTCCAGACAGTATCTCCTTCTTTGATATAATAATAACGACCGCCCTCATCGTTTGGAATATTGTTGTAACGATAACGGGTCAGACGGAGAAGCTTTGCATCTTTGTAGAAACTGTATCCTCCACAGGTATTGGAAATCAGTGAGAAGAAAGATGTGCTTCCCAGATAATTGATCCAAGGAAGTGGTGTCTTCGGGGTAGTGATGACATACTCCCTATTTGGATCATCAAAAAAACCAAATTTCATATAGTCCTCCATTCCGCCGTATTACGGCATATAGTAATTATGTCGGTCTGTTGCTTAACAAGACCTGAAGTAATTAAAGTATATCGTAATACAGAGGGGAAATCAAGAAAATACTTAAAGATTTTCGCAAAAGATTTCCGGGTCGGATGCATAGATCAGAGAATTGAGGAATAGGGTGAAAAGAAAGGGTAAACGGGATGGCGGTTTCATGAAAAAAAGAGATAAGGGAATCTTGATATTGGTTATTGCACTGCTGGTTGCAGCAGCCATGACAGGAGTACAGAAACGTCAGACAAAGAGATATGTTGATACGATCAGCAGTAAGGTACAGCAGACGGAAGAAAAACCACGGGTTTTTCTGACGTTTGATGACGGACCAAGTTGTCTGACAGGAGAATATCTTGATATATTAAAGAAACATCATATTAAAGCAACATTTTTTGTGATCGGTCAGCAGGTGGCAGAAATGCCGGAGCTTGTCAGGAGGGAACTGAAAGAGGGACATGAAGTCGGGGTTCATACCTATACACATGAGTCCTGTGATATTTATAAATCCAGTGATGCATATTATGAAGATGTCGAAAAGGTCAGATCACTTTTGAAAAAGAAATTTGATCATGAGGCTGTATTATGGAGATTTCCATGGGGAAGTGCCAATTGTTATATTCGGTCTTATAAGGATGATATTATCAGCCGTCTGCGGGGAAAAAATATGGAATATACAGACTGGAATGTCAGTGCAGAGGATTCTGTGGGATGCCCGGATACTTCCAGCATCATGGCGAATATCAGGAAAGATGCATTTCGTGTAAACGAACCGGTGGTTTTGATGCATGACTCCGGAAGTAATCGGGCAACATTGGAAAGTCTTGAAAGCATCATTACACTCTTTGAGGAAAAGGGATATGAATTCGGAACGGTATCCCAGAGAAAAAACTGCTGCCATTTTGGACAATGACAGCAGTCCGGAAAGGGGTCAGTTCGTATGCAGCATGTCCTTCAGAAAGAAATACAGATGATCGATCTGGCTGGGAGTTAATTGATCGCAGAGGTGGAGAATAAGGGGGATAAGCTGAGAAGCTGATATGCTGTGTGAGAAATGCTGGTCTTTGGAAGAAAGAAAAAGATCATTTGGTGTGACATTCAGATAATTGCAGATTTCAATGAATTCCGTGAGGGACGGTTTATAGCGTTTGGATTCTATACCGTTAATGTAATTGCGGTTGTGTCCCAGATCGTGGCTCATGGCACAGGCACTGACATCCTGCGACTGCCTGAGTTTAGAAAGCTGCAAGGGAAAATCGTCGGTATGGATCAAAGAGTTGTTTGTTGTCATTAAGATAACCTCCTAAAAATAAATATAATTGCCGGATATAACTATATTAATCAATTTTATTTTTAATTAAAATAAAATTCCTAAAAGGTATGATAAAAATAGTATTTAAACTGCAAATACATATTACCAGTTTTTGTAATGGATGATGCCGTGTGTGAAGTAGAAAGTATGAAGGAAATGTTATGTAGAAAGATGCAAATAAACAGAAGAAGATGTCGGGGAAGAAAAGATTGATTTCAAAAAATGAATATGATATGATTAAAATATTGCGGTATGTTCAATAAAAATGTAGATTGGGAAAGGAATGGAAGCAGTCATGAAGTATTTTGGAACGGATGGATTCCGCGGAGAGGCAAATGTTGATCTCAATGTGGTGCATGCATATAAAGTGGGACGTTTCCTGGGCTGGTATTACGGCCGGGAGCATAAGGCAAAGATTGTTATCGGAAAGGACACGAGACGTTCAAGCTATATGTTTGAGGATGCGTTGTCTTCCGGATTGACAGCAAGCGGAGCAGATGTGTACCTTTTACATGTGACACCGACACCGAGTGTATCTTATGTAGTACGCACGGAACAGTTTGATTGTGGTATTATGATCTCTGCCAGCCACAATCCGTATTATGATAATGGTTTGAAAGTGATCAACGGAAACGGTCATAAAATGGAGGCTGAGATTGAGGAAAAAATCGAGACATACATCGATAGTCAGGAGGATACGATTCCGTTTGCGACAAGGGAAAAAATAGGCCGTACAGTGGATTATGCAATAGGAAGACATCGTTATATCGGTTATCTGATGTCTTTGGCAACCCGCTCTTTTAAAAATATCCGGGTTGGTCTTGATTGTGCCAATGGTTCTTCCTACTCCGTAGCCAAGGGGGTATTTGATGCATTAGGTGCAAAGACATATGCCATCGGTATGGAGCCGGATGGTATAAATATAAATGACAACTGTGGCTCAACACATATTGAGAATCTGCAGAAATATGTTGTCGAAAACGGACTGGATGTGGGATTTGCATATGATGGCGATGCGGACCGGTGTCTGGCGGTAGATGACAAGGGACAGGTTATTGATGGCGACTGTATTTTATATCTGTGTGGATGTTATCTGAAAGAAAAAGGAGAGTTAAACAATAACACGGTTGTTACAACGATCATGTCAAACCTCGGACTGTACAAGGCATTTGACAAGGTAGGGATTTTCTATGAAAAAACATCCGTGGGAGACAAATACGTAAATGCCAATATGATGCAGTATGGTCATTCTCTGGGAGGAGAACAGTCGGGTCATATTATTTTCAGCAAATATGCCGTTACGGGAGACGGTGTACTGACATCCCTGATGCTGATGGAGGTTATGTTAGAAAAGAAACAGAAGCTTTCTGAACTGCGGAAAGGATTAACGGTTTATCCGCAGCTGTTAAAAAATGTCCGGGTTGGAGATAAAGCGGCTGCAAAGAACGATCCTGATGTGGCAGCAGCGACTACGGAAGTGGCGGAGGCTCTGGGAGAGAACGGGCGCGTCCTGATACGTGAGAGTGGTACGGAGCCTGTGATCAGAGTGATGGTAGAGGCCGAAAGTGAGGAGCTTTGTGAAAAATATGTAGACAAAGTTGTCAAAGTATTGTATAAAAAGGGACATGTTATCCCATAAATTTGTGAAAAACACTTGCTAATGTGGAATTATTCATGCTATAGTATATCAATGGTTAATTGCGGACACAGGTCCGTGAAATATTAAGGAGGAAATTATAAAATGAGTGTACAGGTAGAAACTTTAGAGAAGAGTATGGCAAAGCTTACGATCGAGGTCGGGGCAGAGGAATTTGAGGCTGCTTTGGATAAAGCATATAAAAAGAACAAAAATAAGATTACTATTCCGGGATTCCGTAAAGGAAAGGCAACACGTGCGGTGATCGAAAGAATGTATGGTGACGGATTCTTCTATGAGGATGCAGCCAATGTTTTGATCCCGGATGCATACGAGTCAGCAGCAAAGGAGAGCGAGCTTGAGATCGTTGCACAGCCTTCTATCGATGTGACTCAGATTGAGAAAGGAAAGCCATTTATCTTTACTGCAACAGTAGCAGTGAAGCCGGAGGTTACTCTTGGTGATTACAAGGGGATTGAAGTAGAGAAGAAGACAGCTGAAGTGACTGATGAAGAGCTTCAGGCTGAGATCGATAAGGTCCGTGAGAGCAATTCCAGAATGATCACAGTGGATGACAGAGCTGTTCAGGACGGAGATATTACGACGATTGATTTTGAGGGCTTTGTAGACGGTGAGCCGTTTGAGGGCGGTAAAGGAGAGGACTATCCTCTGACGATCGGATCTCATTCCTTTATTGACAACTTTGAGGAGCAGCTCATTGGAAAGAATATCGGAGAAGAGACAGAAGTAAATGTTACATTCCCGGAGCAGTATCAGGCAGAGGAGCTGCAGGGTAAGCCGGCAACATTCAAAGTAACGATCAAAGAGATCAAGGTAAAAGAGCTTCCGGAGCTTGATGATGATTTTGCTCAGGATGTATCCGAGTTTGATACAGTTGATGAGTATAAGGAGGATCTTAAGAAGAAACTTCTTGAAAATAAAGAGGCAGCACTTAAGAGAGAGAAAGAGGAAGATGTAGTTGGTAAGATCATCGAGAATGCAACAATGGAAATTCCTGATCCGATGGTTGATACACAGGTACGTCAGATGGTACAGGAATTCAGCCAGCGCATCCAGTCTCAGGGGCTGTCACTGCAGCAGTATATGCAGTTTACGGGAATGACTCCGGAGAGTCTGACAAACGAGCTGCAGCCACAGGCATTAAAGCGTATCCAGAGCCGTCTTGTTCTTGAGGCAGTTGTAGATGCTGAGAAGATTGAGACATCTGATGAGGAGCTTGAGAAAGAGCTTGAAAAGATGGCAGGAATGTATCAGATGGAAGCTGACAAGCTGAAAGAGCTGGTTGGCGAGGAAGAGAAGAAGCAGATTGCTCTTGATCTGGCTGTACAGAAGGCAGTTGAACTTGTTGTTGACGCTGCAGTCGAGAAATAAATCATGTATTTCAGGCGTCAGCCGGTATCCTGTCATCTGACAGGGCAGGCTGGCGTTTTTTGCACAAAAAGTTAGGAGGGTGTAGATATGGGTTATAGTATTCCATATGTTATTGAGAAAACAAGCAGTGGAGAGCGTTCATATGATATTTATTCAAGATTACTGCAGGATCGTATTATTTTTCTGAGTAATGAAGTAAATGATGATATCGCGAGTCTGATCGTATCCCAGCTGCTTTTTCTGGAATCGCAGGATCCGGGAAAGGATATCAGTCTTTATATCAATAGTCCGGGGGGATCTGTCAGTGCCGGATTTGCAATTTATGACACGATGAATTATATTAAATGTGATGTGGCTACTTATTGTATGGGACTTGCCGCAAGCATGGGTGCATTCCTGCTTGCAGGTGGTGCCAAGGGAAAACGTTATGCTATGCCGAATGCTGAAATTATGATTCATCAGCCGTCCGGTGGTGCCAAGGGACAGGAAACGGAGATCCGGATAGTAGCAGAGCAGATCTTAAAGACCAGAGAGCGTTTAAACCAGATCCTTGCAGAAAATACAGGAAAGCCTTTGGATATCATTGCAGCAGATACGGAAAGAGACAATTATATGACTGCAGAAGAGGCAAAGGCATATGGTCTCGTAGATCATGTGATCACAAAGAGATCCTGATCGTAAAAGTCAGGAATCTCCGTGCAAATATTATATAGAGATGCAGATGCCGGAATGTAGGTGCCTGGTTTTTGCAGAAATTGAATCTTGAAAGAATGAATGGAGAAAAGAATGGCAGGAAAGAAAGACGATAGCAAATTGAAATGCTCTTTTTGTGGAAAGACTCAGGATCAGGTCAAGAAACTTATTGCAGGTCCGGGAGTATTTATCTGTGAACAGTGTATTGATCTGTGCAATGAGATCATAGAGGAAGAGCTTGATGGCGGAAATCTTTCATATGACAATGATATGGAGATAAACCTTCTTAAGCCTAAGGAAATGAAGGAGTTTCTTGATGAGTATGTGATCGGTCAGGAGGATGCCAAGAAGGTATTGTCTGTGGCTGTTTATAATCATTATAAGCGTGTCTTATCTGAAAAAAGCATGGATGTAGAGCTGCAAAAGAGTAATATTATTATGCTTGGACCAACAGGATCGGGAAAGACATTTTTGGCACAGACACTGGCAAAAATCCTGAATGTTCCCTTTGCGATCGCTGATGCAACAGCACTTACGGAAGCAGGATATGTGGGTGAAGATGTTGAAAATATCCTGTTAAAGATCATTCAGGCAGCGGATTATGATATGGATCGTGCACAGCATGGTATCATATATATTGATGAGATTGATAAGATTACCCGTAAGGGAGAAAATGTTTCGATCACCAGAGACGTATCAGGAGAAGGTGTTCAGCAGGCTCTCCTGAAGATCCTGGAGGGGACAGTGGCCAGTGTTCCTCCGCAGGGAGGAAGAAAACATCCGCATCAGGAGTTTTATCAGCTGGATACGACGAATATATTATTTATCTGTGGCGGAGCATTCGACGGCCTTGATAAGATTATTGCTTCACGGATCGGTCAGAAGTCCATTGGATTTAATTCTGAGATCTCTGATCAGAGAGATGAAAATGTCGGAGAACTTTTTAAACAGGTTCTGCCGGAAGATTTTGTGAAATTTGGACTGATACCAGAGCTTATCGGTCGTCTGCCGGTGAATGTAGGGCTGGATCTGCTTGATGAGAAAGCTTTGGAAAGAATTTTGATAGAACCGAAAAATGCAATTACAAAGCAATACAAGAAATTGTTTGAGCTTGATGGAGTGAAACTGACATTTCAGGATGGAGCGATCCGTGCCATTGCACAGAGAGCCATCGACAGAGGAACAGGTGCGAGAGGTATCAGAGCCATTATCGAATCTGTTATGATGAATGCTATGTATGAGGTACCATCGGATGAGGATGCCGTAGAATGTATAATAACAGAAGAAGCGGCAAAGGGCGAGGCGGAACCGATACTGGTTACGAAAGATGATGAGCGCAGAGAGATTGCTTCGGATAAAAAGTCAGAAGATGAAATTGCGTAATGAAAAAAAGAAAAAGAGGGATGCTTTTGGGCACCCTCTTTTTGAAAATAAAGAAGTGCAGAAAGGATATATTATGATCAAGAAACCTTTACTGGCGCTGCGGGATGTTGTGGCGCTGCCGGGGGTAACAGCGTATATAGAGGTAGCAAAGGATGAAACGATCCGTGCGATGGAAGCGGCCATGAATGACGATCAGATGGTATTTACGGTGGCGAAGCAGGATGCCGAGAATAGTGATATAAATATGGATAATCTCTTTGCTGTGGGAACATTGGCAAGAATAAAGCAGATTGCACGTATGCCCGATAAATATGTGCGTGTCGTGTTGACAGGAGAAAAAAGAGCTCATTTAATGTCTTTGGAAAGCGTTGACGAGGGCTATATTATGGCAGTGGTCGAGGCAGATGATGAGGAGGAAGACATCTGGGGAGACATGGAGCTGTTGACCAATCATGGGGAACCGACACAGCAGCTTAGGAGAGTTGCGATGATCCGTCAGCTGAAACAGACTTTTCGGGAATATTGTGAGAGGCAGGGAAAGATGGGGCAACAGCTTCAGGACGGCGTCAGTGAGAGCATTGATATGGATCATATTATCTATATGATCACGGCCAACCTGCCTGTTCACTATCATCTAAAGCAGAGTGTGATCGATGAGGATGATCCGGAGGAGCGTTTTAAGGTCCTTTTAGGAGTATTAGAACGGGAACTGGGAATTTTGCGTATTCAGGGTGAAATCTCTGAAATGGTGAAGCAGCAGGTAGAGGAGAATCAAAAGGACTATTATCTGCGGGAACAGCTTAAGGCAATTTATAAAGAACTTGGAGAAGAGGACTCTGAGACTGAGGCAGACAAATTCCTTGATAAACTGGCACATCTGAAAGCTCCCGGAAAAGTGAAGAAAAAGATCCGGGAAGAAATCGGACGATTTAAAAAGGTAAATTCCAATAATTCGGAAAGTGCTGTTATCAGAGGGTATGTAGAAACGCTTTTGGCAATGCCATGGAAAAAGTCAAGCAGAGATAATAATGATATAGCTCATGCACAAAAAATCCTGGATGAGGATCATTATGGGCTGGAAAAGGTAAAAGAGAGGATCTTAGAATATCTTGCAGTAAAAAAATTAAATAAAGATGGCACAGGAACCATTATTTGTCTGGCAGGTCCTCCGGGAACCGGAAAAACATCTATTGCAAAATCCATAGCAAGAGCCTTAGGAAGAAAATATGTGAGGATCTGTCTGGGTGGAGTACGAGATGAGGCAGAGCTTCGTGGACACCGCAGAACATATGTCGGAGCAATGCCGGGACGGGTGATCACGGCGGTCAAAAATGCCAAGGTGAAAAATCCGCTGATCCTTTTTGATGAGATAGATAAAATGGTCAGTGACGGAAGAGGGGATCCGGCAGCTGCAATGTTGGAAATACTTGACCCGGAGCAGAACAGACATTTTTCGGATCACTATTTGGAATTGCCTTTTGATCTTTCAAAAGCATTTTTTATCTGTACCGCAAATGGGACAGATAATATTTCAAGACCGCTGTTGGACCGCATGGAAGTGATCGAGCTTTCCGGGTATACAGAGAATGAAAAATTCCATATTGCAAAAGAGCATCTTTGGAAAAAACAGCTTCAGCAAAGTGGACTTACCGGGAGGCAGCTGACAATCACGGACAAAGCACTTAGAACAGTGATCAGAAATTATACCAGAGAGGCAGGAGTACGAGGTCTGGAGAGAAAACTCGGTTCATTGTGCAGGAAAGCAGCTAAAAAAGTTGCCGAAGAAAAGGCGGATAATAAAACAAAGATTCGCATTTCTGAGCGTAATATCAAGGAATTTCTTGGCAAACCGGTCCATAAAACGAATATGGCTAATGAACGACCGGAGATCGGTATAGTCAGAGGATTGGCATGGACCAGTGTGGGAGGAGAGACACTGGAAATAGAAGTTGTTTCGTTAAAAGGAACCGGTAAACTGGAGCTTACCGGAAAGCTTGGTGATGTTATGCAGGAATCAGCCAGAATTGCCCTGACATATGTACGATATTTGGTACAGGATGATGTGCCGGAGGATTATTTTGAAAAACACGACATTCACATCCATGTACCGGAGGGAGCAACACCGAAGGATGGTCCTTCAGCTGGTATTACGATGACTACGGCAATTTATTCTGCCGTGATGGAAAGGCCGGTCCGTCCGGATATCGCCATGACGGGAGAAGTAACGCTCAGAGGTCATGTATTGCCTATAGGAGGCTTAAAGGAGAAACTTTTGGCAGCTAGAGAAGCAGGGATGGAAGAGGTGCTTGTTCCGCAGGAAAACAGTCATGATATTGAGGAGCTGGAGCCAGAGATCCTGGAAGGCATCCGTGTACATTATGTGCATAAAGTAGAGGATGTGCTGAAGGAAATTTTGGTATAATAACTCTTAAGTAGAATTTGCAGTTTTTTAATAGAATTATTACAGGAAATGGAGTATGTAATGAAGATAAAATCAGTTAATCTGGAAACAGTATGTGGAATCACCAGTAAAATGCCTGAGAATGATAAACTGGAGGTAGCCTTTGCCGGACGCTCCAATGTGGGGAAATCGACTCTGATCAACGGACTGATGAACCGGAAATCTCTGGCGAGGACATCTTCACAGCCGGGAAAGACCCAGACAGTCAATTTCTATAATATCAATGATCTTTTATACTTTGTAGATCTGCCGGGATACGGATATGCCAAGGTATCCCAGCAGACAGTGGAAAAATGGGGCAAAATGATCAATCGTTATTTAGACGGGTCGAAGGTATTGAGACTTATATTTCTGCTGGTAGATATCAGACACAAACCAAATAAGAATGATCTCCAGATGTATGAGTGGTGTACCCATTATGGTTTTAACCCTATCATTATTGCAACAAAGGCAGATAAGATAAAAAGATCCCAGAAGGCAAAGCAGATCAGACAGATCAGGGAGACTCTTCAGGTGGTGGAGGGGACGCCCATTATACCGTACTCTTCTATGACAAAAGAGGGACGGGAAGAGATATGGGAATATATAGACATGATATATGAAGGATTTATACAGGAGCAGGATATGCAATCTTAATGACATTTATTTGGTATTTATTGCAGATTATGTTGCGTATACTGATAAAGAATTTATATATAACATTTTATGCCGGGTGCACCGGCATGGAGCATAGTTTATAAATCATGTGCACAGAAATGAGGATTAAAATGAAGATTGTAGTATTGGCCGGTGGGCTTAGCACAGAGAGAGATGTATCTATTAATTCGGCAACAAAGGTATGTAAGGCACTTCGGGAAAATGGGCATCAGGCAGTGATCCTTGATATCTTTCTGGGATATGGCAGGACAGGGGATGCTTTGGATAATATATTTGAAGGGGATCCCAAGCTGACAAAAATGTCTGATACGATTCAGTCCGTGGATCCGGATCTGGAAGCTGTAAAGGCTATGAGAAAAGAAAATCCGGGATGTCTTTTCGGACCAAATGTAATTGATATCTGCAGAATGGCAGATATTGTATATATGGGACTTCATGGAGCCGAGGGAGAGAATGGAAAGGTTCAGGCTGCTTTTGACGTTTTGGGAATCCGTTATACCGGTTCCGGTTATCTGGGAAGTGCGATGGCTATGGATAAAGGGGTTGCCAAAAAGATATTCCAGTCTGCAGGAATACCGACACCGAGAGGTTTCTCAATCCGGAAGGGGCAGTCCGGTTCTGTGGAGAGAGTAAAAGCGGAATTTGGTTTTCCGTGTGTTGTAAAGCCATGCTGTGGCGGTTCCAGTGTGGGGGTCAGCTTTGCGGAAAATGAGCAGGAATATGATAAGGCGTTGGAACTGGCATTTCATTATGAGGATGAGGTCGTGGTAGAGGAGTGCATCCGCGGCAGGGAATTTTCAGCAGGTGTTGTTGCAGGAAAAGCACTTCCGGTCATAGAGATCATTCCGAAAAGCGGATTTTATGATTACAAAACAAAATATCAGGCAGGGATGGCAGAGGATGTATGTCCGGCTGATCTAAGTGACGCACTTACCGGGCAGATGCAGGAATATGCATTGGAAGTATACCGTGCATTAAAACTGGAGGTATATGGCAGGATTGATTTTTTGCTGGATGAGAATAATAAAATGTATTGTCTGGAAGCAAATACGCTGCCGGGGATGACGCCTACCAGTCTGCTCCCGCAGGAGGCATTGGTGACAGGAGTAGATTATGGAACGCTCTGTGAGACGATCATTCAGGAAGCGCTAAAGAAATATCAATAGGTGTGAAGCGGAAAAAAGTATATAGAATATGGGAAAAGGAAAGGTGTTACATGAGGGGAATGACATTGGAGGCAGTGACAGCTGCGGTTGGCGGAGAGTATATCGGACCGGAGGAAGAGAGAAAAAAAGAAATATCCTCGATCACGATCGACAGCCGGAAAGTAGAAGCAGGGGGACTGTTTGTAGCCATAAAGGGAGCAAGAGTTGATGGAAATACATTTATTCCGGGGGCTTACCGGGATGGTGCATTATGCTGCATGTCAACGGAGCGTCCCGAAAAAGAGGAAAAACCATTGATTCTGGTGAAATCCTGTGAGCAGGCCTTGAAGGATATGGCTGAATATTATCGTCTGCAGTCAGACATAAAGGTTATTGGCATCACGGGAAGTGTCGGAAAGACAACAACAAAGGAAATGATCGCTTCGGTGATCTCGCAGAAATATGATACCTTGAAAACTCAGGGAAATTTTAATAATGAGATTGGACTTCCTTTGACGGTGTTTCGCCTCAGAGAACATCATGAGGTGGCAGTATTGGAAATGGGGATCAGTGATTTTGGAGAGATGACTCGTCTTGCGAAGGTTGCAAGACCGGATATTTGCGTGATCACAAATATTGGCCAGTGTCATTTGGAAAATCTCGGTGACAGAGATGGTGTTTTAAAGGCGAAGACAGAGATATTTTCTTATTTAAAACCGGAGGGAAAGGCAATCCTGAACTGGAATGATGATAAGCTTTGCAGGCTGACGGAGGATTCAAGGATCAATGACCCGGTCATGTTTGGGATAAAGAATGAACTGGGAACACCGGAGGTGTCGGCAAGGGACATAAAAAGTCTGGGACTGGCAGGAAGCCATTGTATTTTAAGTACCCCGGCAGGAGAGATAGAAGTGACGGTGCCTGCACCGGGAAGACATATGATCTCTAATGCTTTAGCAGCCGCAGCGGCAGGTATACAGCTTGGTCTGTCCTTAGAGCAGATCCGTAAGGGGATTGAGGCATATGAACCGGTTGGTGGACATGGGCATATCCTTCAGACAGAGTCATTGACGATCATGGATGACTGCTATAATGCAAATCCTGTTTCCATGAAGGCCGGAATTGATGTGCTCAGTGAGGTGGATGACAGCCGTACCGTGGCAGTGCTTGGAGATATGTTTGAACTTGGAGAAAAAGAGCAGCAGATGCACTATGAGGTTGGAAAATATGCGGCACAAAAAGGAATTTCCGTGATCATCTCCATTGGTTCTCTGGCACTAAATTATGAAAGAGGAGCGGCAGAGTGTACGGAAACCGGAGAGTATAAAGGGAAGCATATGCATTTCAATACTTTGGAGGAATTTTTGGAAAAGGGGATGTGTGAGATACAAAATGGGGACGTCGTTTTGGTAAAAGCATCCCATGCCATGCATTTTGAAAAAATCGTAGAAAGGCTGCAGGATATGTAGAGCAGGATGGGGATGTGGTGGCAGGTTTAAAAGAGGTCTTGTCAAAGGTTTAAAAGTATGCTATCATACAACCAAATGCAAAGGCAATGATCGTGTTTAGTAGAGAACATCGATCCGGTCAGAGAGAGGATGCCATTGGCTGAGAGCATCTTTACGTTCCCGGTGTGATCAAATTTCCCACGTGAGCTGCAGACAGGAATGATAAGGATATAGCAGATATATGATTATTTAGTATTGTCTGACGATTCGCACTCGTTACGTGCAATGAAGAGTTTATGTTTTACATAAGAAACAGGGTGGTACCGCGGTTGACTCCGTCCCTGACATTGTTGTGTCGGGAGGAGGCCGGGATGCCAATATTCAAGCTCCTTGCGATGCAGGGAGTTTTTTTGATATAGGAAAATGCTGATTTTTCCCTTTTTTACTTTACGGAAAGCATTATATTTATGATAGAGAAAAAACTTCAAAGCTTCACAAAATCATAAAACTGGAGGTTAATTATGAAAGACAGGTTAAAACAGATCATGGATGAGGCAATGACACAGATTGATTCCTCAGATAAGCTGGAAAAATTAAATGAGATCAAGGTGTCATTTTTGGGAAAAAAGGGAGAATTAACATCAATTCTCAAGTCGATGAAAGATGTGGCACCGGAGGAGCGGCCAAAGGTTGGACAAATGGTAAATGATGCCCGCAGCAAGATCGAGGCACATTTGGAAGAAAAGAAACTGGCTTTTGAAAAGGCTGTTCGGGAAGAAAAGATGAAAGCGGAAACAATAGATGTTACGCTGCCGGGAAAGAGAATACCGGAGGGTCATCGTCATCCGAATACAAAGACATTGGAAGAAGTGGAAAATATCTTTATCGGAATGGGATATGAGGTAGTTGAAGGACCGGAGATCGAGAGGGATTATTATAACTTTGAGGCATTGAATATTCCTGCAGATCATCCGGCAAAGGATGAGCAGGATACTTTTTATATCACACAGGATATTCTGCTTCGTACACAGACATCTTCTGTTCAGGTTCATGAGATGGAAAAGGGAAGACTGCCGATCCGTATGATCGCACCGGGAAGAGTTTTTCGGTCTGATGAGGTAGATGCGACACATTCTCCGACTTTTCATCAGATTGAGGGTCTTGTAGTAGATAAAAATATTACTTTTTCAGATCTGAAGGGTACGCTTCAGGAGTTTGCAAAGCGTCTTTTCGGGGAGGATACAAAGGTTAAATTCCGTCCTCATCATTTCCAGTTCACGGAACCGAGTGCAGAGATGGATGTTACCTGTTTTAAATGTGGCGGAAAAGGATGCCGTTTCTGCAAGGGAGAAGGATGGGTAGAGATCCTTGGCTGTGGAATGGTTCATCCACATGTTCTTGAGATGAGTGGTATTGATCCGGAGGAATATACAGGATTTGCTTTTGGTGTTGGCTTGGAGAGAATCGCTTTATTTAAATATGAGATTGATGATATGAGATTATTGTACGAGAATGACACCAGATTCTTAAAGCAGTTTTAAATAAAAGATGTTGGAATATATATGAAAGATACTCACAGAAGTGTCAGGAGAAAAGGATAAAGCATAGAAAGGAAGAAAATAGCATGAATAGTTCAATATCGTGGACAAAAGCATATGTGCCGGATCTGGATTGCACCGCACAGGAATATATGGATGCAATGACATTGTCCGGAACAAAGGTAGAGGGATATACAGAATTAGATAAAAATCTGGATAAGATCATTGTTGGTAAGATCAATAAGATCGAGAAACATCCGGATGCTGATAAGCTGGTGATCTGTCAGGTTCAGATCGATGAGGACGGTCAGGAAGTACAGATTGTTACAGGTGCAGCGAATGTAAAAGAGGGAGATAAAGTACCTGTAGTTCTGGACGGTGGTCATGTTGCAAGCAGTCATAAGGATGGTGAGTCAGAGAAGGGCTTTAAGATCAAAAAGGGAAAGCTCAGAGGAGTTGATTCCTATGGTATGATGTGTTCTATTGAGGAGCTTGGCTCAAATTGTGATATGTATCCGGATGCCGCAGAGGATGGAATATATATCCTCAGTGATAATCCGGAATATGCAGATGCACCGATTGGATCCGATGCAGTAGAATTATTAGGACTTCATGATGTGGTATTTGAATATGAAGTGACTTCTAACCGCGTTGACTGTTTTGGACAGATCGGCATTGCCAGAGAGGTGGCAGCTACTTTCCGTAAGGATCTGGTGCTTCCGGAGGTTGCTCAAACAGGAAACGGTGAGGACGTCAATGATTATGTATCTGTGGATGTGCAGGCACCGGAGCTTTGCTCACGTTACGTGGCAAGAGTTGTAAAGAATATCAAGATCGCACCGTCACCGGAATGGATGCAGCGTCGCTTGGCATCTGTGGGTATCCGCCCGATTAATAATATTGTGGATATCACCAATTATGTAATGGAAGAGTATGCACAGCCAATGCATGCGTATGATCTGGATAAATTGGCAGATCATAAGATCATTGTACGAAAGGCAAAGAAGGATGAACCGTTTATGACATTAGATGGTCAGGAGAGAGTTCTTGATGATACTATGCTGGTGATCTGTGATGGAGAGAAACCGGTCGGTGTCGCAGGTATCATGGGTGGAGAGAATTCCAAGATCACCGATGATGTTACAACCATGCTTTTTGAGGCTGCGACATTTGATGGAACCAATATCCGTAAATCAGGAAAGAAGCTTGGTATGCGCACGGATGCTCAGGCAAAGTTTGAAAAAGGTCTGGATCCGAACAATGCAATAGATGCCATGAACCGTGCCTGCCAGCTGATAGAGGAGTTGGGAGCAGGCGAGGTAGTCGGTGGGGCTGTTGATGTGTATCCCGTAAAGAAAGAGCCAGTTACGATCAAATATAATGTCGATAAGATCAATGCGCTTCTCGGTACAGAAATCGACGAGGATACTATGGTGGCATATTTTGAAAAATTGGATCTGACAGTTGACCGTGCTAAGAAAGAGGTCCTCGTACCGACATGGAGACAGGATCTGGAGAGACTGGCGGATCTGGCTGAGGAAGTTGCCCGTTTCTTTGGATATGATAATATTCCGATGACTCTTCCGTCTGGTTCGGCAACGGCAGGCGGGCTGTCCGAAAAAATGCAGCATGAAAATATGGCAAGAAACATTGTAGAAGCATATGGATTTATGGAGGGCATGACATTTTCTTTTGAAAGCCCGAAGGTTTATGATAAGCTTCTGCTTCCAAAGGATGATGTGTTGCGCAAGAGTATTTCTATTATGAATCCTCTTGGTGAGGATTATAGTGTTATGCGTACATCTGCGGTAGGCGGCATGCTGACTTCTCTTGCGACAAACTATAATCGTCGTAACAAAAACGTACGTTTATATGAGCTTGCTAATGTGTATCTTCCAAAAGCACTGCCGCTTACAGAGCTTCCGGAGGAACAGATGCAGCTTACTCTTGGTATGTATGGAGAAGGTGACTTCTTTACGATGAAGGGAGTTGTCGAGAGTCTGATGCAGCATATGGGACTGAAAAAAGCGGCAAAATATGATCCTCAGGCAGGAAAGAGTTTCTTACATCCGGGACGTCAGGCTAAGGTCATTTATGAAGGCTGTGAAGTGGCATATCTTGGAGAAGTGCATCCGGAAGTGCTTGACAATTTCTCAATCGGACAGAAAGCGTATATCGCAGTTGTTAATATGAAGCAGTTGTCAGAACTTGCATGCTTTGATGTCAAATATGTGGGTATTCCGAAATTCCCTGCAATGACAAGAGATATCAGTCTTACTATGAAAAAAGAAGTGCTGGCAGGAGATATTGAAGAGATTATCCGTACAAAGGGCGGCAAGCTGATCGAGTCTGTGACATTGTTTGATATATACGAGGGAGCACAGCTGACACAGGGATACAAGTCAATGGCATACAAGATTGTATTCCGTGCACCGGATCGTACCCTGAAGGACGAGGAGGTAGGAAAGGCTATGGATAAGATTATCCGTGCCCTTGAAGAAAAAGAAATCGTATTAAGGAGCTAGGAATGAAAAATGCGAAGAAAATAATCCGCATCCTTTCATGGTTTATCTTTGTGGTCTATCTTGTGGCATTAGTATATTTTTTGTTTTTTAGTGAACAGCTGGGAAGAGTTCCCAGTGATGAGTATAAATACAGCCTGGTGCCGTTTAAGGAGATCACAAGATATATCAGGTATTGGAGAGCAATCGGCAGCTATTATGTGTTACTAAATCTTTTTGGAAATGTACTATGCTTTGTTCCATTTGGTTTTGTACTGCCTGTTATATCAAAAGGGCAGCGCAGATTTTGGAAAATACTGGTGCTTAGCTTTCTGACTTCTCTTTTGGTAGAGCTGATCCAGCTTGTATCAAAAGTAGGTTCTTGTGATGTGGATGATATGCTTCTGAATACATTAGGAGGAATTATAGGATATCTCATGTTCCGTATCTGTCATTATATCTTTTTTGGCAGACGGAGGGGGGATGTTCTAAAGAAAAAGAGAAAGGCAGGTGACAGACAGTGAATCCAAAAAAGAGACGCAAAAAAGAGGGTCTGCATCTTACAGACAAAAAGCATCCGAAGCAGGGAATCTGGTCGACGGTGCTTGGGATCGTGTCCGTGGTTTTCTTTCTGGTACTTTGCTTTATGTCCGGTGAGACCGGTGGAAAGGCCGGAGTCTGGATAGGGATACTGGGAGTGCTTTGTGCTGTTATCAGTATCTGGGGATTTGTACTGGCGATGCTTAGTCTTAAAATGGACAACATACGTCAGCTCTTTCCGTCGCTGGGTGTTGTGATCAATGGGATAATGATTGTTTTTTATCTGGTCATATACATTATGGGAACAGCTTAGAATATCGCACGTATTGAAATTATAAAAAAAGCATAAATTATATGAAAAAAATCCTGTCTCCTTGCGGGGACAGGATAATTTTTGTATACTTCATTTAGGTAAGCATACAGGATGTACCGGGATTTACAAAATACCGGTACAGTGAAAATACGGAAATTAAAATACCGGGAAGGTTGGTTGATGAATGGCAAGAATATTTGATGATTCAGAAGAAGATAACAAGAGCAAAGTGAAAAAGGACGGATTGATCTATCAGCAGAGAGATGATACTGACTATAAGAAGGAGTACGAAAAACTGGATAGTAAGGGGAAGTTTCAGTTTTTTAAGGATTATTATCTGCCAACGATCATAGTGGTTGCAGTGATCGTTTTGGTGGGAGGGTATTATCTGTACCGGGCTCTGACGAAACCACAGACAGTTCTATATATTGCAGTATGTGATGACGTATTTGATGATAAGCAGGTAGATGAGCTGGAAAAGGCTGTCGGAACATATCTGGGACTGGATAATAAAAAGGAGATCGTGACGATCAATACAGAGTTTAATTCATCCAATGGAACGCTCAGTGAGCAGTTGCAGGGATATATCTATGCCGGGACATGTGATATCGTGATAGCTCCCAAAAAGGGATTTACCAGTTATGCGGCAGCAGGATATTTTTTGGAACCGGAGACCTCAGAGACTGTGTCCTTATTTAAGGATATGCCTGAAAAGGACCGATTTTTTTGTCCGGTTGTAGACGGAGAGCAGATCAGGGGCGAGAAAGAACTGGATAATACGAGATATAATTTTGGAATTTCTATTGTAAACAGTGAAAAATATAAAAAACTCGGAGGCAAGAGAAAAAGTGCTATTGTAGGAGTTACAAATTCCTCGAAAAGGCAGGAAGAAGCGGCTGCTTTTTTAAAGTTTATGATGGATGATACTTTAAAAGATGGGGATGTAGATCCTGATTTTGCCCCACAGGGGAAATGATACTTTATATTATTAAGCAAAAAGTGAAAAATATAAAGTTTATATATCCGGAAACCTTTTATTGGGAAGAAATGGAATTATTTCCTTGACATATAAGGAGCATTGAATATAATTAAACACATGACAAAGGTGTCACGAAGCAAAAAGCAATCGTGGCACCTTTTTCTGTTACTTAGATGTAACATTCACATGTGAAAAGAAAAAAATGAAAATCAAGGAGGAATGTTATATGTCGAAAGAAGTAATTCAGTACATCAATGACAATTTGTATGGTGTATGGTATTTGATAGGAGCTGCATTGGTATTTTGGATGCAGGCAGGATTTGCAATGGTAGAGGCTGGTTTTACCAGAGCAAAAAATGCAGGAAATATTATTATGAAAAACCTGATGGATTTTTGTATTGGTACATTTATGTTTTTCCTGATAGGAGCTTCTCTTTTATTGGGAAATGATATAGGTGGATTTATTGGAAAACTCGATTTCAATATTTTCTCACATTATGGAAATTATGATTATTCCGTGTTTGTATTCAATCTTGTATTTTGTGCCACAACAGCGACAATCGTTTCCGGTGCCATGGCAGAACGTACAAAATTCATTTCTTATTGTGTATATTCCGCAGTGATCTCTGCAGTCATCTATCCGGTTGAGGCACATTGGACCTGGGGTGGTGGTTTCCTGGCACAGATGGGATTCCATGATTTTGCCGGTTCCAACTGTATCCATATGGTTGGTGGTATTTGTGCCTTGATCGGTGCGGCAATGCTTGGACCACGTATTGGAAAGTTTAGTAAGCGTACAGGAAAACCTCATGCAATTCCGGGACACAACCTGACGATCGGTGCTTTGGGTGTGTTTATCCTGTGGCTTGGCTGGTATGGATTTAATGGTGCCGCGGCAACGTCTATTCCGGATCTGGGCTCTATCTTCCTGACAACGACAGTTGCTCCGGCAGTGGCAACAGTAGTATGTATGATCTTTACATGGATCAAATATGGTGCTCCTGATGTATCTATGTGTTTGAATGCATCTCTGGCAGGTCTTGTAGCCATCACGGCACCTTGTGATGTTACTGATTGTGCCGGCGCTGCAGTGATCGGTGCAGTAGCAGGTCTGCTTGTTGTATTTGGTGTATGGCTTTTGGATTATGTATTAAAGATTGATGATCCGGTTGGTGCAGTAGCAGTACATATGATGAATGGTATCTGGGGAACAATTGCAGTCGGTCTTTTTGCAACAAAGTCTGCGCCGGGTTTCCAGATTGCATTAGATGGTGGTGCAATCAAAGGACAGGGACTTTTCTACGGTGGCGGCTTTACACAGCTTGGACTTCAGTTTGTTGGTATGTTTAGTACCATTGCATGGACAGCTGTTACGATCACCATTACTTTCCTGATCATTAAGGCAACATTAGGTTTGAGAGTATCTGAGGAAGAGGAGCTTGTAGGTCTTGATGTAAAAGAGCATGGTCTTACCTCCGCATATGCAGACTTTATGCCTGCCGGCAATATGTTCTATTCAGCAGGAACGATGCCTGTACCAAAGAGTGGTCTTGCACCTGTGATTGAAAAGAGCAGCGATTATAAGCCTGCGATGAAGCCGGTGGCAGAAAAGCCGGGTGATATGACGGAGAAATTTACAAAGATATCCATTATCTGTCAGCAGAATAAGTTTGATGAACTGAAGGAAGCAATGAATCAGATCGGTGTCAATGGTATTACTGTTACACAGGTTATGGGCTGTGGTACGCAGAAGGGTATTACGACCACATATCGTGGAGCAGAGCTTAGTGTTATGCTGATCCCGAAGGTTAAGGTAGAGGTTGTTATCAGTTCTGTACCGATCGAGACAGTTATTGAAACTGCCAAGAAAGTTCTTTATACAGGTCATTACGGGGATGGTAAGATCTTTGTATATGATGTGGAAAATGTTGTTAAAGTTCGTACCGGTGAGGAAGGCTTTGATGCCCTTCAGGATGCGGCTGAATAAATATAATCTGTTTTGAGCATGTTGTGTGTGGAAGACCACCGTATTGAGTCATTGATACGGTGGTCTTTTTTTGGAACTTATTCTATGTTAAACTTAAAGAAATCTTAAGAATTTTATTCGTTCGTCTTAAAAATTATACGTTATGATGGAAAATGTAAAGCAGCAAGACTTTATAAAGAGGGAGCTTGCGAGTCTTTGGAAAGGCATGGTTAGAAAAATGCAGAAAATACTGGTATGTGATGATGACAAGGAAATCGTGGAAGCGATCCGTATCTATCTGGAGCAGGAGGGATATGAGGTGCTGACTGCCTATGATGGAATTCAGGCATTGACACAGATAAGGCAGAATCAGATCGATCTTTTGGTGATTGATATTATGATGCCGAAACTGGATGGGATTCATGCTACGATGAAGATACGGGAGGAAAGCAAGGTGCCTGTCATTATCATTTCTGCGAAATCTGAGGATGCAGACAAGATACTCGGATTAAATATCGGAGCAGATGATTATGTTACCAAACCGTTTAATCCGTTGGAGCTGGTTGCCAGAGTCAAATCCCAGCTGAGACGTTATGACATGATGAGTGAACCGGTGCCATCAGGGGGAATGACATATCGTCTGGGGGGATTAGAAATGGATGATGACCGTAAGCAGGTCTATATGGATGGACAGCAGGTCAGAATGACACCGATCGAGTACAATATCCTGCTGCTCCTGATGAAGCATCCGGGCAAGGTCTTTTCAAGCAGGCAGATTTATGAAAGTATCTGGAATGAGAATGGCTATGCTGCAGAAAATACAGTGGCAGTACATATCCGTCATATCCGGGAAAAAATTGAGATCAATCCCAAGGAACCAAGATATTTAAAGGTGGTATGGGGAGTCGGTTACAAACTGGAAAATCAGTAAAAGATCAGACGAGGGGGATGGATAAAATGATCCATAACAAAAAGACAGAGGGAAACAGGGAAAAGAAAACAAAAAGTGGAAAAACAGAGAAAAGAAAGTGGTGCCGTGTCTTTCTTGGGATTCTTCTCATAACAGCAACAGCAGTAACTTCTTTATCCGGAGTAAATCTGCTGGGTGACAGTGCATCGATGAAAGAGTTGATCAATACAAACAATATTTCCGAACAGGGAAAGCTGGAGGAAAGCTTAGAATTTCAAAATGTTACAGATGGTTATCTGCAGGCATTGGAATTATATTTGGATATTCGCAGCAGGGGGAGTGCAGATGGCAGTTTTTATACGGGGAAAATAGAAGATATGCCTTTTTTGCAGACCGGAACAGGCTCGAAACAAAAAGTGGTTACATTAAAAGAAGCGGCAGGCTGGAAGGGACATCATTATGATTATGATGGTTATTTGAAAAATTATATAAATGGGTTTGAAAAATACAGCCAAAAGGGAATCAGTATTAAGAAATTAACAAAAGAAATCCTATCATTGGATCAGTTTTATTTTGCCAGGGGAGACTGGGAGAAAAGTAAGCTTTATTATACGGTGGAAGCAGGCTGTAAATTTAGTAAAAAAGATTGGAAACGCCTTGTGGGGAAAGAAAGGAATACAGCTTCGTCTAAACGATATGAGGGACAGGAAACATTACTTCCGGGACTTCAGAAAGAAAGTGACAGGGAAGAAAGTGTCACTGTAAAAATGTTAGATGGTTCCGGAAAGGTGAGACTTCATTCAAGTTATGCAAAATGGCTGGATCAGATGTATTCCGGATATGCGGAGGGCTGGCTGCTTTATCAGATGGCACTTGCCTGCGAAAAAAACTTCAAGGGAACCGGGGAAGACGGAACAAAGTATAGTGCCTATTATGATGATGTGATGAAAGATTACCGGGATGCTTACTGTATCACAGATATGTATAATATTGAGGCAAATTCGGAACAGGCCGCAGATGGGATTGTTTATATCTATGGCTCGGGAGATGCCGGAGATAAAGCAACAAGGATCAGTACAGAGGAAAAATTATACTACAATGAAGGAAAATCAGATTTTAATCTGAAAAACTTTTTAAAAGATCCGGACGCTTATTATAATGATGCTGATGAGCAGGATGATTACAGAGTTTATACGGAGAGCCTGGATAAATATGCGGAAGAATTGAAGGCCGAAGGAAAAAGGGTTATGAAAAATGCCCTAAGCAGACCATGGAATGTGAAAAAAACTTTGTGCAGTGAAGTGATGGCGGCAGATGTGGCACAGTTCATGTTAAGTTTCGGAAAAGGCTTAGAAAATTTTTTGAATAAATCACAATTTCTGTATTCCATCACGGCAGATGGGAAAAGCCAGACTAGCACGGATGAAGGATGGAAGGGGTTTGTGCAGGCCTTGGAGAGAAATAGTGTTGATGAAGAAAAGTCATCATATGATTACGAGTATGCAATGTATGATGTCAGAGGCTCCATATACAAGAGTAATTGGTATTGGGAGGGATTTGAGAATTCCGGAGATCTGAAACAGTTTATGGAGAAACTGACAGAATCACATAATAATGCATATGTTGTGGTTGGATACGATCCAAAGGATATCACATCTCCGGGCACGACCAGCGGTATGGCCACATTATATCAGAAATATAAAGCAGCACAGGACCAATATATACAGACAAAAAAAGCAGTTGAACAATACAGTATAGTTTTTGGAATTGGCCTGATCTGTATGCTTCTGTCATTTTTCGGACTGGCTTTGACTACGGAAAGAGTTTGCGTAAATGAAAAACGTTTTCAGAAGATTCCTGTGGAGATTCCTGCAGTGATCGCTTTGCTGATGGTATACATATTAAATGGCATGATATATGATCTGTGTCACATTTCTGACTGGGAACAGACAATGGAGCAGACCCATATAGGGAATATAAGCATACCAAGACTTGCAGACACATTTTTGATCGTAGCAGCTGCATTGGTGGTGATGATACTTTTGCTGGATATCATCCGTAGAATTATCCAAAAAAGAGTGATTAAGCACAGCGTGATCCGGTGGTGTCTGGAAAAGGGAAAAACGGGAGGACGGTTTGCTGGAATAAAAATGAAAGAGTTTATCTGCAAATACCGGTCGACAACAGCGTTTGTGCGGTATGGTATAGGAATGACCGCTTTTGGATCATTATGTATCCTGCTATGGTTTGTCTGTCTGAAAGCATTGATAGATTATTATAGTGGAATGTGCATGGTCATTTGTCTGGTCGGACTTCCTTTGCTTCTGGCAGCCGGTGAAGCAGCACTTTTTATTTCCATGCGGAATAGTATCGCTGATGAGATGCTTCAGGAGGGGGCCGCAAAGATTGCGGGGGGAGATATTTCCTACAAGATTGAATTGCCGGAAAAAGCAGGAAAAGAACAGAAAAAGCTGGCAGATACCATTAATCATATCCGTCAGGGACTGGAAAGTGCCGTAGAAGAATCTTTGCGGAGTGAACGGATGAAAACGGAGCTGATCACAAATGTGTCACATGATATCAAGACACCGTTGACCTCGGTGATCAATTATGTGGATTTATTGAAAAGAGAGCATATTGATAATGAGAGAGCAAAGGAATATCTGGATGTTCTTGACCGCAAAGCAATGAGGCTGAAAGGGCTGATCGAGGATCTGGTAGAGGCATCCAAGGCATCCTCCGGGACGATCGAGCTTCAGATCACTAAATTAAATTACACCGAGCTTGTCAATCAGACAAACGGAGAGTTTGAAGAAAAGTTTGAAGAGGCTGGTTTGTCACTTGTTGCAGATATTTCAGATCAACCGGTCTGCTTTAAAGGAGATGGCAGAAGGGTGTTCCGTATTCTGGAAAATCTCTATGGAAATGTAGCAAAGTATGCATTGAATGGAACGAGAGTTTATGTGAATCTGTACGAAAAAGAGGACAGTATCAGCGGGAAAAAGATGGCGGTCTTTTCTATAAAAAATATCTCCAGAGAGCGTTTGAACATGAAGCCTGATGAGCTGATGGAGCGTTTTGTCAGAGGCGATGCGTCCAGAACTACAGAAGGGAGCGGACTGGGACTTTATATTGCGAATAATCTCACAGAACTTATGGAAGGAAAATTTGAGATCCGTCTGGACGGAGATCTGTTTCATGTGGAGGTTTCTTTTCCGGAGGAAGATTGAAAGCTTCGCTAAATAATTGTTTGCTTTATTTAAAAGAAGTGCTGCATGTGATGGTGTGGCACTTCTTTTGTTACGATCCCCTAAGGCAGAGGGAAGAAAAATTTTATATTATTGTGAGAAAAATGGGTTCTTTTCATAGAAAGAAACTTATGTTACACTTATTGGTATAGAAAAGCAGAAAGTTTATTACGGTGAAGGGAGGAATTTTTTTGCATTCAAATTCGATAAATAAAAAAATACTTATGATAGTTCTTGCAGTGGCCTTGCTTATAGGGAGTCTGACAGGAATTTCAGGAAACGGCAGCAGATCAGTGCCGGGCGGACAGAGAAAGCAGAGTGAGTCGGCACAGAAGAGTGCTTATAATACTCAGAAGGTGGCGGCCGCTGAAAAATCCACGATGAAAGTCCATTATATTGATGTTGGACAGGGAAGTGCGGTGCTGGTGCAGTCCGGCAAACATTTTATGCTGATTGACGGAGGTGACAGAAATGCCTCCTCAAAAGTTGTCAGTTATCTGAAAAAACAAAAGGTAAAAAAACTGGATTATATTGTTGTGAGCCATTATGACGCAGATCATTTGAATGGCGTGGTGGGTGCATTAAATGTGTTTAAAGTAAACAGAGTGATCGCACCGGCATATTCAACCGATTCCAGAGTATATCAATCCTATTGCAATATCATTGCACAAAAAAAGATTGCCACAACAAGACCAAAGGCGGGGAAAAAATATAAGTTAGGAAAGGCACGTTTTACAATACTCGCACCCAATCGAAGCAGTTATACGGATGAAAACAATTATTCCATTGCATTGAAACTGGTTAATGGAAAGAATCGGTTTGTGATCACCGGGGATGCAGAAACAGAAAGTGAATATGAGATGTTAGAGAAGGGCAGAAATCTTTCCTGTGATGTCTATATGGCAGGTCATCATGGCAGTGCAAACTCATCTTCACAGAAATTTTTGCAGGCTATGAAGCCGAAGTATACTGTGATCAGCTGCGGAGCAGATAATAATTACGGGCATCCGTCGGAGAGTGCCATGAGCAGGCTGAAGGCAATAGGAACCAAGATCTTTCGGACAGACGTTCAGGGAACGATTGTTGCATCAAGTAATGGCAGCAGGATCAAATGGAATAAGAAACCGAGCGGGCTTTGGTCATACCGGGAGTATGGCAGTAATGCACTGATCGGGACAGATGGTTCTAAGAGCCAGATATCCGGAAATGATACATCCGGCAGTGCTGATGCCGGGAAACCTTCACCGTCATTGGCAACGGGACAAAAGTATATTGGAAATGTAAATTCCAAGAAGTTTCATCTGCCTAGCTGCAATGGACTTCCGTATGAGAAAAACAGAGTGTATTTTGAAAGCATCAGTGCGGCACATAAGGCCGGATATTCGCCGTGTGGACTTTGCCATCCGGAGGGATAGGCTTGTTTTGACTATTTCGCAGGGGTATGATATTATCAAGACCGGTATGCAGATTTGAGTTAGAGAAAAGGAGTTAAAACCTGTGGATAAATTAGATATGGCTAAGATCATTGAAACAATGGATATGACAGCAGCACCGCCGGAAAAGGAGCCGGAGAGGCAGTATTACTTTATCAGAAAGCTGCAGCTGTGGATGGAGGAAAAGAAAAAGCAGCTTGGACGGCCATTGACGGCATGTGTGACAACTTTCGGGTGTCAGATGAATGCGAGAGATTCAGAGAAGATTTTAGGAATACTCAGAATGATCGGCTATCAGGAAACGGACAGAGAGGAAGCTGATCTGGTATTATATAATACATGTACCGTCCGGGAAAATGCAAATCTGAAAGTGTATGGTCATTTAGGACAATTAAAGCGTTATAAGAAGAAAAATCCGGAGATGCTTACGATGCTTTGCGGATGCATGATGCAGGAAAAGACGGTGGTAGATAAAATTAAAACAAGCTACCGTAATGTAGATATTATTTTTGGAACCCATAATATTTTTAAGTTTGCGGAGCTTCTTGCAATGAGGGTATTTGATACCTCTTCTAAAAAACGCATGATCGTGGATGTATGGAAGGACACGGATGCCATTGTGGAAGAGCTTCCGATCGAGAGAAAGTATTCTTTTAAAAGTGGCGTTAATATCATGTTTGGGTGCAATAATTTCTGCAGCTATTGTATTGTGCCTTATGTCCGCGGGAGGGAACGAAGTCGTGAACCGGAGGAGATCATTAAGGAGATCAGGGAACTGGTGGCGGATGGCGTAGTAGAAATTATGCTGCTTGGTCAGAATGTGAATTCTTATGGGAAAAATTTGGAAAATCCCATTACTTTTGCACAGCTGTTAAAGCAGGTAGATGAGATTGAGGGACTGGAGCGTATCCGCTTTATGACATCGCATCCGAAGGATCTGTCAGATGAATTGATTGATGTGATGGCTCATTCCAAAAAGGTCTGCCGGCAGCTGCATCTGCCTTTACAGTCCGGGAGCAGCCGTCTGCTGGGGATCATGAACCGTCATTATACCAAGGAGAGTTATCTGGAGCTGGCTGCCAGGATCAAGAAGGCTATGCCGGACATTGCGCTGACTACGGATATTATTGTCGGGTTTCCGGGAGAGACGGAGGAAGATTTTCAGGATACCATGGATGTGGTGGAAAAAGTACAGTATGACAGTGCATTTACATTTATATACAGCAAACGTACCGGTACACCGGCTGCTGCTATGGAGGATCAGGTGCCGGAGACTGTTGTTAAGGAACGGTTTGACCGTCTGTTGAAGAGAGTACAGGAGATTTCGGCTAAGAAAACACAGGAAGGAACCGGTGTTGTGGAGGATGTACTGGTAGAGGATATTAATAAGCAGGAGGCAGGGTATGTTACCGGCAGAACTGCCAGAAATTATCTGGTACATTTTCAGGGAGATGCTTCTTTAATAGGAAAGATCGTACCGGTGAAGTTGTGTGAAAGCAAAGGATTTTATTACTATGGAAAAATGTGCTGATCCGGTAATACATGATCAATGTCTCGTAGTCTGTAATTTGCAGAGCAGTTATATACACAAAGGTGTCTGATGCAGGGAAAGGTATGGGATGGATATGGAACAGGAACAAAATCTTCGGGAAAGACAGGAACAAAGAGAGCATGATATTCTAAGCAGATATGCCAGCTTTGCGGATGAAAGCAGGGGGCGTGACCGTCAGGAAGAACAGTGCGATATCCGGACGGATTATCAGCGCGACCGGGACAGGATCCTTCATAGCAAAGCATTTCGGCGTCTGAAACAAAAGACGCAGGTATTTCTGGCACCGGAGGGAGATCATTACCGTACCCGTATGACTCATACTCTGGAGGTGGCACAAAACGCCAGGACCATTGCCAGAGCCCTTCAGCTTAATGAAGATCTTACGGAGGCAATTGCTCTTGGGCATGATCTGGGGCATACACCTTTCGGACACGCCGGGGAGAGAGCACTGAACAGGATCACCGGGGACATGGGAGGCTTTCGGCATAACGAGCAGAGTGTACGTGTAGTGGAACGTCTGGAAAAAGACGGTATGGGATTGAACCTTACCTGGGAGGTCCGGGATGGCATATTGAATCATCAGACCAGCCTGACACCGGCAACCATGGAGGGAAAGATCGTCCGTCTTTCTGATAAGATCGCATATATTAATTCTGATATTGACGATTCTATACGTGCAGGGATCATAAAGGAGGAAGAGATTCCTTACTGGCTTACAGATGTGCTGGGGCACAGCACGAATCACAGGCTGAACACTCTGGTTCATGATATTGTCAGAAACAGTGAAGGCAGAGGGGACATCTGTATGTCTCCGGAAGTTGAGAAGGCAATGTTTTCGCTCAGAAGTTTTATGTATGAAAATGTTTATACAAATCCGGTGGCAAAGAGTGAGGAGAAAAAGGTAGAGACTTTGATCGAACAGCTCTATGATCATTACATAAAGCACATAGAGGAGCTTCCCGATGAATTTTCCGCACTGATCCTTTTGGGGGAGACTGCGGAGAGAGCCGTATGTGACTTTATTGCCTGTATGAGTGACCGCTATATGGTCAATCTTTATAAGGAATTGATGATACCAAAAGCATGGAGTCTTGTGGGAACAGAACATCGTTAAAAATAAAAAAGGAAAAATGAAATCTTTGTCGAATAACTAATATAGTGGTTTGTGCGAACCCCTATATTGGTTATTTTTAGTGTACAGGAAAATGCATGTAGCGTAGAGGGAAGCCAACGAGAATTGCGGAGCAATTCTTGGAGGGCAAAACGCTGGTTTTGCCCTTTTTCTATATAGCAGTAAAGGCAGCAGGAGATACAGGCCGGATATGAAGGAGGTGATACAATGCCGTGGTATTCCGAGGAACAGATCGAGGAAGTGCGTTCCGAAAGTGATATTGTAAGTGTTATTGGAAAGTATGTACGGTTAAAGAGGACAGGCAGTGGATATACGGGATTGTGTCCGTTTCATAATGAGAAGACGCCGTCTTTTCATGTGAATCCGGCCAGGCAGATGTACAAATGTTTTGGCTGTGGTGTGGGAGGAAATGTGCTCACATTCGTAATGGAATATGAAAATCTGACCTTTCCGGAGGCGATGGAGATGCTGGCAGAGGAGGCCGGGATCGATTTGCCAAGGCAGGAAATGACAGCACAGCAGAAGCAGCAGGAGAGTATTCGCCAGACCCTGCTGGAGATCAATAAAAAAGCGGCAAGATATTATTTTGCCTTGTTGAAATCGCCGAGAGGAAAGCCCGGATATGATTATCTGAAAAAAAGAGAGCTGACAGATGAGACAATCCTTCATTTCGGTTTAGGATATGCGGGTCAGGGCGGCGGTGAACTGTATCAGTATATGAAAAAGGAAGGATACAGTGACAGTCTTTTGAAGGAAACCGGACTTTTTAAGATGGACGAGCGTGGAGCATATGACAAGTTCTGGAACAGAGTAATGTTTCCTATTATGGATGCCAATAACCGGGTGATCGGCTTTGGCGGCCGTGTTATGGGGGATGCTAAACCCAAATATCTTAATTCACCGGAGACAAAGATATTTGATAAGAGCCGCAATCTGTTTGGACTAAATTATGCCAAGCGGGGAAAACGAAATAATATGATTCTGTGTGAAGGATATATGGATGTGATAGCTCTTCATCAGGCCGGCTTTACGAATGCGGTGGCATCTCTTGGTACGGCATTTACAGAACAGCAGGCCAATCTGATCCGTCGTTATACAGACGAAGTCCTTTTGACATATGATAGTGACGGAGCCGGAGTAAAAGCAGCCATGCGTGCGATACCGATGCTGCGAAGAGCCGGCATTACAGCAAAGGTGATCCATATGGAGCCGTATAAAGATCCGGACGAATTTATTAAAAATATGGGACCGGAAGAGTTTGAAAAGAGGATCGAAGAAGCACAGAACAGCTTTTTCTTTGAAATAGAGGTTGTCAAAAGAAGCTATTCTATGAGCGATCCGGAACAAAAAACAAAGTTTATCCATGAGATTGCCAGAAAGCTCCTTGTGTTTGAAGATAAGATACAGAGGGATAATTATCTGGAATCAGTGGCAGCTATGTATAATATCCGGACCGAAGACCTGCGGCAGCTTGTGATCCGTTATGGAAATCAGATGCCGACCGGATACAGGGAAGTTATGGAAGAAAGACAGCAGGAACGGATAAGAAAAGGCAAAAAAAAGGAAACAAGAGAGGGAATAAATTATTCCTATCGTCTATTGTTATCATGGCTTATTGAGGAACCTTCTGTTTTTTCACAGATTAAAGAATGGATCCTGCCGGCGGACTTTGAAGATGGTATTTACCGCAGAGCTGCAGAGGAGCTTTATGAGCAGCTGGAAAAGGGTGAGGTGGAGCCTGCCAGGATCATTGGACATTTTCAGGAAATCGAGGAACAGAATAAAGTGGCTGCTATGTTTCAGACAAGCTTTGGACACGAGCTGCAGAGGGATGAAAAGCAAAAGGCGATTACAGATCTGGTTATCAAGATAAAAGAATACAGTATCGAGAAACAGGCGGGAGAGATTACAGATCTCAATGAGCTGCAAAAACTGGTCCGGCAGAAGAAATTGCTGCAAAGTGCAGTGAAACTGCATATTTCATAGATATTTGGAAAGAGTATAGGTTAAGAAAGGAAGGTATCGTATGGCAACAGAAAAGAAGCAGGATATACAGGCGGCAGAGACTACAGAGGATAAGAAAAAGTCCGGCGTCAAAAAAACTGCTAAAAATACTACTTCTGTAGAAAAAGAGAAGAAAACGAAGACAGCAGCGAAGAAAAAAGATGAAACAAAAAACACAAAAAAGGAAACAGTAGAGAAAATGGAAGAAAAGAAAACAACAAAGGCAAAGTCAAAGAGTACAAAAAGCACAAAAACATCAAAAGCAAAGGGAGCGGCAGACGAAAAGAAAGAAGAGAATCACGTAAAATTTATAGAAAAGCTGAATGCATTGAAGGAACTGGCACATACCAAAAAGAATGTTTTGGAATATCAGGAGATTAACAATTTTTTTGGAGATATGGAGCTTGATGAGGAAAAAATGGAAAAGATCATCGAGTATCTTGAAAAAGAGGGGATTGATGTATTTCAGATTTCTGATGATAAGGATGATGTAGATGATGATATCATTCTTGGTATGGAAACAGACGGAGAGGGAGAAGAGGAAGATATCGAGAATATAGATCTGTCTGTGCCGGATGGTATAAGTATTGAGGATCCGGTGAGAATGTATCTCAAGGAAATCGGAAAAGTTCCGCTTCTGTCGGCAGAAGAAGAGGTTGATCTGGCAAAACGTATGGAAGAGGGAGATGCCGAAGCAAAGAAGAAGCTGGCAGAGGCCAACCTGCGTCTGGTAGTAAGTATCGCCAAGCGTTATGTGGGACGTGGAATGTTATTTTTGGATCTGATCCAGGAGGGAAATCTCGGTCTTATTAAAGCCGTAGAAAAGTTTGATTATAAAAAGGGATATAAATTCAGTACCTATGCAACATGGTGGATCCGCCAGGCGATCACTCGTGCTATTGCAGATCAGGCAAGAACGATCCGAATTCCTGTTCATATGGTAGAGACGATCAATAAATTTGTCCGTGTCCAGCGTCAGCTTTTGCAGGAGCTTGGAAGAGAGCCATATCCGGAGGAGATTGCAGAGCATATGAATATGCCGGTGGACAGAGTCAGAGAAATCCAGAAGATATCTCTGGAGCCTGTATCCTTGGAGACACCGATCGGTGAAGAGGAGGACAGTCATCTGGGTGATTTTATTCAGGACGAAAATGTGCCGGTACCCGCAGAGGCGGCAGCATTTACTCTTCTCAGAGAGCAGCTTGAGGAGGTGCTTGGTACTTTGACTGAACGTGAGCAGAAGGTATTGAAGCTTCGTTTTGGTCTGGAGGATGGACGTTCAAGAACACTGGAGGAAGTAGGACGGGAGTTTGAAGTAACCAGAGAGCGTATCCGTCAGATTGAGGCAAAAGCACTTAGAAAGCTCAGACACCCAAGCCGCAGCCGTAAGCTGAAGGATTATCTGGATTGATCCGGCTGTCAGAACGGCTGCAGACAGTGGCACACCAGGTGGAAATCTGCGGTGTGACTGCGGACATTGGCTGCGACCATGGGTTTACGTCGATCTATCTGATCCAGCAGGGTATATCCCACCGGGTGATTGCTATGGACATAAATAAAGGTCCATTGGAAAGGGCCAGAGATCATGTGGAGCAATACGGTCTTTCCGGACAGATTGAGCTCCGCCTGTCGGATGGGGCAGAGAAACTCAGACCGGGAGAGGCGGACACGCTCCTGATCAGCGGTATGGGAGGTGCCCTGATCTGTAAGATCCTGGATGACTCACCGGAGGTGGTAAAGGAAGTGAAGGAGCTGGTGCTTTCTCCTCAGTCGGAGTGGGCGGTGGTACGTCATTATCTTCAAAATCATGGCTTTAGGATCTCAAGAGAAGCAATGGTATGTGATCAGGGAAAATATTATCTTGTTTTGAGAGCCGTACCGGGAGAGCAGAATTATTGTGATGAGATAGAATATACATATGGAAAATATCTTTTGGAAAACGGGGATGAATGTCTTGCTTCTTTTTTAAAAAAAGAAGATATCAGGATCCGGAGGATATTAAAAGGGATGGAGTCGAAAAAATTATCGGAACAGGCAGAAAGGCAGAAGCGGGAACTGACCGGGGAGCTTGACAATGTCAGACGTGCCATGCAAATATGTCTGGCCAGAAAGGAAGGGTGACTTATGGTGAAGGTAGTAGTAGACGGGGATACCGTTCAATATGAGAGAGGTACTACATATTTAGAGATTGCAAAAGATTTTCAGAAGAATTATGAGCATGATATTATATTGGCAAAACGGGGAGAAAAGCTTATCGAGCTGAATAAATCAGTCAATAAAGATCAGGAGATCACATTTCTCATGACTTCCAGCGACAGCGGTTATAAAACATACGTCAGAGGAGTAACGCTTCTGATGCTTCGCAGTTTTTATCATGTGGCAGGTGATAAGGGGCTGGAGAATGTTTTTGTGAAGCATACGCTGGGAGACAATGTATATTGTGAGGCGGAAGGAGTAGAGATCACAAAAGAACTGCTTTCAGAGATCGAAGCATTTATGCGTAGTCTCGTAGAGCAGGATAAGGTATTCCACAAAAAATCAGTCAGTACATCTACGGCGGTGGAAACCTTTGAAAAATACGGCATGAAAGATAAAAAGAAGCTTTTTGAATACCGAAGAGTATCAAAAGTAAATATTTACAATCTGGATGGATTTGAAGATTATTATTATGGATATATGCCGCCGTCAACGGGGATATTAAAGTATTTTCGTCTGGAAAAATATGATAAAGGATTTTTAATCTGTCTGCCAAACCGGAAACATCCGGAGACACTGGCACCCATCCGGGAGACCCCGAAGCTGTTTGCAACACTGCAGGAGGCAAGTGAATGGGGACGGATGATGAATGTGGATACGGTGGGGGCTTTGAATGATGTGATCTCTCATGGTGGCATCACGGATCTGATCCTGGTACAGGAGGCACTACAGGAAAAGAAGATTGCAGAGATTGCAGAGCAGATCGCGGGAGACAGAAGCCGGAAATTTGTTATGATCGCCGGTCCGTCCTCTTCGGGAAAGACATCTTTTTCACACCGCTTGTCGATCCAGCTTCGCACACATGGACTGAAGCCGCATACGATTGCTTTGGATAATTATTTTAAAGACCGCAAGGACACACCTCTGGATGAAGACGGAAATTATAATTTTGAGTGTCTGGAAGCGATTGACACCAGACAATTTAATGAAGATATGATGGCACTGTTGGAAGGAAAAAGAGTGGAGCTTCCGGAGTTTAATTTTTTGGTCGGAAAGAGAGAGTACAACGGAGATTATCGTCAGCTTGGCCCAGAGGATATTCTCGTGATCGAGGGGATTCATGGGCTGAATGAGAAAATGTCATACTCTCTTCCAAAGGAAAGCAAATTTAAGATATATATCAGTGCACTGACACAGTTAAATATTGATGAACATAACCGTATCTCAACTACGGATGGCCGTCTGATAAGGCGGATGGTCAGGGATGCCAGAACAAGAGGGGCATCGGCAATGCATACGATTGGCATGTGGCCTTCTGTGCGCCGCGGAGAGGATCAGTATATCTTTCCGTTTCAGGAGGAAGCGGATGTTATGTTTAATTCGGCCCTGATCTATGAACTGGCTGTGTTAAAGCCGTATGCGGAATCAATCCTGTTTGGGATTCCGAAGGATGTGCCGGAGTATGTGGAGGCAAAGAGGCTTCTGAAGTTTCTGGATTACTTTATCGGTGTCAGCAGTGAAGAAATACCAAAAAATTCTCTGATGAGAGAGTTTGTAGGTGGAAGTATTTTCAGAGTGTAGCAGTATAGACCGGATAGAAAATACGAAAGCATATTTATAGAAAAGAGTATTTGGACGCAGAGACAGATATTTGGAAAGGCAAGGTGAACAGAGTGGCAGTAATAATTGATGGAAAAAAGATTTCAGCACAGATCAAGGATGAATTGAAAGAAAAAGTGGCACAGCTTAAGGAAAAAGGCATAGAGGTGACACTGGCCGTAATACAGGTTGGTAATGATCCCGCATCAACGGTATATGTGGGCAATAAAAAGAAAGCCTGTGCTTATGTCGGGATCAGGTCGCTGGCATATGAGCTTCCGGAGGAGACAACGCAGGAGGAGCTTCTTGATCTGGTCCGTGAATTAAATGATCGGAAGGATGTAAACGGTATATTGGTCCAGCTGCCTTTACCTGCACATATTGACGAGGACACAGTGATCCGCACCATTGCTCCGGAGAAGGACGTAGATGGTTTTCATCCTCAAAGTGTCGGAATGCTCAGTATCGGACAGAAAGGCTTTGTATCATGTACACCGGCGGGCATCATTCAGCTGTTAAAGAGATCAGGCATTGAGATCGAGGGAAAGGAATGTGTTGTAGTAGGTCGCAGCAATATTGTAGGCAAACCAATGGCAATGCTTCTGATCCGTGAAAACGGAACAGTGACGGTGTGTCATTCCCGGACCAGAGATCTGAAAGAGGTTACAAAACGGGCAGACATTCTGGTAGTTGCGATCGGAAAACGTCAGTTTATTACGGCCGATTATGTAAAGGAAGGGGCAGCAGTCATTGATGTTGGAATGCATCGCAAAGAGGATGGAAAGCTTTGCGGAGATGTGGACTTTGATTCGGTAGAACCGGTAGCGGGTGCTATCACACCGGTGCCGGGCGGTGTCGGACCGATGACCATTGCCATGTTGATGAATAACTGCGTTGCTTCTGTTGAATAGAGCAAATTGTTATAATTAGTATCAGGAATGGAGAGCAGGACATGAATATATTTTTTGTGTCTCTTGGCTGTGATAAAAATCTGGTGGATAGTGAGATGATGATCACTTCACTGCGTAAAGACGGCTTTGAGATCGTTGACAGGGAAGAAGAGGCAGATATTATTGTTGTGAATACCTGTTGTTTCATAGGGGATGCCAAGGAAGAAAGTATTAACATGCTTCTGGAGATGGCCGGTTACAAAGAAAATGGAAAATGCCGGCTGCTGGTGGCTGCCGGTTGTCTGGCACAGCGTTATCATAAGGAGATACAGACGGAGATCCCGGAAGTTGATGTGATAATAGGTACTATGGGATATGAAGAGATGGGACAGATGCTGCACAAAGCTCTGGAACAGAAGGGGGTGCTGGAAAGTCTGAAAAGCATTGACTATCTGCCGACTCCGCTGACAGACAGAGATAATACGTCAGGTGGAAGTTATGCATATCTGAAAATAGCAGAGGGATGTGATAAATGCTGCACATATTGTATTATACCTAAAGTACGTGGCCATTATCGCAGTGTGCCGATAGAAAATCTGGTCAAACAGGCAGAACATCTGGCAGAGAATGGTGTAAGGGAATTGATACTGGTAGCTCAGGAGACAACGCTTTATGGTACAGATCTGTATGGAACGAAAAGTCTGCCGCTGCTTTTGGAAAAATTATCAGAGGTAGAACAGATCCGCTGGATCCGGATCTTATATTGTTATCCGGAAGAAATTACAAAAGAGCTGGTAGAAACAATGAAGAAGCTGCCTAAGGTGTGTCATTATCTGGATATTCCGATACAGCACGGAGCGGACCGGATTCTGAAAAAGATGGGGAGAAGGACAGAAAGCAGGCAGCTTACACAGATGATACAGTATCTGCGGCAGGAGATTCCTGATATTGCCCTGAGAACCACTTTGATCACCGGATTTCCGGGAGAAACTGCGGAGGATTTTGAAAAGCTGCAGGAATTTGTAAAAACAATGCGGTTTGACAGATTGGGTGTATTTACTTATTCCCGGGAGGAGGATACACCGGCTGCTGAAATGCCGGAGCAGATTCCGGAGGAAATCAAGGAGGAACGCCGCGATGTGATAATGGCGATGCAGCAGGAGATCGCATTTGAAAAGAACGAATCCCGTATTGGACAGGAAATGGATGTGATGATAGAAGGATACCTGCCGGAGGATGATGTCTATGTAGGCAGGAGTTACATGGATGCGCCGGATGTAGATGGTTTTGTATTTTTATCAACCGGCTGGAATCTGATGACAGGCGATTATGTGAAAGTACGGATCATACAGGCACAGGAATATGATCTGATAGGAGAAGTGATAGAGGAGGATGACGATGAATTTACCAAATAAGATTACGATGTTTCGTGTGATATTTATTCCGTTTTTTGTATTTTTTATGCTTTCGGAGCAGATTGCGTATCATAATTATATTGCCGTGGCAATCTTTATCGTGGCAAGTCTTACGGACATGCTGGATGGTAAAATTGCGAGAAAATATAATCTCGTATCCAATTTTGGCAAATTTATGGATCCTCTGGCGGATAAACTGTTGGTAAGCTCTGCTATGATCTGTTTTGTGGCGATTCCGTCTAATCCCATGCCGGCATGGGTTGTTATTGTGATCATTGCCAGAGAGTTTATCATCAGTGGTTTCCGTCTTGTGGCATCTGATGCCGGGGTTGTGATTGCTGCAAGCTACTGGGGTAAGATCAAGACGGTTACACAGATGATCATGGCGATTTTGCTAATTGTGAACTGGGACGGAAAGATTATAAATGTCGTAGAGAATATATTTATTTATGCGGCACTGATCCTGACAGTTATTTCCCTGATCGATTATATGGTAAAGAACTGGAATGTCATGCGGGATGGAAATATGTGATGCTGTCCGGATATGGAAATGAAAAAGCGGATAAAGGAAATGAAATATGAGCGAGATTTTAATCATTGGTGGTGGAGCCGCAGGGATGATGGCTGCCATTGCGGCGGCAGACAATGGGAATCATGTGACTCTGTTGGAAAAAAATGAGAAACCGGGCAAAAAGATTTTTATCACCGGAAAAGGGCGATGCAATATTACGAATGACAGTGATGTTGAAAATCTATTACAGCATACAATAAGAAATCCTAAGTTTTTATATAGTGCATTTTATACCTTTGACAGTGGACGCATGATGGAATTTTTGGAAAAGGAAGGACTTAAGATCAAGACTGAGAGAGGAAACAGGGTGTTTCCGCAGTCAGATCATTCGTCAGATGTTATTAAAACCTTAGAAAATGCCATGAAAAAAAGAGGGGTTCAGGTCAGACTTCGTACAAGGGCAGTGGAGATCAGGGAACGGGACGGACGATGCACAGGTGTTGTTGTATGTGCAGCATCAAATGGAGAGAAAAAATTTATTCCGGCGGACGCAGTGATCATTGCCACGGGAGGAGTTTCATATCCGTCAACAGGTTCTACCGGAGACGGGATCCGCTTTGCGGTAAGTCTCGGACATAGGACAGAGGAGGCAATGCCTTCGCTGGTGCCTTTTGAGATCCGGGAGGACTTTTGTCAGAAAATGCAGGGGTTATCCTTGAAAAATATATCTCTGAAAATGGTAAAGGGCAAGAAGGTTTTGTATGAAGAATTGGGTGAAATGCTCTTTACACATTTCGGGATCAGCGGACCACTGGTATTGACAGCAAGCTGTTATTTTACAAAACCGGAGGATGACATCAGGGTTTTACTAGATCTGAAACCGGCATTGTCAGAAAAGCAGCTGGATGAGCGGATATTGAGAGATTTTTCGCAGAATAAAAACAGTTATTTTAAAAATTCTCTGGGAAAGCTTCTGCCTTCCAAAATGATCCCGGTGATCGTGGAACTTTCCGGGATCGATCCGCAAAAGATGGTCAATGAGATAACGAAAGAAGAGCGGAGAAATCTGGCGGTTTTATTAAAGCATCTGGAGATGCATGTATCTGGGCTGCGCGGCTTTAATGAGGCGATCGTTACCAGAGGGGGAGTCAGTGTCAGGGATGTTGATCCGGGGACCATGGAGTCAAAGAAGATACGAGGTCTGTATTTTGCAGGGGAGGTACTTGATCTGGATGCAGTTACCGGCGGATATAATCTTCAGATCGCATGGTCTACCGGGTATCTGGCAGGGTTTTCAGCGGGGCAGCCTGTATGAGGCGGCTGTTTTATGAGTGAATATAATAAGAGAAGAAATCAGCACAAGAGAAAGGAAATTAAAATGAAAAGTATAGCAATTGATGGACCGGCAGGTGCAGGAAAAAGCACGATTGCCAGAAAAGTAGCAGAAAAATTATCATTTATCTATGTAGATACCGGAGCAATGTACCGTTCCATGGCTTTGTATTTTATCCGCCATGATATTTCAGCCGGGGAAGAACAAAAGATAGTACAGGCATGTCCGGATATTCATGTTTCGATCACTTATGAGAATGGAGAGCAGCAGGTGATCTTAAATGGAGAAAATGTCAATGGTCTGATCCGGACAGAGGAAGTCAGCATGATGACTTCAGATACATCGAAATATCCGGTTGTGCGCGAAAAGCTTTTAAGTCTTCAACGTGACCTCGCAGACAAAGAAAATGTTATTATGGACGGCAGAGATATCGGAACGTGCGTTCTTCCGGGAGCAGATGTGAAGATTTATCTGACAGCCAGTGCACAGGAACGTGCCCGCAGAAGATACAAAGAGCAGACGGAGAGAGGACTGGACTGTGACATAAAAGAGATTGAGAGAGATATCATTGCAAGAGATCAGCAGGATATGAACCGTGATGTGGCACCACTTCGTCAGGCAGAGGATGCGGTTCTGGTGGATTCTTCCGATATGACCATTGATCAGGTGGTAGATGAGATCATCCGGATCTATCAGGAGAAAGTGTCTGAGTGAGTGTGATCAGAACCGCCCGGTGGCTTTATGCAAGAGACTGCGGATGGTACTGCTGTTAATATATGAGGGATTAATTTGAAGGATGGTTGATGAAATGAAGGTGACGGTAGCAAAGAGTGCAGGATTTTGCTTTGGAGTAAAGCGGGCTGTTGATACAGTATATCAGCAGCTTGAAAAAGGAGAAAGGGTATTTACGCTTGGACCGATCATTCATAATGAGCAGGTTGTGCAGGAGCTGGAAGAAAGGGGAGTTGAAATGATTAATTCCCTGGAGAAACTTGCCGATATAAAGGGAGGAACGGTAGTTATACGTTCTCATGGGGTGTCCGAAAAGGTCATCCGGCAGTTGGAGAAGTATGATATCAAAGTAGTTGATGCGACCTGTCCGTTTGTGAGCAAGATACATAGGATAGTTCAGGAAAAGTACAAAGAGGGATGTCAGATCATCATAATAGGGAATAAGACACACCCGGAAGTGGAGGGAATCAATGGGTGGTGCGAAAACAGTGCGGTTGTTTTGGAAACGATAGAAGAAGCAGAAAGTTTTCGGCCGGATCCACAAAAAAAGTTGTGTATTGTATCACAAACGACTTTTAATTACAAGAAATTTAAAGATATGGTTGATATTTTTGGAAAAAAGAGTTATGATATACTTGTTATGAATACAATTTGCAACGCTACCGAAGAGCGTCAGACTGAAGCAGGTACTATTGCAAGGCAATCCGACGCGATGTTGGTGATAGGTGGAAAACACAGCTCGAACACCCAGAAGCTGTATGAAATCTGCAGCAAAGAGTGTCCGAACACATATTTTATACAGACACTTGACGACCTGAATTTGGAACAATTTCAATCTTTTCGTAGCGTGGGTATTACTGCCGGGGCATCGACCCCAAATAATATTATTAAGGAGGTTCAATCATATGTCAGACATGAACAATGAGACTAATGACTTTGAACAGATGTTAGAAGCATCATTAGTAACAATCCACAATGGAGAGGTTGTAGAAGGGGAAGTGATCGATGTTAAGGAAGACGAGATCGTTCTTAATATCGGCTATAAGGCTGATGGTATCATTACACGTAATGAGTACAGCAATCAGTCAGGAATTGACCTTAGAGATGTAGTTAAGGTTGGCGATCATATGAAAGCAAAGGTTCTCAAGGTGAATGATGGAGAGGGACAGGTATTACTGACCTATAAGCGTCTCGCTATGGAGAAGAGCAACGAGCGTATCCGCGAAGCTTTCGAAAATAAAGAAGTATTAAAGGCTACAGTAACTGCTGTATTATCAGGTGGTTTAAGCGTAGTTGTAGAGGAGACAAAGATCTTCATTCCTGCAAGCCTTGTTTCCGATACTTATGAGAAGGATCTCTCTAAGTATAATGGACAGGAGATTGAATTTGTTGTTACAGAATTTAATCCAAAGAAGAGAAGGATCATTGGTGATAGAAAGCAGCTTCTCGTTGCAGAAAAAGCAAAATTAAAAGAAGAGCTTTTTGCAAGAATTAAAGTTGGCGATGTAGTAGAGGGTACTGTAAAGAACCTGACAGATTTTGGTGCATTTATCGATCTGGGCGGTGCAGATGGTCTTCTTCATATCTCTGAGATGTCTTGGGGACGTGTGGAGAATCCTCGCAAGGTATTCAAGGTTGGTGATGTAACAAAGGTACTTATCAAGGATATCAAGGATGACAAGATTGCACTCAGTCTTAAATTTGAGGATCAGAATCCATGGCTGAATGCGGATGGTAAATATAATGTTGGAGCGATTGTAAAAGGTAAAGTTGCCAGAATGGCAGACTTTGGTGCATTCGTAGAACTGGAGCCTGGTGTAGACGCACTTCTTCATGTTTCTCAGATCTCCAAAGAGCATGTTGATAAGCCATCTGATGTATTGTCAGTAGGTCAGGAGATTGAGGCTAAGGTTGTTGATTTCAATAATGAGGATCACAAGATCAGCCTCAGCATGAAGGCTCTGTTAAATGATAATGCTTCTGAAGAAGAGGAGTATGTTGATACAACAGACGCTGAGTAATTAGTAAAGACATTTGTTTTCGCCAATCCATCATTATGGTGGATTGGCGAAATTTTTTCAGTAAACTGTTATGGGAAGTAAGGGACAGTATTTAAAACTGTTATTATGGGGAAAATTATGGGTGATTATGAGAATTTTAAATCTCAGATTTTTCAGCTGACAAGGATTGATCTGAGCTGCTATAAGGAACGGCAGATGAAACGCAGAATTGATGCTTTGATAGGAAAAAGCGGGGCATCTACATATAATGAATATGTGGAAATGTTGAAAAAAGATGCACAGCGCATGGCAGAGTTTGTTACATATCTGACGATCAATGTATCAGAGTTCTATCGAAATCCGGAACAATGGAAAAATTTAGAGAATGAAATACTTCCTTATTTGTTTGAACGCTTTGGAAATGATCTGAAAATATGGAGTGCAGCCTGTTCAACAGGGGATGAACCATATACATTAGTGATGCTTTTGGCTAAATTTATCCCTTTGAACCGGATAAAGATCATTGCTACGGATCTGGATAAGCAGGTGTTAGAGAAAGCACAGATCGGTCTGTATGATGAAAAGAGTCTGAAGGGACTGCCAAAAGAATTTCAGCAGAAGTATTTTACAAAAATAGGAAGCCGCAGCTATCAGATACATGAGGATGTGAAAAAATGTGTGGAATTTCGACAGCATAATCTGTTAAAGGATCCCTATATTACACAATGTGATCTGATCGTGTGCCGTAACGTGATGATATATTTTACGGAAGAAGCTAAAAGGGATATTTATCACAAATTTAATGAATCCCTGAAAAAAGATGGAATGTTATTCGTAGGAAGTACAGAACAGATCATTTCACCGGGAAATTATAATTTTTCTTCTTATCGTTCCTTCTTCTACAGAAAAGAGTAAATATTAAATGATCCTGCAGATATGTACTGTAGGATCTTTTTTTAGTGTATAGAAAGATGCTCGTAACACAGAGGGCAGCCAACGAGAATTGCGGAGCAATTCTTGGAGGGCAAAACGCTGGATTTGCCCTTTTTAGTGTATAGAAAGATGACCGCCTTGCACAATAACAGGATTTCGGGTATAATGTACTTTGTATGCTTATGCATAGTGTGGGATTTTGGGACAAAAGGATATCTCCGGAATAACGAACAGGAGAAGCAGGAAAGGTTGGAATCAAAATGAGTGAGAAGATTAAGATAGTAGTTGATGCAATGGGAGGAGACAATGCACCGGAGGCACCGGTACATGGTGCCGTAAATGCTCTTGCAGAAAATGATAAGATAGAGATAATTTTGGTCGGACGTACAGAGGCTGTGGAACAGGAGCTTGCTAAGTACGAGTATGATAAGGAACGGATCAGTGTAGTCAATGCGGAGGATGTTATCGGATTTGATGAGCCACCGGTTGAAGCAATCCGTAAGAAAAAGGATTCCTCCATTGTGGTAGGAATGAAGCTGGTGAAAAAGGGAGAAGCAGACGCTTTTGTTTCGGCAGGAAGTACAGGAGCTATTCTGGTAGGCGGACAGCTTGTGGTAGGCAGGATCCGTGGTGTGGAGAGAGCTCCTTTGGCACCGCTGATACCTACAGCAAACGGTGTTTCGCTTCTGATAGACTGTGGAGCAAATGTAGATGCCAGATCCTCTCATTTAGTGCAATTTGCAAAAATGGGTTCCATATATATGGAAAATATCGTAGGAGTGAAAAAACCGAGGGTAGCTATAGTAAATATAGGTGCAGAAGAAGAAAAAGGGAATGCTTTGGTGAAAGAAACATATCCTTTATTGAAGGAATGTGACGATATTAATTTTATAGGAAGTATAGAGGCAAGGGATATTCCTAAAGGGGATGCAGATGTAATCGTATGTGAGGCCTTTGTCGGCAATGTTATTTTGAAATTATATGAAGGCCTTGGATCTGTCTTTTTCCATAAGATCAAGGATGGATTGATGAGCTCTCTTCGCAGTAAGCTGGGAGCATTATTGATAAAACCGGCATTAAAAAAGACATTAAAATCATTTGATGCCTCTGAACATGGTGGTGCACCGCTTTTAGGACTGAAAGGGCTTGTTGTAAAAGCGCATGGAAGTTCCAGCGAAGTCGAGATCAAGACAGCAATTTTGCAGTGTATTTCCTTTAGTGAGGAAGGAATTAATGATCGTATTAAAGAAAATTTGAAACTGGAATAGTGATCCGTATATAAAATGACAGTGTCTGCTATCGAAAGTATGCGGATTGGGAAAGGAATGAAGAGGTCGTATATGGAATTTGAAAAATTGCAGAGTCTTTTGGCAGAAATACTGGAAGTGAAGCCGGATCAGATCCGACAGGAGAAGTCTTTTGTTAAGGATTTTGGAGCAGATTCTTTGATACTTTTTCAGATATTAATGGGAGTGGAGGCTGTCTTTGGAGTGATCATTGAGGAAGACGAAGCAATGAAGTGGAATACGGTTGGAGACCTTTGGGAATATCTACAGACAGTGTGATTATATATTGGTGATTTCGAATGGAAGGGTTTGAGCATTATGACGAATAGATCAATGGATGAATTTGAGGAAGAAACCGGATACAAATTTCAAAATAAAGAATTATTAAAAATTGCATTGACACATAGTTCTTATTCAAATGAAAAGAGAATGGATAAAACGCAGTGTAATGAGAGATTGGAATTTCTGGGGGATGCAGTGCTGGAGCTGGTATCCAGTGAGTTTATATTTAGAAATCATCCGGATATGCCGGAGGGAGAGATGACAAAGACCAGAGCAAGCTATGTCTGTGAACCGACGTTAGCATTGTGTGCAAAGGATATTCATCTGGGAGATTATCTGCGTCTGGGAAAAGGGGAGGAGCGTACCGGAGGCAGAGAGAGAGATTCTGTATTGTCTGATGCCTTGGAGGCTACGATCGGAGCAGTATATATGGATGGAGGATTTGAGCCGGCGAGACAGTATATTCAGGAACATATCCTTAGGGACATTGATAATAAAAAGTTGTTTTATGACAGCAAGACCTTTTTGCAGGAAATTGTTCAGAGCCATGAAGGAAATACGTTGGAATATCAATTGATCGGAGAGAGTGGGCCGGATCATCACAAGGAATATCAGGCTGCGGTATTTGTGAACGGAAGACAGATTTCTACAGGAACCGGGCAGACCAAAAAGAAAGCGGAACAGTCAGCTGCCTATGAGGCAATCTTGATCCTTAAAAGGGAAGCTGATGGACGTAAAAAGTAACAGGGAGAACATAGATGTATTTAAAAAGTCTGGAAGTGCATGGTTTTAAATCCTTTGCCAATAAACTTGTATTTGAATTTCATAATGGTATTACTGCAATCGTGGGACCAAATGGAAGTGGAAAAAGCAATGTTGCAGATGCAGTACGATGGGTACTGGGTGAACAGAGTGCTAAACAGCTTCGTGGGGCAAAGATGGAAGATATTATCTTTGCAGGAACGGAACTTCGGAAACCACTTGGATATGCCTATGTAGCAATCACCATCAGCAATGAGGATCATAAGCTGAATGTTCCGTATGAGGAAGTGACTATAGCCAGAAGAGTATATAGATCGGGTGAGAGTGAGTATCTTTTGAATGGAGCGTCATGTCGTCTTCGGGATATTCAGGAGCTTTTATTTGATACCGGTATAGGAAAGGAAGGATATTCCATTATCGGACAGGGACAGATCGATAAGATACTGAGCGGTAAGCCGGAGGAGAGACGTGAGCTTTTTGATGAAGCAGCCGGTATCGTGAAATTCAAAAAAAGAAAAGCGGCCGCAGAGAAAAACCTGGCAGAAGAACAGCAGAATATGATCCGTATCGAGGATATTTTGTCTGAGCTTGAAAAGCAGGTAGGTCCCTTAGAAAAACAGTCGGAGAAAGCACATGAATATTTGATCTACCGTGATGAATTGCGCAATCATGATGTGAATATATTTTTGATGGAGTATGATCAGATCCACACAGAGATGGAAGAAGTGTCCAAAAAACAGGACATTGCAGCCGGTGATCTTGCACAGGCCAAAAAAGATTTTGAGGAGACAAAATCAGAGTATGCTCAGGTAGAGGAAGTGCTGGAAAAGCAGAATCAAAGTCTTGAGAGTCATAAAGAACATTTGACAAATGCCAGAGTGTCTCTGAATGAACAGGAAGGAAATGTAAGAGTGCTGCAGGAGCAGATCCGCAGTGCCGGTCAGAATGAGGAACATTACAAAGATCGTCTGGCAAGTCTGCAGAGTTCTTTGGAACAGGCAGAAAAGGAAAAAGCAGGATATCAGGAGAAGCAGGATGCTTTTGATGAACGTCTTGAAGGAATACGCAGGGAGCAGGAACAGATCAAGGAACAGCTGACACAGACCCTTAGCCGGATCGCGTCTACGGAAAAAGAGATTGCAGATCGCAATAATGACATCCTGACTGCAATGACCAAGACGACGGAGATCAAGACGGAACAGCAGAAATTTGAAACGCAATTAGAGCAGATAAATGTAAAAAGGGCAGAAATGACCCAGAAGGTTCTGAAAAATAAATCAGAGGCTGCCGGTTTACAGGAAACCATGGAAGAACAGAAAGCAGTACTGTCCGATATTTCGGACAAGATAGAAGGCATGGATGCAAATAATGCAGAAATCCGTAATGCATTAAAAAGGCTTTCTGATCGAAGCAGGGAACTGGAGGCAGAACATCGGGATACCCAGCAGAAATTCCATATGGCAAATTCACGGCTTAATTCCCTGAAAAATATGACAGAGAGATATGAGGGATTTGGACAGAGTATTCGCCGGGTAATGGAGCAAAAAGAGCATAATCCGGGTATTATCGGTGTTGTCGCTGATATCATACGGGTGGATAAGGATTATGAAATAGCTATTGAGACGGCATTGGGGGGTAGTATTCAGAATATAGTTACGGATAATGAACAGACGGCGAAAGCGATGATCGCTTTTTTGAAGAAAAACCGTTATGGCCGTGCCACGTTCCTGCCATTGACCAATATATCAGGCAGAGGAGTCAATCAGGCACAGAATATATTAAGGGAGCCGGGGGTGGTAGGCTTTGGCTCATCTCTGGTTCATGCGGATGCGAGGTTTGACCGGTTATTAGAATATCTTTTGGGAAGGTTTGTGGTCGTTGATCATATTGATCATGCGATAGAACTTGCCAAAAAATATAAACATTCTCTGCGGATTGTTACAAAAGAAGGAGAATTATTAAATCCGGGCGGTTCTATGTCAGGTGGTGCCTACAAAAATAATAATAATCTGCTGGGACGTCACCGTGAGATGGAAAATCTTGAAAAAGAAGTAGATGCTCAGAGAGAAAGAATGCGCGGGATCCTGAAAGAACAGGAAGCCGGAAGAAAGGAAACACAGGAGCAGCAGAAAGCGATAGAAAAGAATCGAAGTATACGTCAGGAACTGATCCTGCAGCAGAACACGGCAAAGATCAATTATGACAGGGCCAGAGGGGATTTCCTGCAGAATCAGAATGAATTAGAACAGATCCGTATGGAAAGCCAGGGAATAGATTCTAAAAAAGCAGAGCTGCAGCAACAGCTGGATGCTTTGAGAGAAAGTATCAGTGATACGGAAAATCGGAGCAAAGAGAATGAAACATATCTGGAAGAGTTAGGCAGCAGTCTGGACAAGCTGCGTGACAGCGAGAAGGAACTTAATGAGAGAAGCAATGAGTACACTCTGAAAATTTCTACGGAAACGCAGAGTAATGAATTTGTGGCACAAAACATAATGCGTATTAATGATAATCTGAAGCAGCTGCAGACGGAGCTTGCCCAGATTCAGTCTGACAGCCGGCAGGCCGAGAAAATCATGTATGAAAAACAACAGGAGATAGAAAAGGCGAAACAACAGATTGAAGATACAGGCAGTGAGATTAAGAGCCTGGAAGAGACGATCCGTACAGAGACAGAGCAAAAGGACAAGCTGTCCAGACAGCATAAGGATTTTATTGAAAAAAGAGAAAATCTTTCTGATAAGATAAATGAACTGGACAAGGAGTGTTTCCGTCTGAACAATCAGAAAGAAAAGATGGAGGAACGGATCAATTCCAGAACGACATATATGTGGGAACAGTACGAACTGACGTATCATGCTGCGGAAGAGCTTAGGACAAATACGGATCTTACCATGCAGCAGATGAAACAGGAGATCAGCTCTCTGAAATCCAAGATTAAGGCACTGGGAGATGTAAACGTAAATGCGATTGAGCAATATCAGGATGTGCTGGAGAGATATACGCAGTTAAAGACGCAGCATGATGACCTCATTAAGGCAGCGGGAGTATTAGAAGGCATTATTAACGAACTGGATGAGTCCATGAGAAAACAGTTTGCAGAACAGTTTGCAGAGATAAGGGAACGCTTTGACAGAGTGTTTAAGGAGCTTTTTGGTGGGGGCCGCGGTACGCTGGAGCTGCTGGAGGAAGAAGATATCCTCACGGCAGGGATCAAGATTGTTGCGCAGCCGCCGGGAAAGAAATTGCAAAATATGATGCAGCTTTCCGGTGGAGAGAAAGCACTGACGGCGATCGCACTTTTGTTTGCAATCCAGAGCTTAAAGCCGTCTCCGTTCTGTCTTTTGGATGAGATAGAGGCTGCATTGGATGATTCTAATGTAGACCGTTATGCGCAATATCTTCATAAATTGACAAAGGATACCCAGTTTATCGTGATCACACATCGTCGAGGTACGATGAATGCGGCAGATATTTTATATGGTATCACCATGCAGGAGAAGGGCGTTTCTACTTTGGTATCTGTCAATCTTCTGGATGAAAAGGACGTTGTCAGCTGACAAAAAACAGTTTCATAAAGAATAATATGATCGCAGTTGTTGCGGGAAAGGACATAATTTATGGGATTTTTTGATAAATTGAAAAATGGTCTGACAAAGACAAGAGATAATTTTGTGGCCGGAATAGATTCTATATTTAGCGGGTTCTCAGAGATTGATGACGATTTCTATGAAGAGCTGGAGGAAATACTGATTATGGCTGACATAGGAGTCACTACGACAGACAAGATCATCGAGAATCTGAAAGAGAAGGTTAAAGAGCAGAAGATTAAAGAAGTATCTGTATGCAGGGAGCTTTTAAAGGATACGATCAAACAGCAGATGCAGGTGGATGAAACTGCTTATGAATTTGAACATAAAACATCCGTGGTATTGATGATCGGTGTTAATGGAGTTGGAAAAACAACCTCGGTTGGAAAGCTTGCCAGTCAGTTGAAATCACAGGGGAAAAAAGTGATCATGGCTGCAGCGGATACCTTCCGTGCGGCAGCCATTGAGCAGCTTACGGAGTGGTCCAATCGGGCCGGTGTAGAGATTATTGCCGGACAGGAGGGGGGAGATCCTGCTGCTGTCGTTTATGACGCTGTGAATGCGGCAAAGGCGAGGAAGGCGGATGTGTTGATCTGTGATACGGCAGGACGCCTTCACAATAAAAAGAATCTGATGGAGGAGCTGCGCAAGATCAACAGGATTATTGAAAGAGAATTTCCTGAAGCGTATCGGGAAACTTTGATCGTGCTGGACGGAACGACAGGCCAGAATGCACTGGTACAGGCAAAACAGTTTGCTGAAGTGGCAGATATTTCAGGGATTGTTCTTACAAAGCTGGACGGAACTGCCCGGGGTGGTATTGCCATAGCCATACAGTCAGAAATGAATATACCGGTGAAGTATATTGGTATAGGTGAGCAGATCGATGATCTGCAGAAGTTTAATGCAGATAAATTTGTAGATGCGTTATTCGACCGGGGGCTGGAGGAAACAGCGGACTAAGACAGTCAGCTGTCTGAAAGAGTCAGCAGGCTAAATAAGATAATTACATGATAAGAATTGTAGTGAATGAGATAAGAAAGGTGTGGTGATTTATATGATGACACTGGAGCGTTTTGAGGAAGCGGCTGAAAAGGTAAAAGAGGTTACCCTTCCGACTAATTTGATCTATAGTGATTATTTTTCAGAAATGTCTGGAAACAAAGTATATTTAAAACCGGAAAATCTGCAGAATACAGGGGCCTATAAGGTAAGAGGGGCTTATTATAAGGCAAGTACGCTGACAGAGGAAGAACTGGCACACGGTCTTATAACTGCATCTGCGGGAAATCATGCACAGGGAGTTGCCAATGCGGCCAAGCTTTTTGGAACAAAGGCAGTCATTGTTATGCCTACGACGACACCTTTGATCAAGGTGAACCGTACAAGAAGTTATGGGGCGGAGGTTGTTCTTTATGGTGGTGTTTATGATGAGTCTTATCAGAAAGCATTAGAGATTGCCGAAGAGCGGAAGATGACATTTGTGCATCCGTTTAATGATCTGGCCGTGGCAACGGGACAGGGTTCTATTGCCATGGAAATCTTTAAAGAACTGCCCACTGTGGATATTATTCTGGTGCCGATCGGTGGAGGCGGACTGGCTGCCGGTGTGTCGACATTAGCAAAAATGCTGAATCCGAATATTAAGGTGATTGGTGTGGAACCGGCAAATGCAGCCTGTATGAAGGCATCCCTTAAGGCCGGAAAGGTAGTGTCACTGCCTAGTGCGGTAACAATTGCGGACGGCACGGCAGTAAAGACACCGGGAGATATTGTATTTCCGTATATTCAGAATAATCTGGATGATATTATTACAGTCGAGGATGAGGAATTGATCGTCAATTTCCTTGATGTAGTAGAGAATCATAAAATGGTTGTAGAAAATTCAGGTCTTTTGACAGTGGCAGCCTTGAAACATCTGGATTGCAGAGACAAGAGAGTTGTCTCTATCCTGAGTGGGGGCAATATGGATATCATTACCATGTCATCTGTGGTACAGCATGGACTGATTGAGAGGGGACGCGTATTTACCGTGTCCGTACAGCTTCCGGATCGTCCGGGAGAGCTGGTTAATGTTGCCGATATCATTGCACAGCTAAAGGGAAATGTAATCCGTCTGGAGCATAATCAGTTTGTAAGTATTAACCGGAATGCGGCAGTAGAATTAAAGATCACACTGGAGGCATTTGGACATGAGCACAAACAGCAGATTGTAGATGCTTTGAAGGAGAAAGGATATGATCCGAAGCTGGAGAATCCTACAAGCTTATATTAGGAGGAATGCCGGGGCAAGACAGAGTGTATTTTATACTGCCTGTCCTGTCATCTTATTCATAGAAATACTGTAAAAACAGAAATACCGCACATGATACAGGTGTGCAGAAAAGAGGAGAGCATGTCAGAACTAAATTTTGGTCAGGAACTATTGCATACACCCGGAGGGGTCAGGGATATTTATGGTGCAGAATGTGCCAGCAGATTAAAGATACAGCAGGAGCTTCATCAGGTGATGATATCCTATGGATTCCATGATATCCAGACACCTACTTTTGAATATTTTGATATTTTCAGCAAGGAAAAGGGTTCTGTACAGTCGCAGGCGATGTTTAAGTTCTTTGACAGAGGAAATAATACCCTTGTACTTCGACCGGATATTACGCCGGCCATTGCACGCTGTGTATCTAAGTATGACAGAGAGGAAGAAATGCCGATCCGTCTGTGCTATATGGGAAATACATTTGTGAATACGACACCATATAAGGGAAAACTTCAGGAGGTAACACAGCTTGGAGCAGAGCTGTTCAATGATACAAGCTCAGATGCAGATGCAGAGATGGTTGTACTTACGATAGAGAGCCTGCTAAAAAGCGGACTGCGGGAATTTCAGCTGGAGATCGGTCATGCAGATCTATTGAGAGGGCTGGTGGAAGAGGCGGGATTTTCCGGGACAGAGGCAGACGAGCTTTTTGAGCTTATTGAGAGCAAAAATTTCTTTGGTGTGGAAGAACTCTTAGACAGGCTTACGGTGGCAAAACCGTTAAAAGAAATTTTTGTCAGTCTGTCAGAGCTGCAGGGAAGCTTTAAGGAATCGGAGCAATTTGTAAAAGAAAGAACAGATAACAAAAGAGTATTAAAGGCTTTGGATCGTCTGAAAAAGGTAGAGCAGATCGTAGCAATGTATGGTTATGAACAATATATTACAGTTGATCTGAGTATGCTGAGTAATTACAGTTATTATACCGGTGTGATCTTTCGGGCATATACTTATGGTAATGGAGAAGCACTGGCAAGCGGTGGACGATATGATGGTCTGGTTGCCCAGTTTGGCAAGGATGCACCGGCAATCGGCACGGTTATTATTGTTGATCAATTGATGCTGGCATTAGAGAGGCAGCAGATCCTCAAGAAAGAAAAATTCGGGGGAACACTGGTGGTATATCCGGCAGAATACAGGGAGAAGGCACATCATCTTGCGGCAAAGCTTCGTGGAAGCGGGAAGGTAGTACAAATGATCCGCAAATCTTCAGGCAGAGAGCTGGAACAGTATCAGGAATACGCCGGGAGGATCGGTGCAGATGATGTAATATTCGTGCAGGCAGACACGATCTGAAAAGCCGGTTGATCAAAATGAGCAAAAGAACGGAGTGAAAAAATGAGATATATAACATTTGCCCTTGCGAAGGGAAGACTTGCAAAGCATACATTAAGCCTCTTAGAACAGATTGGAATTACCTGTGAAGAAATGAAGGATGAAAAAACGAGAAAACTCATATTTGTAAATGAGGAACTGGGTTATCGTTTCTTTCTTTCAAAGGCAACGGATGTTCCAACCTATGTAGAAATGGGAGCCGCAGATATCGGTGTCGTTGGAAAGGATACGATCCTGGAGGCCGGGCGCAAGCTGTATGAGGTACTTGACTTAAATGTAGGAAAATGCAGGATGTGCGTGGCGGGTCCGGAAAGTGCCAGAGAAAAGTTACATGACGGTTCATTGATCCGTGTAGCAAGTAAATACCCAAGGATCGCAAAGGACTATTTTTATAATACAAAGCATCAGACAGTAGAGATCATAAAGCTGAACGGTTCGGTAGAACTGGCACCTATTGTTGGATTATCTGAGGTGATCGTGGATATTGTGGAGACAGGTTCCACATTAAAAGAAAACGGTCTGAAGGTACTCGAAGAAATCTGTCCATTATCGGCAAGAGTTGTAGTAAATGAAGTAAGCATGAAAATGGAGCATGAGAGGATTACCAGACTTATAAAGGATTTGAAAAAAATTGTTTCCGCTAACTAGAACAATATACATTCGTAATGTATAGAAAATTGTTGATTTGTACATAAAAGGAGGAAGATATCATGCGGATCGTGAAATTGACAGAAAAAGAAAAGAATAACATTTTGGAAAATATGCTTAAGAGAAGTCCGAACCAGTATGGAAAGTATCAGGCTGCAGTGGATGAGATCTTAAATGCGGTAAAGGACAGGAAGGACAAGGCACTCTTTGAATATACCGAAAAATTTGACGGAGTTGTCATCACTCCGGAAACGATCCGTGTAACACAGCAGGAAATTGATGAGGCATATGAGCAGGTGGATCAGGAATTACTTGATGTGATCCGCAAGGCACTAGTAAATATTCGTTCTTACCATGAGAAACAGGTGCGTTACAGCTGGTTTGACAGCAAGCCGGACGGAACACTGCTGGGACAGAAGATCACGCCATTGGAGAGAGTTGGTGTATATGTACCGGGAGGCAAGGCTGTTTATCCGTCATCCGTATTGATGAATGTAATGCCTGCGAAGGTTGCAGGTGTTGACCGTATTGTCATGACAACGCCACCGGGAAAGGATGGCAAAGTTTATCCGGTTACACTGGTTGCAGCGAACGAAGCCGGCGTGGATGAGATCTATAAAGTAGGCGGTGCACAGGCGATTGCCGCTCTTGCTTACGGTACAGAGAGTATTCGTAAGGTGGATAAGATCGTGGGACCGGGAAATATTTTTGTGGCTCTCGCCAAGAGAACCGTGTATGGTCATGTCAGTATCGATTCTATTGCAGGTCCAAGCGAGATCCTTGTGCTGGCAGATGAGACTGCTAATCCGAGATATGTTGCGGCGGATCTTTTGTCTCAGGCAGAGCATGATGAACTTGCAAGTGCCATATTGATCACTACCAGTATGGACCTTGCCGAAAAAGTATCGGCAGAGGTCGATGGTTTTGTGGCAGGACTTTCCAGAAAAGAAATTATTCAGAAGTCTTTAGATTCTTATGGATATATATTGGTAGCAGATACACTGCAGGATGCCATTGATACAGCCAATGACATTGCTTCTGAGCATTTGGAGATCATGACGGCAAATCCGTTTGATACTATGACAAGGATCCGGAATGCCGGAGCGATTTTCCTTGGAGAATACAGCAGCGAGCCGCTTGGTGATTATTTTGCAGGACCAAACCATATATTACCAACTAATGGTACTGCCAAATTCTTTTCACCGCTTTCCGTGGATGATTTCGTGAAAAAATCCAGCATTATTTCTTACTCAGAGGAGGCACTGCAGCTGGTTCATGAGGATATTGAGAAATTTGCCAAGGCAGAGAAGCTGACGGCTCATGCAAATTCAATTGCTGTAAGGTTCGATGGAAAGTAATATTTGCGTAAATATAATGGTTAGTGTATAATTATTGTCAATAAGGAGGCGGAATATGCAGGAGAGAAAAGCAGAGATCAGCCGTGTGACCGGTGAGACCAAGGTTTATATTTCCCTTGATCTGGATGGCACAGGTAAAGCGGATATCCATACAGGGATTGGTTTTTTTGACCATATGTTAAACAGTTTTGCCAGACATGGTCTTTTTGATCTGAAGGTGGATGTGCAGGGGGATCTTGAGGTTGATTCCCATCATACCATTGAGGATACCGGTATTGTGCTGGGACAGGCGATACGCCGGGCGGTAGGAGACAAGAAAGGTATCCGCAGATTTGGTGACTGCATGCTTCCTATGGATGAGACATTGATGCTTTGCGCACTTGATCTTTCCGGCAGACCGTATCTGAAGTTTTATATGCCATTAACAGTTCCTAAGGTAGGGGATTTCGATACAGAGATGGTACATGAATTTTTTTATGCAGTCAGTTATGGTGCAGAGATGAATCTGCATTTAAAAATGATAGATGGACAGAATAATCATCATATCATTGAAGCAGCCTTTAAGGCATTTGCAAAGGCTTTGGATCAGGCAACACAGTATGATGACAGGATACAGGAGGTGCTTTCTACCAAGGGAAGCCTGTAGTGAGAGACGGAAGACATTTCAAAAAGAAAAATATTTGAGGCGGTAAAAATGACAGCTTCAAAAAGAGATAGAAAGGCGATTATTTTATGAGTCAGAAAAAGATAATACCATTTATCAATGGAGAGAATGAACTGTCCTCCAGTATCGTTAATCTGGCGGATAAATACTCCTGTGAAGGAGCAGATAGTCTTTATTTATATAATTATACCGGAGACGAAGCTTCTCATGAGGAATTTCTTCACACACTGCGCATGATCGAGAAGGAGATTGATATTCCTTTTATTGCAGGTGTTCATGTGAATCGTTTTGAAGATGCCAAGAAGGCACTTTATACAGGAGCATCCCGGATTGTTATGCGCCGTGCCGTGCTGCCGGTGGATAAGGAGCTGCAGGAGATCCTGGCACGTTTTGATAAAGATAAGCTGGCGATAGAGATCGATATGCAGAGGGATCCACATACGGCACAGCAGCTAAATAAATATTACGATATGGGATTTGGCATGATCATATTAAAGCATGTAGATGTGACCGAAAAGCTGAGAGAGGCTGTATCCGGCTGCAAGGCAGAAATTGTGATCAGAGACGGGCTGATCCGTAATGATCTGGCAGAGCTTATAGGGTTGGAGCATGTGGAAGGAATATCTACGAATTATTTCGAGGAAAAGGATATATATAAGGCAAAGAGGAGTTTGAAGGAGCAGGGGATCGATGTTGCTGTCTTTGAGACGGCCGTTGATTTTGCGGATTTCAAATTGATGGATAACGGATTGATTCCGGCGGTGGTTCAGGATTATCGTACCAATGAAGTTTTGATGGTAGCATATATGAATGAGGAATCCTTTCATCACACCCTAGAGACAGGCAAAATGACATATTATAGCCGCAGCCGTCAGGAGCTTTGGTGCAAAGGAGATACATCAGGTCATTACCAGTACGTGAAAAAGCTGATGATCGACTGTGATAATGATACGATCCTTGCTAAGGTTCGGCAGATAGGAGCTGCCTGCCACACTGGTAACAGAAGCTGTTTTTACAGGGAGCTTGCCAGCAGGGATTATGTCGATACAAATCCATTGACAGTGCTTACCGAAGATTATGATGTGATCAAAAATAGAAAAGAGCATCCGAGGGAAGGCTCCTATACAAATTATCTATTTGACAAGGGCATTGACAAGATCCTCAAAAAATGTGGGGAGGAAGCGACAGAGATGGTGATTGCTGCCAAGAATCCCGATGCAGAGGAATTAAAATATGAAATCGCGGATCTGCTTTATCATATGATGGTATTGATGGTAGAATGTGGTCTTGACTGGAATGATGTAATGAAAGAGTTAGTAAACAGACGGTAGAAACCGTATAATAGATATTGCTGAGTCCGCTTGCCGGACAGAAAGGAGGAATCAGAATGGTTTCTGTATTTTTAGCAAAATCCCTTGCAGATCTTACATTTGGAGGGGCATTTCTCTGGTATTTAATAAAAGCATTGATCAGCATGGCGGTGGCTTATGCAGCCATTATGCTGGGGATTCGCTGGCGCAAGTCAAAAAATGCCAAGGCTGAGCAGTAATGTGCTGACATTTTCCCAAGGGGCAAGAGGAGTCAGTGACTTAGAAACTGTTATCTGGTGAAAAGTATCTCTAAAGCAGGAGAGAATGCAGAAATGGAAATTGAGAAGAAATTTTTGATACGGAGGCTGCCGGAGCATTTAGAGCAATATTCGGTCAGGCATATCGAGCAAGGGTATCTCTGCACGGATCCTGTGGTTCGTATCAGAAAAAGTAATGACAGGTATATCCTCACATATAAATCGCAGATGGGACTTGAAGGACAGACAGAACAGGATGTCCGTGTGAATCAGGAGGTCGAGGTTTCGCTTAATCAGGTGGGATATGAACATCTTAGAGAAAAGACAGACGGATGTATGATACAGAAGGACCGCTATATTATCCCATTATCGGATGGACATACCGGAGAGCTTGATATATTTCATGGAATATTAGAGGGGCTTGTTTTCATTGAGGTGGAGTTTGCAGACAGTGAAGACGCCAAAGCGTTTATTCCGCCGGAATGGTTTGGAGACAATGTCAGTGATGATCACAGATATTCCAATAGTTTTTTATCAACATGTAAGGATTTATCAGCATTTTCCGTAAAAAAATGCTGATGAAATAAATAGGCTTTTTTCGTTGAAAAGAGCTGTATCACACAAGAAAATGGAGGCTCATTATGTTTAAAATCTTGAAAAAAGAGTATCTTGCCAACAATATCTGGCTTATGGATATTGAGGCACCCAGAGTGGCAAAACACTGTCAGCCCGGACAGTTTGTCATTGTAAAAATGGATGAGGAGGGAGAGCGTATTCCGCTGACTGTCTGTGATTATGACAGGGAAAAAGGGACAGTTACCATCGTTTTTCAGACGGTAGGAGCTTCCACAATGGAAATGGCAGAATATGAAGTCGGAGAAAGCTTTGAGGATTTTGTGGGACCACTTGGCTGCCCTTCCGAGCTGATCGAAATGCCACTTGATGAGTTAAAGAAGGAAAAGATTCTTTTTGTTTGCGGTGGTGTTGGTACCGCACCTGTTTATCCACAGGTTAAGTGGATGAAAGAGCATGGTGTTGATGTGGATGTTATTATCGGTGCCAGAACAAAAGATATATTGATCCTTGAGGATGAGATGCGTAAAGTTGCAGCAAATCTTTATATTGCTACCGATGACGGTTCCTATGAGTTTAAGGGAAACGGCTGTGACAAGATTAAAGATCTGTATGCACAGGGAAAGAGTTATACAAAGGTAGTAGCGATCGGACCAATGATCATGATGAAATTTGTCTGCCTGTTGACCAAAGAAATGAATATTCCTACAATTGTCAGCATGAACCCGATTATGGTAGACGGAACAGGTATGTGTGGAGCATGTCGTCTGAAGGTTGGAGATGAAATCAAATTTGCCTGTGTAGATGGTCCTGAATTTGACGGTCATCTTGTAGATTTTGATCAGGCTATGAAGCGTCAGGCAATGTACAAGACAGAAGAGGGTCGTGCAAAGCTTAAGTTTGAAGAGGGCGATACCCATCATGGCGGATGTGGTCAGTGCCATTAAGATCAAACTTGAATAAATAGAAACAATGAAAATCGCATGCAGAAATGAGGATAGATATGGAAGTAGATGTTATGAAGAGAATTCCTGTCAGAGAGCAGGATCCAAAGGTACGTGCGACAAACTTTGATGAGGTTTGTCTGGGATATAATAAGGAAGAGGCAATGGCAGAGTCAACACGTTGTCTGCAGTGCAAGAATCCGCGCTGCGTTCAGGGATGTCCGGTAAATATTGATATTCCCGGATTTATTAAGGAAGTAGGCGAGGACAATGTAGCAGGTGCATATAAGGTGATCAGTAAATATTCTGCACTTCCGGCTGTTTGTGGTCGTGTATGTCCACAGGAGAGTCAGTGTGAGTCTAAATGTGTCCGTGGAATTAAGGGAGATGCAGTTTCCATCGGTAAACTGGAGCGTTATGTGGCTGATACAGCCAGAGAGCAGGGAATCAAACCGGAAGCAGCCACAGAAAAGAAAGGAAAGAAAGTGGCTGTGATCGGTTCCGGTCCTGCAGGTCTGACTTGTGCCGGTGATCTGGCAAAGCTTGGGTATGATGTAACCATCTTTGAGGCACTTCATAAGGCGGGTGGTGTTCTTTCTTACGGAATCCCAGAGTTTCGTCTGCCAAAGGATCGTGTTGTAGCAGCTGAGGTAGAGAATGTAAAAGCACTTGGTGTGAATATTGAGACAAATGTTGTCATTGGTAAGGCAACAACGATTGATGAGCTTTTAAATGATGAGGGATTCGATGCTGTATTTGTCGGTTCCGGTGCAGGTCTTCCAAGGTTTATGGGTATTCCGGGTGAGAATGCAAATGGTGTATTCTCTGCAAATGAGTATCTGACCAGAAGCAATCTGATGAAAGCATTTGATGATAAATATGATACACCGATCATCGCCGGCAAGAAAGTAGCTGTCGTAGGTGGTGGTAATGTAGCAATGGATGCAGCCAGAACGGCACTTCGTCTGGGAGCTGAGGTTCATATTGTTTACCGTCGTAGCGAGGAGGAGCTTCCTGCCAGAGTGGAGGAAGTACATCATGCAAAAGAGGAGGGAATCGTATTTGACCTTCTTACGAATCCGACAGAAATCCTTGTTGACGAGAACGGAAGTGTAAAGGGCATGACCTGTATCCGTATGGAACTCGGAGAGCCGGATGAGTCAGGCAGAAGAAGACCTGTTGAGATTGCGGGTTCTGAGTTTACTCTTGATGTAGACACTGTTATCATGTCTCTGGGTACGAGTCCGAACCCATTGATCTCTTCTACAACCAAGGGACTGGAGATCAACAAGAGAAAGTGTATCATTGCAGAAGAAGAGAATGGACAGACCACCAAAGAAGGTGTATATGCCGGTGGTGATGCTGTGACAGGAGCTGCAACAGTAATCCTTGCGATGGGGGCCGGTAAGGCAGCAGCAAAGGGGATTGATGAATTCCTGAGCAAATAAAAAAATAAGATAATAAGATGTAAAGTATCCGGAAAAGATTTCTCTTTTCCGGATACTTTTTTGGTTTGGATAATATATAAAAAAGTATTTTGATGAATAAGATGTTGACAATATAAAAATATAATGCTACTATATCTATAATTATAGAATGGAGGTGCGAAATGAAAGTAAAACGTATGGAGTTATCGGAATGTGAAATTATTGTAATGAAATGTATTTGGGATACAGGGGGGGCAATGACTTGTCAGGAGATTATAAAAAAGATAAAGGATGAATATCATTTAGATTATTCTTCAACGACGGTTTATACTTTTTTAAAATATTTACAGGACAAGGGTTTTGTAAAATGCAAAAAAAACGGATTGAATTATTATGAAGCGATCAAAGAGGAGAAGGTGTATCGAGAGGCTGTTATGGATAGAACGAAAAAGTTTTGGTTTTCTGGTTCATCTAAGAAAATGATTTCCGCACTAATACATAGCGAAAAATTGGATGAGGCAGATAAAGAAGAAATAAAGAGGATGATAGATGAACTGGATTAGAGATGCTGTTTTTTTTGTTCTGTTATCGGCATTAACAGAATGTATATTAGTGCTCATGTGGACATTATTTAAATGGATTGGTGGAAAAAAATTAAATGTACATTACAGTTATCAAATGCTTAAAGGAGTGCTCGGGGGATATTTTATTGCTTTCGTTTATTTGATTTATTATAGAATATGGGAAATTATCCAAAACTGTTATGATGCATTTAGCATTGGCAATGAAATTGTAGATAAAGTGATAAATAGTATTTTTTTTGTTTGGTTGCTGGGTGTTTTTTATTGTATGTTCAGGCAGTTGTTTGTTTATGTACTTTTTTTTCGGGTCTGTCATATTGGATCTTGGAAAACTAAGGAATATGCAGAGATGGTTAAAAAAATATGTAATGAGCTTGGCATAAATAAGAATATCGATGTTTTTTGGGGATATGGAGTACAATCCCCATTTATAACAGGAGTCTTTCATCCTAAAATATATTTACCTGTTGTATCATTTAAAGATGAGGAAATGGAAATAATATTTTACCATGAATTGATACATTACAAACAGCGGGACACTCTTATCAAACCTTTTTTTTACTTGTTACAGATATTGTATTGGTTTAATCCCTTATCCTGGAAGTTACAAAATGAGTTAGAAAAATGGACAGAGGTAAATTGTGATTTTTATTGTTGTGAGGCAGGAATTGATAAAAAAACATACTTTTCATTACTTTATAAAGCAAATGAAAAGATAGAAATAACACCAAGACATAACGGAATTGTTATGTGGGCAGAAAATAATAAAGAATTGAAATGGAGATTACAGTGTATGAAAAAATATCAGATAAAGACAAGAGGGATTCGTGCAGGTATTGTTGGTTGTATTACGATTATTTTAGCGGGGGTTTTATCTATTACCATGGTAACTGCAGGAGTGCGACAAGCATATACCGGTATATTATTCCAAACTACCAAGAATGAGGTTCAGGAGGTTAATGACGACTTTGAAAATAATATGGAAGAATATGAGGGATCAGTTTCTGATTTTAAAGGAATGAAAATAGTATCAGACTCTAAAAGTATGGCTAGGGCATCAAATATGGTCAATGTGGATTGGAATGTTAAAAATAGAACAATACATACTTCAACAGAATTTAATGGAAAAACAAATGGAAAAATTACCGTATCTATGGTTGTGAATCCTGATAACAGGATTGCAGAGGTTGGAATTATAAAACCAAATGGGGAAACTGTTTCTGTAAGAGAAAAAGGAGTGATCACACATGTGTTTCGTTTAAAAAAGAATGGAAAATACAAAGTTTATGTAAAAAATGAATCAGGAAAAAAACTAAATATTAAAGGACATTTTATCGTGGAATAATATTTATTAATAAAAGAAAGAAGGTGAAAGAATGTATTGGAAATTATATATAAATCATCAATGCAGAGAAACCATTGAAAAAAGTTCTTATCATACAGATAACAGATGAAGTATGATAAGAACAATCTAATATAGCCTATGCAGTATAACATTTAAATATAAAAAATATAATCAGAAAAAAATAGTATTAGTGAGGAATGAAGTTATGAATAAAAGAATAAAATCTGCTGTTTTTTTAACAGTAATCTTAGTTGCTAATATAGCGGTACCCTTGACCAAGGCTGCAAGCATAAAGGCAACCTTGCATACCAATGAAAAATATGTGATCAGTGACAAGTCTTTGGGAAGAGATGAGAATGGTTCCTTGTATGTTTGTAGTGTACTTAATACTTCAAAATACAAAGTTAAAGCAAATTATGGAACAAAGGACAGAGAAAGAACCAAGGGGTTTGTTGAGCCGGGAAAGCACATTAAAGAGGATATTTCGTGGAATGAATATAGATATACTAATTGCAAGGTTATTTTGTATGGTTATTCTCAGGCTGATCCTAGAAAAGAGTGTTATGCAACCGGAATTATTTCAAGCAAATAGGAGAAGATTATGTTAAAAACCAGTATAATCAGATTTTTTAAAAGCCCGATAAAGGCAGGTGTGCTTTTTGTTTTTTGGCTGTGCGTGTCCTGTTATCTGTTTACGACTACAGGTTATTGGAATGAGGTGAATAAGCCGATCGATCTGATGCTTGTGATCCTTCCGTATGTTTTTCTTATATATCTTGTGATTTCCTATGAGTGTTTCTACGATATAAAACGATTTTGTATGGAGGAATTGCTGCAAGGAAATAAAAATCTTGTATTTAAGGCACAGATGAGGGAATTTATCCTATTGCTCATTCTTGATTTTTTGACGGCCATTTATCTTTTTGGATTTCATAGCTTATGCTATTATCAGGCAGGCGTGCTTTGCAAGTCCCTTATTTTGTACACGATTCGTGTTGTTGGAATTTACATATTTTTGATGATACTGGTGACTATATTTATCGGCTGGGCGATTTCTCTGATCACCAGCCGGTTTTATGGGTTGGTATTGCTTGCTCTCACTTTTTATGTCTTTGATATGAGTTTTTTGTCACTTCTGTGCAGTATGTCAGGAAAGAATCCGTTTTTTTGGAAATTGACTACCCTGTTCAGTTTCTTTTTTCAGAGCAGAAAAGGTATTTGTCGTGATGCAGATTATTTATTGACAGCAGAAAATGTACATATTTACAGAGCATTGTTTTTTTCATTTGTTATGATGGCAGTCATATTGTGGAAACAGGCAAGAAAAAGAGTTGCAAGCTTTATGGCGATGGCATTGTCATTAGTAAGTTTGTATTTATTCTTCCAGCCGACGGGAGCCGTATATTTTATGATGAATATTTTTAATACATATGATTCCGTTGCTTATTTGGATCGTTATTCGGGAGATATTTCCTGGGAAGAAATGGTTAAAGAGAAATCCGAGAAAGGACAGCCGGATTTTTATGTGAAAAAATATGATATTGATATGACGATAACAGATGAATTACGGGCAAAGGTAAAGATATTGCCGTCAAGAAAGAATTTAAAACAATATCGATTTACATTACAGTATTTTTTTCGGGTAGAAAAGGTTACGGATGCTCAGGACAGAGAGCTTTCTTTTGAGCAGGAGGGGGATTATTTGACGGTTTATAATTCTTCAGATGACATTGGCCTGGTCAATATATATTACCGGGGAAGCACGAAAGCCTTTTATGCTACGACACAGGGAATCATGCTGCCGGCAAATTATGAATATTTTCCGGTGCCCGGCTGGCATCGGGTTTTCATGAATTCAGGAGACAAATGTCCGGGGAAAGAGGAAATGCCATTGCAGGAGCAATGTTTTTCAAGGGAAGTGCTGTCGAAAGAAGCGGATTTTCATGTAGCATTGCATTGCAGGGGAAAATATCCGGTTGCATCAAATTTATCTGTCGTAAAGAAAGAGAAGAAGCATGGTTTTCAGAATTGGGAAATTCGTGGGAAAAGTGATGGGATGACGCTGATCGGTAATCCATATTTGATACAAAAGGAAATACAAGGAGTTCGGATCGTATGTTCGTCTCTTGATCTGGATAATGTACCAAAAGGGAAAAATGTACAGGAATATGAAACGATTCTTAAAAGAATAAAAAAGAATACGGGCTATTCAATGAGAGGAAAGACATTTATTGTTTCTCCGGATTATAATTACATTAACTGGACGATAGCAAAGGATCATTATTTAGGGACTTTATTGGGAATAGAAGGAAATATATCGGACTATCAAAAAAAGAAAATACTTTATAATATAGGCAGTTGAGAAATAAAAAAGAGAGAGGAGGAAGGAGATGGAATTAATGGAAAAAAAGGAAAATCTGTTGCAGTTAAAGCAGTTGAAAAAAGCATTCAGACACAAAGAAATTTTGCATGGAATTGATGCGGTTTTGGAGAATGGGGTATATGGGCTTCTTGGTGCAAATGGAGCAGGAAAAACAACATTAATGCGGTGCATAACCGGTTATTATCAATATAAAGGGGAGATAATCCTTAATGAAAAAGATGTACGAAAAACAGGACTGTGGAATATAGGCTATCTCCCACAAAAGTTTGTTGGTTATCCGGAACTGAAGGTGTATCAGATGCTGGAATATTTTTGTAATATAAAAAAGCTTCCGGAAAAGCAATGGAAAGATGAAATTGAGAGGAGTCTGCTTTATACTAATCTGGAGGAAAAGAAAAACAATAAGATCAAAACATTGTCCGGTGGTATGTTGCGCCGGGTTGGGATCGCTCAGGCAATTATCGGGGATCCGAAAGTAATCCTTCTTGATGAACCGACATCGGGGCTGGATCCGGAAGAGAGAAACAGATTCAAAGATGTCATTGACAATATATCCGAGGGAAGGATTGTCCTATTATCGACCCATATTGTGGAAGATGTAGAGGCATGCTGTGACAAGACGATCGTCATGGCTGGTGGAAGGGTTCTGTATAATGGAGATACGCTGGAACTTTGCAGATATGCTGATGGCAGGATATTAGAGTTTGATGATGAGGAAATGAAGCAGGGACCGGCGGGGGACATCGAGAAAACATATATCAAAAAGGGAAAGAAGAAACACAGGGTCATTATGCATGAAGAGGTTTCCGATGCACTGGAGCCTACGGTAGAGGATGGATATTTATGTTTATTAAAGAAAAGTTTATGAATCGTTTTGACAGGACCGTTCTCCAGTTGAGGGGAATGGGGATGGTAAAATATGTACCGGTCCTTGTGTGTTATATTCTGGTGCCTGTTACTGCGTATCTGTTGCAGAGGGCAGGGACAGATTATGATCTGATGGATACTTTGTGGGAACAGATTTTGATAATATATCCGGTTATGGCAGGCTGGTGGATCGCATTGAGTATGGAAATGGTATTGTGTCAGGAGGGGGAGATATTCGGTCTGTATGAGAGAAATAAATGGATGGATACATTGATCTATTATGGATTATACATTTTTATGCTCCTTCCGGTATGTGCATGGATGCTAAATCAATGGCCGGAATATACACATCTGGAGGAATTTTTGGGCTTATTTATGCAATGTTTTCTTTCCTGCTGTTTGATCTATTTTGTTTCATGTCTGGTTCAATCGGTGGCAGTTTCGTTTGTTACCATATTAATATTTAATCTTTTTTTGCATGGAAGAGTCGAATATGTATTATTTGATATGGAGATTAAGTCGGAGCTGATATTTTCACCGGTTACATTTTTGATCGCAGGTGTGATCTGTCTGCTGATAGGAAAGGAACTCCAGGAGAGAGGAATGCGTTTGTGACCCGATACACGTCAAAATATAATGGAAACCGCTTGACGATTGCAGTCTGTTCTGCGACAATATGTTATAAAAATAATCGTGAAAGAGAGGAGATCGTATTGTGGTACAGGGACAGGCTCAGAGTATCGAAAAGCGTTTGGAAGAGAGAGTGTATCTTTCGATGCTCTATGACTTTTATGGAGCATTATTAAAGGAAAATAACCGACGTATTTTTGAAGCATATATTCAGGAGGACTATTCTATTTCTGAAATTGCCGAAGAGATGGAAATATCCAGACAGGCAGTGCACGATGCGGTGAAAAGGATTACAAAGCAGTTAAAAGGATATGAAGAAAAGCTGGGTCTGCTGGAACGTTTTGAACAGCAGAGAGGGGAAATGAGACGGTTACATGAATGTCTGCAGGAGATGAGTATTTCCGAGGACGATCCGAGAGGACAGGAGATATTTCGGATATTGACAGAGATCATAGAAAATTGATGTAGTCATAGCTCACGAATTTAAAAGTGCTTGGACAGGCAAAATGCTATTGCAGGTAACCGGACATAAGATATATTATGGGGATACATCAATTTAGGATGTGGAAAGCCATAGTAAATAAAAAGAAATGAGGACGGATAATGAAAAGCATATATTATACCAAAGATTCCATTGAGGCAGAAGCCATAGTTAAAAAATTGTCAGAACAGGGAATTGAAGCATCGTGCAACAGGAAAGATGAATTTAATGCAGTCACGGGTGTGGCGGCACCGGTATTTGATGTGATGGTGGAGGAGTCTCAGGCAGCACAGGCGGCAAGTTTACTGAAAGATTATAAAAAGGATCTGACAGCTGGTATGTCAGGCAGTTATAAAAAAAGAAAAAATGCAGCACGGATAACGGCTGTGATCTGTCTGTTGATTTTTCTGGTAGGATTTGTTGCGAGCATTGTCAGTTCTTTGATGTAGGGCTGAGAAAGAGAAGGACTGTTGATGGATTTTAGGATTTTACGTTATTTCTTGAATGTTGCCAGGGAGCAGAGCTTTACAAAAGCAGCAGAGCAGCTTCACATTACACAGCCGACACTTTCCAGACAGCTTGCGTCACTGGAGAAGGAACTCGGAGTAACGTTGTTTACGCGTTCCGGTAGAAATATTACCTTGACGGAGGAGGGACTCCTGCTTAAGAGAAGGGCACTGGAAATCCTGGATCTGGAAGAACGTACACTGGAAGAGCTCAAAAGTACGGAAGGGATTGTTGAGGGTACGGTGACTATAGGTTGTGGAGAGTTTGCGGTGGTGGAAACTCTGGCGGAAATATGTAAGAATTATCAGAAAAAATATCCACGGGTTCAGATTGTGCTTCATACTGCTACAGCTGATACCATCTCGGAAATGATGAATAACGGTCTGGTGGATATTGGACTTTTTATGGAACCGGTGGATACACAGGGACTTGATCATATACGGATCATGGGGAGTGACCACTGGGTTGTTGGAATGCGGCCGGAGGACCCGCTTGCCGCAAAAGAGTTTATCGAGAAAAATGATCTGATAGGTAAGCCTTTGATCCTGCCGGAGAGAACAGGGGTGCAGAGTGAGCTTGTAAACTGGTTTGGCAGAGATTTCAAAAAGATCAGGATTGCATTTACCAGTAATCTCGGAACCAATGCAGGTGTAATGGCTGCCTGTGGGCTGGGATATCCGGTATCTATTGAGGGGGCTGCAAGATATTGGCGGAGGGATCTGCTGGTGCAAAGACCACTCTTTCCACAGATTAGGGCAAATACAGTGATCGCGTGGCGCAGAAATATTCCGAATTCTCAGGCTGTAAATAAATTTATCAATGAGATCAATGCCTTTAAGGCATTGGAAAGCATTTGATATAGGTATTAGACATACAGAGTGTATGGTATTAAGATGGATGTATAAAGTACAGGAAAGTGCTTTGTGCATCCATTTTGATTTTACTGCATAAGCAGCAATAGCAGGAAAAGGAGGATATGTTTATGAGCAAAGGATTAGTTGCATATTTCAGTGCAAGCGGCAATACAAAAAAGATTGCAGAGACCATAGCACAGGAAAGTGGTTTTGATCTTCATGAGATCGTACCGGAAACAGCATATACAAAGGATGATCTGAACTGGATGGATAAAAAGTCCAGGAGCAGTGTGGAGATGAATGATAAATCTATCCGGCCGGCAGTGAAAAAATCAGATATAGATATGAGTTGTTATGACAAGATCATATTAGGGTTTCCAATCTGGTGGTATGTGGCACCAACGATCATTAATACTTTTTTGGAAGAATATGAACTTACCGGCAAAAAGATTATCTTATTTGCAACATCAGGAGGCAGCGGCTTTGGTAATACAGTGAAAGAATTGCAGCCGTCGGCACCGGGAGCAGAGATTGTAGAAGGAAAGCTTCTGAATAATGTAAGCAGACAGGAAATCAGTGAATGGGTAAAACAGTTATAAAAAGGTAGAAAGGAACAGGTGATTATCGTGGAGAAAATTGTACAGACAGCAGGAAGAACTGCACTTTCAGAATTTGCACCTCAATTTGCGCATTTCAATGATGATGTGCTTTTTGGTGAGAATTGGAACAATCAGGATATTGATGTAAAAACAAGAAGTATTATTACGGTGGTTGCACTGATGGCATCCGGAATTACAGATTCCTCTTTGAAATTCCATTTACAAAATGCCAAGGATCATGGAGTGACACAAAAAGAGATTGCGGCAATTATCACACATACGGCATTTTATACAGGATGGCCTAAGGGATGGGCTGTTTTTAATCTGGCCAAAGAGGTCTGGAATGTGGCAGAAGGTGATTTATCTTATGAGGATGAGGCAATGAGAGCCCATGCAAAATCTATGGTATTTCCGATCGGTGATCCTAATGATGCATTTGCACAGTATTTTATAGGACAGAGCTATCTGGCACCGGTTTCTACAGATCAGGCAGGCATTTTTAATGTAACCTTTGAGCCGGGATGCCATAACAACTGGCATATTCACCATGCAAAGAATGGTGGAGGACAGATACTTATATGTGTAGCAGGACGCGGCTATTATCAGGAAGAGGGCAAAGAGGCCATTGAGATGAAACCGGGAGACTGCATTAATATTCCGGCGGAAGTAAAACATTGGCATGGTGCGGCACCGACAGAGTGGTTTTCCCATCTGGCTGTAGAGGTACCCGGAGAGGAGACTTCTAATGAGTGGTGTGAGCCGGTGACAGATGAGGTATATGCAAAGCTGAAATAAGTGCAAAACCAGCGTTTTGCACTCCAAGAATTGCTCCGCAATTCTCGTTGGCTTCCCTCTACGTTACAAGCATTTTCCTATACACAAATAAAGAGTCAGGTATATCGTTTTTGGGAAATTTGAGAATCTTATAAAAGATTATACAAAGCAGTAAGGCAGGGGACAGTATACTTTTTGGATAAGTCGCTCGTAATGATGTTTTCTGCCTCTGTTTCTTTGGTTTCCCATATGTTTTTTACGAGAAAGGATAGATCATCACTCATCTGATGGATGTACAGACCGGTATTTTTACAAAACATATCAGACAGACGATTCAGATCAATTCCAAGAAAAGAAAGAAAACGGTTGTGATCTGATAAATTCGAGTCGGACAGATCCAGATAAAGCTGGATCCCTTCATAAATGCTGCCGGGATAATAAAAATCCTTGGTGGGAAGTATTGTACTGATGCATATCTCGTTTTCTTTCACAATAGCATATTTGTTTCCGGAAAGAGTTGCTTCGCATCTTCCATGTATACAGAAATTAATAATGAGCATGCGGTCAGAATAGACAGAGCTGCTTTTCACAGCGCAGCTGTCGGTATATATTTGATTAAATGCAATATGAAGTCCCCGGATGAGAGTGTACATATTTACGCACTCGTTATTTTGATAGTTTAGTGTCATATGTTTTTCATAATTCATAGAAATCTCCAATCGGGTATATGTAAGTACTGCTATTTTAACAAGATAGAAAAAGTAATACAAGATAATTAAAAAAAGTGATTGCTAAATGGGCTTAAAATATATAAATGGATTTTACAGAGCTATATATGTCTGCTAGAATAAGCGAGGTTAGAAGATACTAACCTTTATTTTATTGTATAAGGAAAAAATATGTGTAGTCCGCTTGCTGAAAAACAAGGATGCAACTATAATGAAGTTATGGACATGAGTTGTATCAATGTTTTAATGGGCATTACAGTATGGATCTTAAGTTGAAGTATTAGAACTGGAAGGTTTGCATAGTAGAATTACTAATAATGATAGAAAAATATGGCTCGAGGTGTGAGTAGATGAAAGAATTATATGCTGAATTATTTAATAAGTGTAGGGGATTGGATGGTTTTTGTGAGTCATCAAATTTTGTGGCTATTACGGGGGACTTGGATCATCAGCAACAAAGATTTATGCTGATCGGACGAGCCTGTAATGGTTGGGATGATTTTTCGTTAAATCTTGACGATTGTGATGAGTATTCTAATATTGCCGATATAGAGTTTTATGATAGGAACAGATGGGGATGGATAAAAGAATATAGAGGGGCACTGTATAGTGGACATACAGATCCGCCAACGTATTGTGTAAGTCAAAAACCGTTTTGGGATTACAGTAAATCTATATGGCAATGTATTAGCGGAAAACAAGCAAAGGGAAAGTGGATGGAGAATATTGCATGGAGTAATTTGTACAAAGTGTCTCCGGCTGTTTCCGGCAATCCGGAAGAAGAATATAAACAAGTCGAATTGGATACTTGTAAAAAGATATTAATAAGGGAGCTTGAACTGATCAAGCCGACCCATATATTTATGCCGGTGGGATATTATGGCTGGTTTGAAGATTTCAAAGATATTTTTTCAGATGTAAAATATCTTGGGAGTAATGTATCGAGAGGAAAAAATAAGAATACTATTTACGTAGAAGCTACTGCCAAATGGAAGGATGCAAAAGTGGTTATTTCTTGCAGACCTGAATATAGGGACAAGGAGAGCTTCGTTGAAGCTGTTTCAAAGGCATTTTTGTAATTCTTAATGGAAGAAAAATCAAATAAATTACAACATATTGCCGGTAAAATATTTATAATGGATCATTCGGCAGACATATAAAGATGAAAACTCGCAAATGTGAGAGAAAGATTTCAAATAAAAATGTCAAGAAAAATACTTGACAACATTAAATTGATTGTGTATACTACCCATTGTGTTGTAAGAGCAGACTTTTGAGCCTGCGGCCCAGAGTTTGCAGGTCTTTGGAAAGGCATGGTTATTTATATGGCATTTGATAGTTTATCCGAAAAGCTGCAAAACGTATTTAAGAATCTCCGTAGCAAGGGACGTTTGACGGAGGAGGATGTTAAGGCGGCTTTAAAGGAAGTGAAGATGGCTCTTCTGGAGGCGGATGTAAACTTTAAAGTGGTTAAGAATTTCGTCAAAACAGTGCAGGAGCGTGCAGTAGGACAGGATGTGATGAACAGCCTGACTCCGGGGCAGATGGTGATCAAGCTTGTAAATGAAGAGCTTGTCAATCTCATGGGCAGTGAGACCACAGAGATTGCATTGAAACCGTCTAATGAGATAACCGTTATTATGATGTGCGGTCTTCAGGGTGCCGGTAAGACCACGACCACAGCCAAGATTGCAGGCAAGCTGAAACAGAAAGGACGCCGTCCGCTTTTGGCAGCTTGTGATATTTATCGTCCTGCGGCGATCGAGCAGTTAAAGGTCAATGGAGAAAAGCAGGGAGTCGAGGTATTCTCGATGGGTACCAGCCATAAACCGGTTGATATCGCCAAGGCAGCCATTGAGCATGCAACAGCACAGAAAGAGAATGTCGTGATCCTGGATACGGCAGGACGTCTTCATGTGGATGAGGACATGATGGGAGAATTACAGGAGATCAAGGAAAATGTAGACATTGATCAGACTATCCTTGTTGTAGATTCCATGACCGGTCAGGATGCCGTTAATGTGGCGAAGACATTCCATGAGAAAATCGAGATTGACGGAGTTATTTTAACAAAGTTAGATGGTGATACCAGAGGTGGTGCTGCTCTTTCTATCCGTGCAGTAACAGGGCGTCCGATCCTGTATGTCGGCATGGGAGAGAAGCTTTCTGATCTGGAGCAGTTTCATCCGGATCGAATGGCATCCCGTATTCTTGGAATGGGCGATGTGCTTACGTTGATCGAGAAAGCAGAGGCAGAGATCGATCAGGACAAGGCAAGAGAGATGGAGAAAAAATTCCGTAAAGCGGAATTTGATTTCAATGATTTCCTGGAGCAGATCGGCCAAATGAAAAAAATGGGTGGTATCAAAAGTATTCTCGGTATGATGCCGGGCATGGGACTTCCGGCAGATCTTGATATTGATGATGATGTCTTTAAAGGGACAGAGGCGATCATTTATTCCATGACGCCGGAGGAAAGAGGCAATCCGGCGCTGATCAATCCATCCCGAAAAAAACGTATTGCCAAGGGAGCCGGGGTTGAGATCGCAGAGGTAAATAAGCTCATCAAACAGTTTGAGCAGTCACGGAAGATGATGAAGCAGATGTCAGGGATGATGTCGGGAAAAGGTAAAAAGAAAGGACGCTTCGGAGGCGGAATGCCAAAGCTTCCGTTCGGATTTTAAAAAATGCATTCAGATTCCGATCCTGTCGGGATTTGTATATAAATAGTACAAGTAAGATTAGGAGGTGAAAGACATGGCAGTAAAGATCAGATTAAGAAGAATGGGTAAGAAGAAAGCACCTTTCTATAGAGTAGTAGTTGCTGATTCCAGATCTCCAAGAGATGGTAAGTTTATCGATGAGATCGGTACCTATGATCCAAATCAGGACCCAAGCGTTTTCAAGTTTGACGAGGAAAAGGCTAAGCAGTGGTTGGCAAATGGTGCTAAGCCGACTGAGACAGTTGGTAAGCTGTTAAAGCAGGCTGGAATCGAGTAATTTTTTTGACCAGTGAGGATGTGTAAAAATATGAAAGAATTAGTGGAAGTTCTCGCACAGGCACTTGTGGATCACCCGGAAGAGGTGGTCGTTACAGAGACTGAGACCGAGAATGAGATCCTGTTGGAGTTGAAAGTTGCTTCTGATGACATGGGTAAGGTTATCGGAAAGCAGGGCCGTATTGCTAAGGCGATCCGTACTGTTGTTAAAGCGGCTGCCTATAATACGGACAAAAAGATTACTGTAGAAATCGGACAGTAGGTTCGTGAAAACGCCTGTACATTTTTATGTACAGGTGTATTTTACTTTATAGCTTTTTTTGCTATTCACTATCATAAATAATAAATTCCGGTACAGCCGGGATGAAATGGAGATTATAAATGGAAGATTATTTTCGCGTGGGGGTTATTGCAAATACCCATGGAATTAAAGGAGAGGTAAAAGTTTTTCCTACAACAGAGGACCCTCAGAGATTTAAGGGGATGAAAGAGATCATCCTTGATACAGGAAATGAAAAGAAGACGTTGGAAGTTGCTTCGGCTCGTTTCTTTAAAAATATGGTTATATTAAAGTTTAAAGGAATAGACTCTATTAATGATATAGAGAAATATAAGGGGAAAGATCTGTTGGTGACAAGAGAAAATGCCATTCCTCTTAATGAAGGTGAATATTATATTGCGGATATCCTCGGTGCCAGGGTGGTCACAGAGGATGGAGAGCAGTTTGGAATATTAAAGGATGTATTGACTACAGGAGCTAACGATGTATATGTGGTAGAACACGAGGGAAAGGAAGTGCTTCTTCCGGTGATACCGGATTGTGTTTTGTCACGGGATATGGAAGCGAAGGTGGTTACGGTTCATATTATGGAGGGACTGTTATAATAATAAACCAGTGAGTGCCAAAGCGGTGATTTTGTAAATAAAAAGGTGGTTATTTATGAATTTTCATGTGATGACATTATTTCCGGAGATGATCGAACGGGCTATGGGAGAAAGCATTACAGGCAGGGCGATCAAGGCAGGACATATATCAGTGAATGCTGTGGATATCCGGGATTTTGCCTATAATAAGCATAACAGGGTGGATGATTATCCTTATGGCGGTGGAGCCGGCATGGTGATGCAGGCAGAACCGGTATATTTATGCTATGAGAGTATCTGCCGGTCTATTGGGAAAGAGCACCCAAGAGTTGTATTTATGACACCTCAGGGCAGGACTTTTGATCAGCAGATCGCAGAGGAATTATCGACAGAAGAGGATCTGGTCCTGCTTTGTGGTCACTATGAGGGGATTGATGAGCGGGTACTGGAAAAGATCGTAACAGATAATATTTCGATTGGTGATTATGTGCTCACTGGAGGAGAGCTTCCGGCTCTTGTCGTGATGGATACGATCTCACGTCTTGTCCCCGGAGTATTAAATAATGGAATGTCTGCGGTGAAAGAGTCATTTTCGGATAATCTGTTAGAATATCCGCAGTATACACGACCGGAGGAGTGGCGTGGGGAAAAAGTGCCTCCTGTCCTGCTTTCGGGACATCATAAAAATATTGCTGCCTGGTACAGAGAACAGTCAATTCTCCGGACAGCGAAAAACCGGCCGGATCTGTTAGAAAAGGCTGAATTGACAGAAAAGGAAAGACAGTGGCTGATGCAACAGCTGGAAAGGAATTGATATTATCATGAAAAGCAGAATATTCAAAGTAACGGTGATTATTTTGACAATAGCATTTGTTTTGGTGGAGACCGCCCCGAAATGGCAGCTGAGAGCAGCAAATGACGAGGAAATTGTTACGACAGAAATATCGGTTGATGATGGTACAGAGGATGTCACAGAGGATACAAAGGATGCAGAGCCAAAGGAGTCAAAGGCACCGAAAAAGCCGGACAGACAGCCTTATAAGGAGAAAAATACGGTTAAAAATATTTCCAAAAAGCCGGTTGCAGAAAAAACATCCTTAAAAAATAAGAAAAATGTCTCAAAAAATAAAAAGAAAAACAAGGCAAAAGCAAAGCCGACACCGGTTCCGACATACCGCCCGATCGAGGGAAGGGTATTATCCCACAATACGCAGTATATTTTCAGACTTCGTAAGTTAAAAAAGGAAAATAAAAGGATTACGAGAAAGAGATCTGCTCTTATTACAAAGACTCAGTCGCTTACCGTCAGGCAGGCATATTTAAAGAAAATGGATCGTGTGATCGGTGAAAGCACTCTGGCGGTGAAAGTCGCTGCCACAGGAACTGCCGTATCGGGACCTGTCTCAGCCGCTGCTATACAGGGATTGGATTCTACGGTAGATCAGGTGGTCAATCAGGGATATATCTTATGCAATCCGAATTATTTTGATATGTTGACAGATTCCGGTCTTGAAACATTTTTTGAAGAGAAGGAAACGATCGATCTGGGTGTATATTTGGACAGAGAGATCAAGGATTGTGGAACAGAATTAAAGAAATTAAATAAACCAGTCCGTAAATTAAAAAAGAAATATGAAAAGATTCATTCTCGTTACATCAAAGGAATGAAAAAACATAATGCCGTATTTTTTGATCCGAAAGATCTGACGGTCCAAAGTCATGCAACAGTGGCACAGATGCGAAAGATGCTGAAGGGGACAGCGCTGGAAAAACTGGCTCCGGTGTTTGTAAAAGAGGAAAAGAGCTATGGTATAAATGCGATTGGTCTTGCTTCTATAGCTGCATTGGAAAGCGACTGGGGAACATCCCGGAGAGCCCGTGAGGATCATAATCTGACCGGATTTGGGGTGAATACGGATGAGGCGGAGGGGATCAATGCTTCATCTGATCAGGAAAATATTAAGAGAACGGCCGGATGGATCGCAGAAAATTATCTGGATGAAAATGGAATTTATTATAAAGGAAAGGGACTTCCGGGGATTAATAAGTATTATTCTGCATCTTATACCTGGGCCTGGAAGGTTGAGAATTGTGCGCAACAGATGTTTGATAATCTGTAGAATGGGGAACTGTCGATGAATTATTACAATAAACAATACAAATCATTCTTTGCAATGTGTCTTATGATAAGTATGGTGATATGCAGCATAACGGGCTGTGTATCACCCTTTTCAGATACCGGAAAAAAGGCAGAGCCATTGTCTGTATCCGGTTTTGCGTTTGATACAACGTATACGATCACTCTGCATAAGGGAGGAAACAGGAAGGTACTGGATCATTGTATTTCATTATGTACAAAATACGAAAAGATTTTTAGTACCACCCGTAAAGACAGTGAATTATATCAGATCAATAAGGTAAGCCGGCAGGCAGCACAAAGCGGTGAGACAGATGGAGAGATTCAGATTAAAATATCTGAAGACATGAGGGATATTATAAAAAAAGGTCTTTATTATAGCAGGATCTCAGAGGGACGCTTTGATATAACAATTGATCCTGTGAGCAGCTTGTGGGATTTTTCTTCAGGAAAGGGAAAGGTTCCGGAGAAGGTTTCTATAGAGAAGGCACTTAAATATGTTGATTACAGAAATATTAAACTAAAAAAAGATGTACTTATATTGAAAAAATCAGGAATCCGGATTGATCTGGGAGGAATTGCCAAGGGGTATATTGCTGACCGGTTAAAGGAATATCTGTCCGAAAAAGGGGTCACATCTGCAGTGATCGATCTGGGGGGGAATATTCTCTGCCTGGGCGGAAGAAATGAGAATGAAGGATTTAGGATAGGAATACAACAGCCCTTTGCAGACCGCAGTGAGACAGTGAGTGTTGTAAATATACGCGACAGATCGGTAGTATCTTCAGGAATTTATGAAAGATATATCAAAGGGGAGGATGGAGTATTATATCATCATATTTTGAATCCCAAAACGGGATATTCTTATGATAATGATCTATTGGGTGTATCTATCATATCTGATAAGTCGGTCGATGGTGATGGACTCTCAACGTCTGTTTTTGCTTTGGGATTGAGCGGAGGCATGAAACTGATCGATTCATTGAAGGATGTGGAGGCGGTATTTATCACAAAAGATGAAAAATTACACTATTCCAAGGGATTTAAAGCGTATATAAACTGACGGAAAGGGTCTGTCCGGACAAAGGATAAGGATTCTTTGCGGGAAAAGTCATAATGGTATTTCGGAATGCATATAGATAGACAAACAGCAAACCATGCAATGCCCGGTCGGCATGTACCAGTGCATTGCCAACGTATTCCGGGAGGTAGCCATGGAGGAATTTCAAGTATATACAGATATCGCCAGCCGTACCAATGGTGAGATTTACTTAGGAGTGTGCGGACCGGTCCGCACGGGAAAATCGACATTTATAAAAAGATTTATGGAGCAATTGGTCATTCCGTCCATTACAAATGAACATGATCGTCAGAGGGCGGTAGATGAATTGCCCCAGTCAGCCGATGGAAAAACGATCATGACCACAGAACCGAAATTTATACCGAAAGAAGCCGTGGGAGTGCGGCTGCTGGGGGATAATGAGGTAAAAGTACGCCTTATTGACTGTGTTGGATATATTGTAGATGGAGCAAACGGATTGACCGAGGATGGAGAAGAACGGATGGTCATGACACCGTGGTCCAAAGAGCCGATGCCATTTACCCGGGCAGCAGAATTTGGCACCCGCAAGGTTATACATGAACATTCTACAGTGGGAGTGGTAGTGACAACGGACGGCAGTTTTGGAGAATTGGAACGGAGTGCGTATCTGGAGGCGGAAGAACGAACGATCCGGGAATTAAAAGAGATTGGAAAAGCCTTTGTGGTGCTGGTTAATTCCATACATCCATATAGTGAGGAGACAAGGAATATCGTTCAGGAGATCAGCGAACAGTATAATGTTGAGGCAATGGCAGTGAATGCCGGTCAGCTTCGCAGTGAGGATATTCAGGCGATACTGGAGCGGCTTCTTCATTCATTTCCGGTGACTCAGATAGAGTTTAATCTTCCTAAATGGGTTGAGATGTTACCCAATACACATTGGCTCAAAGCGGAACTCTTGGAAAAGGTGAGGGAAATCCTTGATAAGATTTCCAAGATCAGTGATGTGACCGGAGAACATTTTCAAACGGAAAGTGATATGATCAAGGAGTTTCATATCAGAAAAATCGGAATGGAAAACGGAAAAGTAGAGATTGATGCTCTTTTTGACGATACGAGATATTATCAGATATTAAGTGAGCTTGTGGGAACAGAAATATCAGGAGAATATCAGTTGATTCGTTTGTTAAAGGAGTATACGGCACAGAAAGAAGAAATCAGCAAGATGGGGCAGGCCTGGCAGGAGGTGCATCAAAAGGGATATGGGGTCATTACTCCGTCAACAGATGAGATCACCATTGAGGAGCCGCAGCTGATCCATCATGGGAATAAATATGGTGTGAAGCTGAAGGCGGTAAGTCCATCGGTACATATGATCAGGGCAAATATTGAGACAGAGATAGCCCCGATCGTCGGAACACAGGAGCAGGCAGAAGATCTGTTGGAGTATATTGCACAGCAGGGAGGACCGGATAAGGAAGGAATCTGGGATACCAATATCTTTGGAAAGACGGTACGGCAGCTGGTGGAGGAAGGAATGAGCGGAAAGGTGAGCAAATTAACACAGGAAAGCCAGCTCAAACTGCAGGAAACGATCCAAAAGGTTATAAATGACAGTAATGGTGGACTGGTGTGTATCATTATTTAAAGTAGTAGATCGTCAAAGAAAAATGAAAAGGAACTCCTGAAGGGCAAGACAAATTGGTTTTGCCCTTTTTGAGTGTGTAGGAAAATAGTTAAATACTCAAACTTCGCACAACAAGAACTATGATATACCCAGACTGTTTCTGATGTTCTGGGGTATTGAATATGATTTTTGGCTTTTAAGGGTCTGAATCCCCCCCCTGGAGGCTCGATCGTCCAGGCACGTATTCATCGAAACATTGCAAAGCAAAGACTTCCTGGCAATCCTACTGATCTGCGGCAATTTCCAGATCACAGCCTTCCGGGTGCATTCTTCTTTAGAAGCCAAAAATCAT